>CAYPDC010000005.1:0-30284 GCA_964409355.1 uncultured Cyanobacterium sp.
GCATTCTGTTGGGTAAGAAGCTCACATTTCAGCGTAGCGAATGTGAGTAGTTCACTGAAAGTATTAGATGAATATAGTTTTGTTTGATGCGAAAAGCGAATAATTATTATGTATTTAATGAGAATAAAAAATGATTCAGTATTGAAAGTTACAAAATATTAAAAATCAAATCAATAACCTATTGAGTAATTAACTATATTAAGTTTTTTTATCGAGATTTTATAAACATTTACCATTCAATAGAGGTTAAATTATGGTTGTTGCTACCGATGCAGAAGCACCAAAAAAAGTAAAACTAAACAAAATAGAGAAAGTTAAACAAGCTAAACACGGCTTAGATATAAAAGAGGAAATTGAAAAATTTGCTCATAAGGGATGGGAAGCAATGGAAGAAGATGATTTAGTAATTCGCTTGAAATGGCTAGGCATCTTTTTTCGTCCTGTCACTCCGGGTAAATTTATGTTGAGATTACGTACTCCTAACGGTATTCTTAACAGTAATCAATTACGCACCTTTGCAGAAATTATCGATCGCTACGGTGATGATGGAAAAGCCGATATTACTACCCGTCAGAATATCCAATTAAGAGGAGTGCATTTAGAAGATATACCCGATATTTTTCGTAACCTCGAAGCAGTGGGCATGACTTCTATTCAATCTGGCATGGATAATGTGCGTAACTTGACAGGTTCTCCAGTTGCAGGTATTGATACTGAAGAATTAATCGATACGAGGGAATTAAACCAAAAATTGCAGGATTTAATTACTAATTACGGGAAGGGTAGTTATGAGTTTAGCAATCTTCCTCGTAAATTGAACATTGCGATCGAAGGTAGTAGGGATAATTCCATCCACGCCGAATTAAATGACATTGCTTTTTTACCAGCTTATAGAGGTGCAGAATTAGGATTTAATGTAGTAGTAGGGGGTTATTTATCGGCACAACGTTGTGCTGAATCTATCCCAATGGATGTGTGGGTAAAACCCAATGAGGAAGTATTAGAATTGTGTGCCGCTATTCTTAGTGTTTATAGTGAATGTGGTTTAGAAGAAGGCTTAAGGGAAAATCGAGCAAAAGCCCGTTTAATGTGGTTAATCGACAAATGGGGTATGAATCGTTTCCGCATCGAAATCGAGAAAAAACTGGGAAAATCCCTTCAATTCGCTGCCCCTAAAAATGAAATTACCCTTGAAAAAAGAGATCATATCGGAGTTTATCCACAAAAACAAGAGGGTTATAGTTATATTGGTATTCATATCCCCGTAGGGCATTTGGATGCGGAGGGTTTATTTGAAATCGCCCGTTTAGCGGATGTTTATGGGAACGGTGAAGTACGGGCTACAGTAGAACAAAATATGATCATTCCTTTTATACCTAATGATAAAGTAGAAGCATTTTTAACCGAACCGATTTTAGAGCGTTATTCGGTTAATCCCAGTGCTTTAACACGTTCTGTAATTTCTTGTACTGGGGCAAGATACTGTAATTTTGCCTTAATAGAAACTAAGCAAAGAGCCTTAAAATTAGCTCAAGAGTTGGATAATGAGCTAAATATTGCTTCTAAAGTGAGAATGCACTGGACTGGTTGCCCTAACTCTTGCGGACAAGCTCAAGCAGGAGATATTGGCATTATGGGGACAAAAGCGAAAAAAGATGGGCAAGTGGTAGAAGGTGTTAATATCTTTATGGGCGGAAAAGTCGGTAAGGATGCTCATTTAGGCAGTCTCAAAGAGAAAAGCATCCCCTGTGATGATTTGAAATCAGTATTGAAAGAAATTTTAATTACCGAATTTGGGGCAACGATTAAATAATTACGGGGTACTAAAAAGGTGTTTTAATGATGGTAAGTATAAGTGAGAGAGTAAAATTAATTGCATATTTACCTGAGTTCGGATGTAAGAAAAAATGGGGAAACTAATCTAAAAATCTCACAAATTATAATGGATTCCTATCATTGATTAATTAGGGTTTGCTGAATAAATCAGAAAGCTATTAAAATCAAGGGTTTAGATATACTATAGCGCTCCTATTTGAGTTGTGAGATTATCATGAAGGTAGGAGTCAGGAGTCAGGAGAAGTGTTTATAAATCAAGGTGTTTAGTCTAATCGTTAGTTTTAGGAGGTTTTGATTATGATGCTTTTATTTCTCACAACTGATTTAGGATTGCTATATATAGCAATCAGGAATCAGTCATGAGAACATAATACTATCTGCCCTCACCCCCAACCCCTCTCCCAGAGGGCGAGGGGAGAATCGTTTTCCATTAAAATCTCACAAATCATTCCTGATTGCTATATTTACAAAAAAGTGCGCATTTTTGGCAATTTTTACTCAAAAACTGAGCATTCCTCTCCTCATCAAAAAACTTTTTCAGCAAACCCTAAATAAATCGAGAGGATAAAGAATAGATACCAAATATTAATAAAATTGCCCCACTAAGAGGATTTATCCATTGAGTAATAACTCTTAAATTTAATAAACTTTTTAATGTTCCTGTAAATGTACCTGCTAAAATCAAAGGGAAAACATAACCTATTGCATAACTAATAAGAAAAAAAGAACTTAAAATAATATTTTTACTACTTCCCACAAAAGCCAATAAAGTTATTAACACTGGTGTGCTACAAGGAGAAGCAATTAAGCCAAATGTTAGCCCTAATAAATAGGATTTAAGACTATCAGGAAAATGATCTTTTATCCAGTTACTACCATCCCAATTAGGAAATTTTAACGGCACTATTTCTAATAAATTTAATCCCATTAAGATTGCGATCGCACTTACGAATATCGGTAAACCAGTACCAATCTGCCCATAAACTTTACCCAATAAGGCGGCAACAACCCCCAATAAAGCCAAAGTCGTGGCTAATCCAAAAGCGAAATAAGTAGATTGTCGAAAAGAAGAAAATCTGCCTTTATTTTCATAACCGCCAATATAGGCAACGGTTAAAGGAAGCATGGATAACATACAAGGAGTCAAACTGGTGATTAAACCTGTGAAAAAAATAATCAAAACACTGAAAATAGACACTTGATGGAGTTGATTATTAACTAACTTATTAGCAAACTGTTGCAGTTGAAAAAGTTGATCTGAAAACATGAGAATTAGAATTTAGAATAGAGAATAATCAATAATGCGTTACGAGAACTAGCTAAATGAAGATATACTGGTTATCAGTATGTTTAGTGAAAGCCATCCATAAAAAAATATTGCTCTTTTTTCTTTTTATCATGTAATATCAAATCAGTAAAGGTAAAATTCAGTGTTAGCTAGATTACAGTAAAATGCTTAGTCGAGTTTGGAGTGCAACTATTGTCGGCATTGAAGGGGTAAAAGTAGGGGTTGAGGTGGACGTATCTGGAGGTTTACCAAAAACTATTATAGTTGGTTTGCCTGATACTGCGGTGCAAGAGTCCAGAGAAAGGGTAAAAGCGGCTTTGAAAAACTCTGGTTTTGCTTTTCCTGTCAGGCAGATAACCGTTAATTTAAGCCCCGCCGATTTGCGCAAAGAAGGACCTATTTTTGATTTACCCATTAGTATTGGTATTTTAGCAGCATCAGAGCAGGTTGATCCCACTTATTTAGATCAATTTCTGTTTTTGGGAGAGGTTTCCCTTGATGGTAGCTTAAGAGCGATCGCAGGAGTGTTACCAATGGCGGTGACTGCTTCTAAATTAGGGTTTCAAGGTATTGTTGTACCGAAAAATAATGCTCAAGAAGCCTCCGTAGTAGAAGGAATTAAGGTTTATGGCTTAAATAATATTAACGAGGTTGCGGACTTTTTACAGAATCCCTCGGCTTTTTCTCCCGTTTCCCCTGAAATGAATCTCGATGATGATTTTATTCAGGATAACTATAACCTAAGGGATGTCAAAGGACAACATCATGCTCGTCGGGCGTTAGAAATTGCGGCAGCGGGAGGTCATAATCTCATTTTTGTCGGTCCTCCGGGGGCGGGAAAAACTATGTTAGCGAGGCGTATGGCTTCCATTTTACCGCCTCTGAGCTTTGGGGAGGCGTTGGAAGTGTCTCAGGTTTATTCCGTGGCAGGATTGCTGAAAAATGAGGGAAAACTGATTCGAGAGCGTCCTTTTCGTAGTCCTCATCACTCCGCTAGTGGCGTGGCTTTGGTGGGAGGAGGTTCGTTTCCAAAACCAGGGGAAATCTCTTTGTCTCATTTTGGTATCTTGTTTCTGGACGAGCTTACAGAGTTCAAGCGTAGTGTACTGGAGTATTTGCGCCAACCCTTGGAAGATGGGTATGTTACCATCTCTCGCGCCCGTCAATCCGTGCTTTTTCCTGCTCAATTTACCCTTGTTGCAAGTACTAATCCATGTCCATGTGGATATTTCGGAGATAATCTGCAACCTTGTACCTGTTCCCCACGACAAAGAGAACAATATTGGGCAAAATTATCAGGACCTTTGCTCGATCGCATCGATTTACAAGTTGTAGTGAGTCGCCTCAAACCAGAAGAAATGACGCAACAGAAAACTGGGGAAGACTCCGAAGCAGTGAGGGAAAGGGTAGCAAAGGCAAGAAGTAAGGCAAATCAACGCTTTAAAAAAGATAAAATCTCTAGTAATGCTCAGATGCGATCGCACCATTTAAGAGAATATTGCCAGTTAGATGACACCAGTAAAAACTTATTAGAAAATGCCATTCGGAAACTAGGGTTATCTGCAAGGGCGATGGACAGAATACTGAAAGTATCACGCACCATTGCCGACTTAGCAGGGGAAAATAGTATTCTACCTCCTCATATTGCCGAGGCGATCCAATATCGCACCATTGATAGAATGAGCTAAACAATTAGAAATTAGTATAATTGCTAACACCTGAGTTGGAAGGTCTTCATCATTTTTTCCTATTATCGAACTCAGGTGCTATCGGTGTCTGAATTGATGCCAATGCCAAGCATGACGGATAATTGTCTCAATATCTGGGTATTGAGGTTGCCAATTCAAAACTTGACGGGCTTTTTCACTACTTCCCACTAACATCGGTGGATCACCGGGGCGACGGGGAGCGTTTTTGACAGTAAAATCTTTGCCAGTGACTTTCTTTGCCGCCTCAATTACTTCTTTCACCGAAAAACCATTCCCGTTGCCGAGGTTAAATACCTCACTCTTACCCCCTTCTAAGAGGTATTCTAAGCCTAAAAGATGAGCTTGGGCTAAATCTTCTACATGAATATAATCCCGAATACAAGTGCCGTCAGGGGTAGGATAATCGTCTCCGAGAATAGAGACAGAATCCCTTTTACCTAAAGCGGCATATAAAACTAAGGGGATCAAATGAGGTTCGGGATCGTGATCTTCTCCGATTAAACCATCACTAGATGCCCCGGCGGCGTTAAAATAGCGAAAAGCAACGTATTCCCAATTATACGCCCTCTGGAAGTCTGCTAACATTTTTTCTACCACTAATTTAGTGTAACCATAAGGATTGATGGGGTTTTGGGGATGGGTTTCTCTAATCGGTACTTCTTCGGGGATGCCATAAGTAGCACAAGTGGAGGAGAAGACGATTTTTTTCACCCCTGCTTTTTCCATCGCCTCAAGGAGATTAAGGGTATAAGTAACGTTATTGCGGTAATATTTAGCAGGATTTTCCACCGATTCTCCTACATAAGCATAAGCGGCAAAGTGAATCACTGCTTGAATTTTATGCTCTTGAAAGAGTTTATCTAATAAGGTGCGATCGCCCAAATCTCCTTCCATAAACTTAACCCCTAATTTATCAATAATATCTCGATGTCCATAAACGAGGTTATCGAAAACAAGGATGTCATACCCCTTACTCCGTAAAAGTTTAACGGTGTGAGAACCAATATAACCCGCACCACCAGTAATTAAAATAGCCATGTTAACAATGAACAATGAACAATGAACAATGAACAATTATAAAGTCTCTCCCGACTTCTCAATCATTACTGATTACTGATTACTCCCTACTCATTACTGATTACTCCTCACTTGAACCATTGACTATTAATTATTGTTAAGGAACAGATTAATAAATATCATGACGATTTATCTTGTCAAACGTACCATGCTTGTTTATCCTTATTTTAGATAGATTAAAAAAATATCTGAAATCAAAGTAAAAATTCCATACTCAGGGGAAAATCGTCAAAAAAAGTGCGATCGCCCCTAGTAAAAATAAATATTGATTTCAATTTTAGTAAATTTATTAGTATATCAAAGGAAAGACAAAATGCCAATTGCAGTAGGAATGATTGAAACTTTAGGTTTTCCCGCCGTAGTAGAAGCCGCTGACGCCATGGTAAAGGCCGCCCGTGTAACCCTCGTTGGTTATGAAAAAATTGGAAGTGGTCGTGTAACTGTAATTGTTCGTGGAGACGTATCCGAAGTACAGGCTTCCGTTGCCGCAGGTATCGATTGCGCCAACAGAGTAAGCGGAGGAGAAGTATTATCCACCCATATTATCGCTCGTCCCCACGAAAACCTCGAATACGTGTTACCGATTCGTTACACCGAAGAAGTAGAACAATTCCGTAGCTACTAAGCATTAATGTAATTAATCATCAATGATTTTCTCTCAAGATTAGAGCCTCGAAACTCTAGCATTGAACTTTATAGTAAATAAAATTAGACCTCAGAAAAAATAATGTCAATCGCAGTAGGAATGGTAGAAACTCTCGGTTTTCCCGCCGTAGTAGAAGCCGCTGACGCTATGGTTAAAGCGGCCCGTGTAACCCTCGTTGGTTACGAAAAAATCGGTAGTGGTCGTGTAACCGTAATTGTTCGGGGTGATGTATCCGAAGTACAGGCTTCCGTGGCCGCAGGAATCGAAAACGTAAACAGAGTAAACGGAGGACAAGTATTGTCCACCCATATTATTGCGCGTCCTCACGAAAACCTCGAATATGTATTGCCAATTCGTTATACCGAAGAAGTAGAACAATTCCGTAGCTACTAAACAATATTGTAATCAGTTTTCCTGATTTCTTGTGACGATTAGAGCCTCAAAACTCGATGATTAAACTTTTAGTAAACAAAATTAAACCCCAGAAAAAATAATGTCAATCGCAGTAGGAATGGTAGAAACCCTCGGTTTTCCCGCCGTAGTCGAAGCCGCAGATGCTATGGTAAAAGCGGCTCGTGTAACCCTTGTTGGTTACGAAAAAATTGGGAGCGGTCGTGTAACTGTAATTGTTCGTGGAGATGTTTCTGAAGTACAGGCTTCCGTGGCCGCAGGGATCGAAAACGTGAAACGAGTAAAAGGTGGTCAAGTTTTATCTCACCATATCATCGCTCGTCCTCACGAAAACCTCGAATATGTGTTACCGATTCGTTACACCGAAGAAGTAGAACAATTCAGAGAAAGTGTCAATCCTCGTCCCTTGGGCAGACCGTAATTATAGTAACTAAATATTAATGCAAATTGCTAAAGTATGTGGGACAGTAGTAAGTACCCACAAGTCCAGAACTCTTACAGGAGTTAAATTACTTCTAGTACAATTTTTAGATGTAAGTGGTAATCCTTTATCACAATATGAGGTAGCAGGAGACACTGTAGGAGCAGGAATTCATGAATGGGTACTTGTAACTCGTGGCAGTTCTGCTCGGAAAGAAACAGGTCATGAGGATCGTCCCGTGGACGCAATGGTAGTGGGCATAATAGATACAGTTACAGTGGCATCTGAGCTTTTATACAGCAAAAAAGATGCAGAAAGACTATATTAAAATACTTTTTCTACTATTGTAATTTGTAATTCTAACTAAGGTGATAAAAAGTTAATTTACATGGATCAAAAGGATATTTTTATTTCCTGAAAATCCCATAATTTAAAGTGAAATAAATAATTTATTAATGGAGGTAAAAAGTGAGCGTCCCAATTATGGCGGCTCCCCCAACTCCTTGGTCAAAAAACTTAGCCCAGCCCACAGTAGATGACACTGCTTACATTCACTCATTTTCTAATTTAATTGGAGATGTGAAAGTAGGGGCAAATGTTTTGGTTGCACCGGGTACTTCTATCCGTGCTGATGAAGGAACACCTTTTTATATCGGGGATGGTAGCAATATCCAAGATGGTGTTGTGATTCATGGCTTAGAACAAGGTAGAGTACAAGGGTATGACGGGAAAGAATATTCCGTCTGGATTGGTGCGGATACCTGTATTACCCACCTAGCATTGATTCATGGTCCTGCTTATGTGGGTAATAATTGCTTTATCGGTTTTCGCTCTACGGTATTTAATGCCCGTGTCGGAGATGGTTGCATTGTGATGATGCACGTTTTAATTCAGGATGTAGAAATTCCCCCCGGCAAATACATTCCTTCTGGGGCGGTGATTACCAACCAGCAACAAGCCGATCGCCTTCCTGATGTGCAACCAGAGGATAGGGAGTTTGCAGCCCATGTGGTTCATATCAATGAAGCCTTAGTCGCCGGTTATCATTGCTCCCAAAACTCTGCTTGTATCAACCCGATCAGAGAGCAAAATCAAGCCTCGGCACGGGTAGCTACTTCTAATTATAGTAATGATTATAAATCGGAAACTAATATGAGTTTAAATACAGATATTACTAATCAAGTCAGATCCTTGCTCAGACAAGGCTATAGCATTGGCATCGAGCACGCAAATGCTCGTCGTTTTAAAACGAAGTCTTGGTTAACGGGTTCTTTGCAGGGTACGAATGAAAATGCTATTTTAAGAGAACTAGAGAGCTTACTTCATGAATATCAGGGTGAATATGTTCGTTTAATCGGGGTTGATCCTCAAGCGAAACGCAGAGTAGCGGAGGTGATTATTCAACGCCCTGAAGATACCCCCGGTCAACCTACTTCTGTCACCACTGTTTCTGCTAAAGTCGATTTAGGCAGTGTTAAGGGTAATGGGAAAGTTAATGGTGGTAGCTATTCTCAAGGTAATGGACATTGGACTGACGAAATTCGCTCTTTAATTCAAGGTGGTTATAATATTGGTGTCGAACACGCTGACAAACGCCGTTTTCGCACTAAGTCTTGGTTAATCGCCCCTAGTGTAACTACTAATTCCGTTAATCAGGCGATCGATCAAATTCAAGGCTATTTACAAGATTTTGATGGTGAGTATGTGCAAATTGTTGGGGTAGATCCTCAAGCTAAACGTCGTATCACCGAAATCGTCATTCAACGCCCAGGAGAAAATGGTGCGGTGGTGAGCAGAAGTAGCAATGGTGCTTCTAATGGCTATTCTGCTAATGGTGGAAGCTCAATGTCTTCTGGTGGACTAAGTTCAGAAGCAGTACAACAGGTTCGCTCTTTGTTGGCTCAAGGTTATCAGATTGGCACCGAGCACGCTGATTTACGCCGTTTCCGTACTAAATCTTGGCAATCTTGCTCTCCCATTACTAGCACTAATGAAGGTCAAGTAATCAGTGCTTTAGAGGGTTGTATGCGGGATCATGCTGGGGAGTATGTCCGTTTAATCGGTATTGATAGCAACGCGAAACGTCGTGTATTAGAGATGATTATTCAGCGTCCGGGGGATAATAATTCTTCTGCACCTACTGTTAGCAATAACAATGGTGTATCCAATTCTATCAGTAGCAGTGTTTCTAGTAGCTATGGCACAAGTACCTATAATGGCTCTAGTTCCCTAAATTCTGAGACAATTAGCCAAGTTCGTTCTTTATTGGCACAGGGTTATAAAATCGGGACAGAACACGCCGATAAACGCCGTTTTCGTGCTAAATCTTGGCATTCTTGCTCTCCTATTTCCAGCACCAACGAAAGTCAGGTATTAAATGCCCTTGAAGGTTGCTTAAAAGATCACTCAGGAGAATATGTCCGTTTGATCGGTATTGATACTAAAGCTAAACGTCGTGTTTTGGAAACCATCATTCAAAGACCGTAATCTTTGAGTAATAAGTAATAAGTAAAAGGCAACAGGCAAAAGGTACAAGGCAAGGGTTTTTATTCATTCACCTGACACCTGACACCTCTCTTAACATTCTTAATTCTAAATTCTTCAGAATGTCTTTACCCATTCTTCAATCTAGTACGCATGAAACAACCCATGTTCGAGGCGATGTCACTGTTGACTCCTCGGCAATGATTGCGATGGGAGTGATTCTCAATGCTACCCCCGGCAATAAAATTGTCATTCATGGTGGTGTTTGTTTGGGTATGGGTACTGTTATTACTGCTTATGACGGTGATATTGAAATCAAGGCTAATGCTATTTTAGGTGCAGGTTGTCTGGTTTTTGGTCATTGTGTTATTGGTCATCAGGCTTCTTTGGGTGCTTCTGTTACTATTTATAATATTAATGTTGATACTGGAGATGTAATTCCTGCTGGTTCGATAAGAGGCGATCGCACCCGTCAAATTGAGGGAAATTCTTCCGAAGATTCGGACTTGGAAAATAAATCTACATCACAAGCTGAATCTGATGTTAACTCATCTCAGGGGGAGGATAATCAGCAAGAAATAGTAGAACCCCCAGAAGGTAAAAAAAATCAAGAGAAGGTTACTTCTAAAGTGAACAACTCTCAAAAAGAAGATTCTATGGACAAAAGGGAAAAGAAAACCTCCCCTGAAGAAGAATTAAAAGCTGATGTTTGGCAGGAAGAAAGCCGTCCTAATAGCGATCAGGTAGTGGGCAAGGTTTATATTAATAAGTTATTATTTACTCTTTTTCCCGAAAGAAATATGTAATATTATAATTTTTATTATATTTAAAAGCAACTCTTTAGTTAATTTCTTGTCTTATTGTTAATGGATTTGTTTGGTAGGCTGGTTTGAGAGAGTGCATTGAGCGAAGTCGAAATGTATGAGGTAGCAGGTAGCAGGTTTTAGGTATAATCAAACTGACAATCTTCAGCAATTTTTGAGATTAATTTAAAGATGGGAAATTTGTCACTTATTAACTAATTATGAAATTATGAACCGAGAAAAACGTCTATATCATATCACAACCTTTGGTTGTCAGATGAACAAAGCCGATTCAGAAAGGATGGCAGGAATACTTGAAAATATGGGCTTTGAGTTTACAGAAGATCCTAACCAAGCTAAGGTAGTTGTTTATAATACTTGTACCATCAGAGATAACGCTGAACAAAAAGTCTATTCCTATTTAGGCCGACAGGCAAAAAGAAAGCATCAAGAACCAGATTTGACCCTCGTTGTCGCAGGATGTGTGGCGCAACAGGAAGGAGAGCAGTTATTAAGACGTGTTCCTGAGTTAGACTTAGTTATGGGTCCTCAACACGCTAACCGTTTAGATAGTTTATTAGAACAGGTGTTCGCTGGTAATCAGGTAGTAGCCACTGAACCAATTCATATCTACGAGGATATTACTAAACCCCGCCGTGATAGTAAGGTTTCTGCTTGGGTGAATATTATTTATGGTTGTAACGAAAGATGTAGTTATTGTGTCGTTCCCAATGTGAGAGGAGTAGAACAGTCGAGAACTCCAGAAGCAATTAAAGCCGAGATTGAAGAATTAGCTAGGCAGGGTTATAAAGAAATAACTCTTTTAGGGCAAAATATCGATGCTTACGGACGGGATTTACCCGGAGTGACGGAAACGGGGCGACATAAACATACTTTGACGGATTTACTCTATTATATTCATGATATAGAAGGTATTGAGCGTATTCGTTTTGCTACCTCTCACCCTCGTTATTTTACCGAGCGTTTGATCAAGGCTTGTTATGAATTACCGAAGGTGTGTGAACATTTCCATATTCCTTTTCAATCGGGGGATAATGATATTCTTAAGGCAATGAAACGGGGTTATACCCATGAACGTTATCGGGATATTATTGCTAAAATTCGGGGATATATGCCTGATGCGGCTATTAGTGCCGATGCGATTGTTGGTTTCCCCACAGAAACGGAGGAGCAATTCCAAAATACCTTAAAATTAGTGGAGGATATTGGTTTTGATCAACTTAACACTGCCGCCTATTCTCCACGCCCTAACACCCCTGCGGCGGAATGGCAAAATCAAATTGATGAACAAGAAAAGAGCGATCGCCTCCAGAGACTAAACCACTTAGTTGCCATTAAAGCAGGAGAAAGATCCTTAAGATACCAAGACAGAATTGAGGAAGTCTTAGTAGAGGACGTTAACCCTAAAGATACAACTCAAGTGATGGGAAGAACCAGAGGTAATCGTTTAACTTTCTTTGTCGGAAATTTAGAGGAATTAAAAGGTAAAGTTGTACCAGTAAAAATTACGGAAGTTCGAGCCTTTAGTCTTACGGGAAAAGCCTTATCTTTAGCGGTGGTTTAACTAAAAATACTCACATTACCTGAGTTCGGAGTTCGGAGTTAAACGTTATGAATAGTAAGGCACTTAATCGCTTATTTTACAAGGTTTTCTACATCGAACTCAGGTGAATCATACTCAAATCCTGATCGAAGAATGAAAGCAAATTATTTTTGTTTAAAAGCGGATGGGGGGAATCGAACCCCCATCATTAGCTTGGAAGGCTAAGGTTTTACCACTAAACTACATCCGCATATTTATATCTATCAACACTTTGACCATTATAACAATAAATTTTTGATTTGACAAGACAAATAGTCCCAGAAAATATAGTCGAATAGAACATAGACTGGAATAAAACAAAAAAGTATTCCCAATCTAGGATAAATAAATCGTTTACAGTATAATCTCAAGTAGAAGGTCTTTATCTTTAAGCTGAAGAATTTGTTATTCTTCTGAAAAATATATGATTTTTGTAACTGTTGGTAAAGAGTATCCTCAATGGCTCGATCAAGGATTAGTTGAGAAAATTATTTTGGATTTTGCTAGAACTAAAATTATCGATAGTAGTGGTGTTGGTTCTTTAGTAGCTTTGATGAAATTTACGAGGGAAAAAAATATTGTTTTACAAATTTGGAGTATTACCCCTCAAGTAACAGAGGTATTTTCCCTGATTGGAATGCAAAAAGTTCTCTCGATTATACCCCATACAGAACCTACGACACCTATTGCCAACTCTACCTTAAAGGATTTCCCCGCCGCAATGCATCCTTCAGTGCGATCGAAAACTAAGCGTTTAATGGATATTGTCGGTGGCTTAATTGGTTTGGCAGTGGTAGGAATTTTATTTATTCCCGTTGCGATCGCCATTAAGTTAGATAGCCCAGGTCCTGTTTTGTTTAGTCAAACTCGTTGCGGTTGGATGGGTAAGAGATTCAAGATTTGGAAGTTTCGCTCCATGGTGACAAATGCGGAAGCCCTTAAAGCCACTATTGACAATCAGGCTCAAGGAGCATTTTTTAAAAATGAGAATGATCCTCGTATTACTCGTGTCGGTCGCTTTTTGCGTAAAACCAGTTTAGATGAATTCCCTCAGTTTTGGAATGTGGTAAAAGGAGATATGAGTTTAATTGGCACTCGTCCCCCAACTCCTGATGAAGTAGAGCGGTATGAAGTTCCCAACTGGCAAAGATTAGATGTGCGCCCTGGCTTAAGTGGTGAATGGCAGGTAAATGGGCGATCGAAGATCCGGGATTTTGAAGACGTGATTAAACTTGATTTGCGTTATCAGGAAAACTGGAGTTTAGTGTACGACTTAAAGTTAATTTTCAAAACCATCATCGTGATTTTTTCCAAAGATTCTGGTGCGGCTTAAAACAGAGGCGATCGCATCTTCAGACAATTGCGTTGATGTGATTTCTGACTATAATGGATGCTCCAACTATGTTCATCTCTGAGTTTGAGAAAAAAAATAAAACCCCACTGAGATTCTCTTTCCCATAAATTAATGTCATCAGACTGGATTAGGCTTTGCAAATTGTCTAAAGCACAAGTCAAATCGAAAAACTCGCCACGATCAAAAATCTGAATCTCTAAATACTGACTGGTAATTTCCAGTTGTAAATCAATATTATTTACTAATTTTAATGATTGTTCTTGCTCATTTTTAAACCCTTTCTTCCCATGCCTCCCCATCTTACTTTTACCATTTTTCTTCTATCGAACTCAGGTTATGTTGGGTTACGCTATCGCTAACCCAACCTGCACGGTTACTAATATAACTAAACTATTCTATTCTAAAGAGTTTGCACCGGCTACAACCTCAAGAATTTGCTGAGTAATAGAAGCCTGACGAGCCTTGTTATAAGACAACGTCAAAGTTTTCATTAAATCACTAGCATTTTCACTAGCATTGTTCATCGCTGTCATTCGAGCGGCTAACTCACTAGCGGCAGATTCTTGTAAGGCTCTTAATAACTGGTTGTTTATATATAAGGGTAAGAGAGAATCTAAAATTTGAACGGGATCTTGTTCAAAAATCATATCTCTGGGAAAATCGCCGACAGAAGTAGTAACGGCTTCTCTTTCTACTTGGAAATTTCCACTGCGCACGGTTAAGCGGAAGATTTCATCATCTTTCACCTCTAAGCCTTGAGGAGTTAAAGGTAAAAGGGTTTGAATGATGGGTTTAGAACTAATTAAGGACACAAACCGAGTATAAATTAACTCGACCCTATCTACTATATTGGAGAAGAATAAAGAGATTAACTCATCAGAGATATTCTGAGAATCTTTTGCGGTGGGGATTTGCTCTAAACCATAAAAAGTGTTACTGATAGGTTCTTCCCGGCGTTTAAAATACTGTTCCGCTTTTCTCCCAACAGTGATATAAGTATAGTTGAGACCTTGACTTTTTAATTCTGCCGCTCTTTGTTCCGCTCTTTTTATGATACTTGTGTTATAACTACCACATAAGCCACGATCGCCCGTCACGACTAAGAGGGCAACGGTATTAACTTCTCTTTCGTTGAGTAAAGGTAAATCCACATCCTCAAAACGGAGACGATTTTGTAAACCGTATAAAACTTGAGCGAGGGTATCAGCAAAAGGACGAGTTGCAGTAACTTGTTCTTGAGCCCGTCTTACCTTTGCCGCCGCCACTAATCGCATCGCCTCAGTAATTTTCTTCGTATTTTTTACTGAATCAATCCGATCTCGAATTGCTTTTAAGTTAGACATAATCTTAATATTGAGGTTAACAGTTGATAATTGACAACTATCTGTTGAGGGAGATTTGGGACCCCCTCTAACCCCCCTTTATAAGGAGGGGGATAAATTCAAGAAGGAAGGTGATACTAAAAATAAATGATATGTAGGGTGGGCAATTGCCCACCAATTAACCCCTGTCAAACAGGCATCTTGCCTGTAAAAAAGAAATTAATTAAGCGTTAAATGCTTGTTTCGCTTCAGCAACTGCCTCTTTTAATATGGCTTCCGCTTCGTCAGTTAATTTCTTCTCAGTGTTAATAATTTCCACAAATTTGGGCTTACTGTTTTTGATATAGTTGCGTAAGCTAGTGACAAAATCTTGTACTTTCTCAACGGCAATATCATCTAATAACCCGTTAATACCAGTGTAAACCTGAGCTACTTGTTCCCAAACCGCTAAAGGAAAGTTTTGAGGCTGTTTAAGTAACTGGCGTAAACGTTGCCCACGAGCAAGTTGTGCTTGAGTAGCTGCGTCTAAGTCAGAGGCAAATTGAGAGAATGCCTCTAATTCAGCAAACTGTGCTAATTCTAATTTTAATTTACCTGCAACCTGTTTCATTGCTTTGGTTTGAGCCGCAGAACCCACACGGGATACGGAGATACCAGCGTTAATGGCGGGGCGGAAACCAGCGTTGAATAAGTCAGAAGATAAGAAGATTTGTCCGTCAGTAATAGAAATTACGTTGGTAGGAATATAAGCGGATACGTCTCCTGCTTGAGTTTCGATGATAGGTAATGCAGTCATACTTCCACCACCTAACTCATCATTGAGTTTAGCCGCTCTTTCTAATAGGCGAGAGTGTAAGTAGAATACGTCACCGGGATACGCTTCCCGTCCGGGAGGGCGACGTAATAACAAGGACATCTGACGGTAAGCCTGAGCCTGTTTGGATAAATCATCGTAAATTACGAGGGTTGCTTTTCCTTTGTACATAAAATACTCGGCGATGGCAGCTCCTGTGTAGGGTGCTAAGTATTGTAAGGTAGCAGGATCGTTGGCGTTAGCCGCCACAACTACGGTGTAATCTAAAGCACGTTTTTCTCTTAAGGTATCAACCACGTTAGCAACGGTGGAAGCCTTTTGTCCGATGGCAACGTAAACACAAATTACGTCTTCGGATTGTTGGTTAATGATGGTGTCAACGGCGATCGCAGTTTTCCCAGTTTGTCTGTCACCGATGATTAACTCCCGTTGTCCTCTACCTACAGGGATCATAGCGTCGATGGCAGTAATACCAGTTTGCATAGGCTCACAAACGGACTTACGATCAACGATACCGGGGGCAGGGGATTCA
The DNA here is from genome assembly GCA_964409355.1 of uncultured Cyanobacterium sp. Taxonomy (GTDB): domain Bacteria; phylum Cyanobacteriota; class Cyanobacteriia; order Cyanobacteriales; family Cyanobacteriaceae; genus PCC-10605. The sequence continues at coordinate 16,301 of CAYPDC010000005.1, forward strand.
ATTAAACGAGTATCATTGGTTTCGATGTCCCCTTTACCATCAATGGGACGAGCTAAAGCATCTAAGACTCTACCCACTAAAGCCTCCCCCACGGGAATTTGCGCGATCTTACCAGTAGTTTTAACACTGCTACCTTCTTGGATGTCTAAACCATCACCCATTAACACCGCACCGACGTTGTCTTGTTCGAGGTTAAGAGCGATACCGACAGTACCATCTTCAAATTCTAATAACTCCCCCGCCATAGCTTGGTCTAAACCGTAGATACGGGCAGTTCCGTCCCCCACCTGTAATACCGTTCCAACATTAGAAACTTGAACCTGTTGGTCATAAGATTCAATCTGTTGGCGAATAATGCTACTAATTTCGTCTGGTCTAATTGCTACCATTTTCCTTATTTTTAGTTACTAAAATAATAGTTTGCTTATCAATTTTGCTCTAGATACGGAATTTAACTTTAGTTTAATCTTATGCGTTACCAAGCATACTGAAACTAATACGACGCAGTTGTCCTCTCAGACTTGCATCATACACTTGAGAACCAACTTTGATGATCACACCACCAATAATGTCAGGATCGATTTTTGTCTCGATTTCGACACCATTAGCACCGGTGAGTTGTTTGATTCTTTCTGCCAATTTTTCCGCTTCGCCTTCGTAAAGACGTACAGCAGAGGTAACTTCTGCTAACACAACGTTATTTAATTGGCGCAAAATTTCTAAATACTTACCGAAAATGCCTTCTAGAAAACGAATCCGTTTGCGATCGACCAACAGTAATAAAAAATTGAGTAGGAAGGGGTGAACTTTTCCTTCTACAATTCTTTTCATCACCTCTTTTTTATCTTCGGCACTAACTAAAGGACTTGCCATAAAATTCCGTAAATCTTCGGACTCTTGAAATAAGTTCTTTAATTCACGGACACTATAAGCAATCTCATCGGTAATATGGTGAGATTTAGTTAGAGACATTAAGGCTTCTGCATAAGGTTCAACCACTTCGGCGGTAATAGCACTTTGCATCTGTTTTTAACCTCCTAATTGCTCAACAGCACGACGGATCAACTTACCCTGAATATCATCGTTTAAGCGATCTTGTAATTCTTGTTCAGCTTTTTGTAAAGCTAAAACAGCAATAGTACGCTTTAATTCCCTCACCACTTTTGCTCTTTCAAAATCTAACTCCTGAACAGCAGTGGCTTTCATTCTTTCAATATCTTTTTGCCCTTGAGCTAAAATTTGCTCTCTGGTGGTTTTTGCTCTCATCTCGGCATCGGTTTTAATTTGTATAGCCTTTGCTTGAGCTTGACTTAAATTTTCTTTCGCCTCAGCTAATGCTTGAGCGGCAGTTTTGGCACGTTCTTCTGCTTCTTTGATTTCTTCAGCGATGCGATGGCGTCTTTCTGTGAGAATATTGCCCACAAATTTCCCGCCATACACCACCAATAACCCAATCACAATTACTAAGTTGATTAGGTTAGAACCAAGAATATCTGAACTAATCCCAAACCCACCACCTGCTTCTTCAACTGCTAAGTAGAATAAATTGATCATAATTAATCTCTATTTAAACTAGGGGTAGATTGTTTTCTGAGAAAACCAGCTCCAAAAGTTAAGGTAAAACAGGCATCTTACCTGTAATTACTTGGCAAACTCCGCACCGATTATTTTCTCAACAATTTGACTACTCAAAGCCTTGACTTCTTCTTGTAGTATAGATAGTGCGTCCTTTCTTTCCGCTTCAATTTGTTCTGAGGCTTTTTGACGTTCAGCAATTACCTCTTGTTGAGCTTGTTGTACCTGTTCGGAAACAATTTTTTGAGCTTCAGTTTGAGCTTGAGCAATAATAGTTTGAGATTCTTTGCGTACTTCTCGTAATTCTTGCTCGTATTGTTGTGCAACGGCGATGGCATCTTGCTTTTGTTTTTTAGCCTGAGCCCATTGCCCTTGAACATAACCGGCTCTTTCATCGATGGCTTTACCCAGTGGTTTGTAAAAAAGAGCGTTGAGAATTGACGCTAAAATCAAAAACTGAATTGCCATTAAAGGCAAAGTAGCGTCAATGTCAAACAAGCCCCCTGATTCTGCGGTTTCCGCCGCTAATAAAATCCATTGTGTCATCATAATTTGACTCAAAGTCAGAGTTTACTTGTGCCGTTTTTCTAAACTAGAACTATGCTTATAGTTATTACTGCAATGGTGTATTTTGTTCAGTGGCTAGGTTTTAGGTAATAGGTCATTACCGATGAACTACCCTAAAAACCTAAAACCTGAATTTATTATTGCTATGGGTTATCCTATAATCTAAGCTAATTAATTAAGCGAAAGGATTAGCGAACAATAATACTAAAGCCACAACTAAACCGTAAATGGTTAACGCTTCCATGAATGCTAAACTTAAGAGTAAAGTCCCACGGATTTTGCCTTCTGCTTCAGGTTGACGGGCGATACCTTCTACGGCTTGTCCTGCGGCGTTACCTTGTCCTAAACCGGGGCCGATAGCGGCTAAACCTACTGCTAGAGCGGCGGCGATAACGGAAGAAGCGGCTACTAATGGATCCATAATTCTTTTTTCCTTTTTTTGATTAATTTACTAAAATAATACAGTGTTGATTTTTGGGGGAATCGATGTTTAAATATCTTTTCCTCTTGTTTAGTTAACCACACAATGGTGATTAAATTAAGCCCACAATGTATTTAACTATATTTTGGGTTTTTACGATAGTCAGTTTGATTAAATTCTGACTTTTTTCAGGGCTCAATTTTCATTAGCTCACTAAGTATTTTAACCTATTCGTGATGTTCTTCTCCATGACCTTCCATGGCCTCTCCGATATAGGATGCGGCTAGAGTTGAGAAAATCAGGGCTTGGATCGCACTGGTAAATAAACCTAAGATCATCAAAGGTAAGGGGATAATCAAAGGTACGAGTAAAACCAATACTCCCACCGCTAACTCATCCGCCAAGATATTACCGAATAAACGGAAACTTAGGGATAAAGGACGGGTGAAGTCTTCGATCGCCCTAAATGGTACCATAATTGGGGAAGGTTGAGCATAATCTGCAAAGTAACCTAAGCCTTTTTTACTAATCCCAGCATAGAAATAAGCGAGAGAAGTTAATAAAGCAAAAGCCACAGTGGTATTTATGTCAACCGTAGGAGCGCTTAATTCCCCTTCAGGAATTTCGATTAATTTCCAAGGGATTAATGCCCCAGACCAGTTAGAAACAAAAATAAACAAAAATAGTGTACCAATAAAAGGTACCCAAGGACGATATTCTTTTTCGCCAATTTGATCTTTGGCTAAACCACGCAAAAAATCCAGTACATACTCCATAAAGTTTTGGAAGCCACTGGGGATTCTTTGAATGTTACGAGTAGCGGCAATAGATGCGATCAGCAGAACACCGATCACGAACCAAGAAACCATAAATACCTGTCCGTGAACTCTGTATTTACCGATCTCCCAGTAAAAATGTTCGCCAACTTCGATGGCCGCTAAATTAAACTGATGAAACAAATTTAAAGTGTTTGCGAATTCCATTGAACAAGATTTGTCCTGATTAGAAGAATCGATGTCAATTTACCATACAATTAGCCCTTTTGTGCGGATTTTTGGAGATTACCCAATAAACTGGTAGGAATTACATACAATAAAATCGCCACTTTATAGGTTAAAAAGCCTAAGAAAACGGGTAATAATTGTAATTGTTGCCATTGGGTAGCTATAATCATTAAACCGACAAAAATCCCTAGACGAGTTGAACCAATTTTCGTTTTATATACCCCGACTCTTTCTACTTCCCTTGCTAACATATTTAAGTAAACCAAACTAACACAAGCTCCCAGAAGATAACTAAGGCTAGTTTGAAGGCTATAAAACACCCAGACTAAAATAAAACTAACAAGGGCGATGACGATTGTACCGATGAGCAGGTTATTGCGGAGTTGATAAAATTCTCCCATAGAGTTATCTACGGGTTTTTGTTCCTGTTCTTGCTCTGGTGATGATTCAACGGTATTCATAGTAAGATTAGGGATATTAACAAGGAAATTGGTTTTTTGCTCGGCGATCGAACTTTAAGCTAAATCAAGGCTTATTTTATCATGGAGGGTGTGATTAAGTTAACTTTTCTTCATGCTTTCAATGAGGAGGTGCGATTGCAATAAAAAATCCCAATTAAATACTTAAGTAACTACCTCGCCCCACGCAACAAATATCAAACTACTTAGATAAAAATATGCAAAATACTAAAAAATTATTTCTGTAGGGTGGGCAATGCCCACCTTTTTTTGTTTTTTTTGCATCTTTGCTAGAATTTACTTAATGATTCTGAAAGAATACTATTAAAAAATAATTAAAATGACAAAATTACAATTGATTCAAGCTGAAATTGAAAGTCTTAATTCCGATGAATTTTCTTACTGAAAAAATTGGATTAATGAAACAGTTAAGTCTTTGCCTATTTATTCCTCAAGATTTATTTGCCAATCGTCGCTAGATAAATCGCAAGTTTCCAGAATTTTTTGACAAAAAGAATAAATGTCTTGAGCGGATAGTTGTACTTCTACAAAAATATCATTTTTTAACTGACGAGTTGCCCTTAAATCTCCTTTGTTTTTCGATAAAAAACGAGGAAAAGTTAATAATAATTCTTCAAATTTATCTGTTTCTACTTCAGCAATATTATTTAAGGTTATCTCTAAAATATCTCGCCAACTTTTAACCGAATATTCTTCCTCAAACATTTTTAAACTCTTAGGAGTTGTTCCAGTAACACCCTTCCTGCTTTTATATTTGTAATTTTTATCCCCAAAATAACTCCATATTTTTAAAGCAATATCCGCTAATTTTTCCGCTCTATTTTCAATATCTTCCTTATGCCAATTCGTGACAGTTTGAAAGTATTTATTAATTTCTAAATGACTATTTTTTAATTCTTTTTGCTTATTAATAAAAGTATCATTTGATAACTCTGAATTATAAGCAGTCAAACTTAAATTGCCTAAAGAATGTAATAATAATTCATAGATAATTTCATAATCTTCACCGAGATGATTTTTCCACCATTCATTTAACCTCTGAGGCATAATATGTTCAATGGTAAGATTATCAAAAGAAACAGTTTCTTTATGTCCAAAAGATTCTTCAATGGATTCTAATATTAATCTTGCTTTTTCGGTACGATTACTACCATATAATTTAACCTGTTTAATTTTGTCTCTAAATTCTTCATCTTGAGGATAATCTTGGGTTTGTAAATGTCTTTTTAATTCGTCTAAAAAATTTATATTTTCTAAGTCTGTATTTTTACTTACCTGAGTGTATAAAAGAGCAAAAATACGATTTAAACCCCTCGTTTGCACATTACAGACAAATCTTCTAATAATAAAGTTTTCAATAATTTTACAAATCTCAAGAAAATCTGTCTCCGTTAATCTATTTTCTTGCCAGTCATTATAACAATTTAATAAAAAAGGATAAACAGTTTTTATATCTAGACTTTTAATTCTTTTTAAAGATTTTCTTACTTGAATATTCTTTTCTAGTTCGGGATTAAGAAAAATAGCATAATAATGAGCAAATTTATAAATATCTTTCAAATAATCTCTTATATCATATTTTATGGCTTGTTCTTTTAACGCAAAGTAAACTTGATTTGTTTTAATATCTTTCCCTTTTTTAGTGAGATAATATCTGAGAAAATCCGTTAAGTTATCTTGTAATAAGTTTTGCATCGGTAGCCAATATTGTTCATAAATTTTATCCTGATCACTACCTTGAATACCCATGAATAAATAATTACGGATTAGATCAGCTTGAGTTAAAGGTTGCCCTTTAGCGTTTAAACTTTCAAAAACTAAATAAGGGTTATCGTCTTTTCCTAAAACAATACTGATAACGATTAAATAACTACCAATAATATCAATTAATTTTCCACATTCCCCTTCTGACAATCTTTTAATTTTACGAGAGAAAAAAAGATAACATTCATAAATATAATTTTTAGACTGTTTAATACCAATATTTTCTTGATTGATAATATCATAAAAAAATTGTCCATCTATTTGAGTTGGTAAAAGTTTAAAAAAGTTATCCCCTTCTTCATAGGTATTAGTTAAATAATTATTATTTATTTTGTCAACTAATTTGTAACTATCAATTATATTTGCTTGATCTCTAATGGTTGCTAAAAGTATTAATATAGTTGTTAATCTTTGTTGTCCATCAATTAATAAAAACTTACTAATTCCTTCAGGAGAAGACTCTATTTGCATAGTAACAATTGAGCCAAAAAAGTGAGGAGAATTGAACTCATTATCTAATAATTCAATAATGTCATTCCAAAGTTGTTCCCACTGAGATTTTTCCCAACTATAAGGACGTTGAAATAAAGGAACAATATATTGTTTTTCTCCCTGTATAATTTCTCGTAGTGTGGTTTCTCTTGCCTGCATTTTCTTTGACGACTATATTTTTCCATAATAATTGTATCATGAACCACTTATGTGAATATAAGTTCATCTTCACTCAAAAATAATTATTTCTCCCTAGAATGATTTTTCACAGACTATAATGGAAAATGTAAAGAAATGTTGAGAAGATTATGAGTAAGATTGACCTAGCAGACATCGATCGCCGCTTAGAGAGTAGCAACTCTAAAGATAGACTCCTTGCCCTTGCATCCCTTAGGCAAGTAGAGGCAAAAGACGCAGTACCTTTAATTAAAAAAGTAATCTATGATGAAATGTTACCGGTGCGTTCTATGGCAATTTTTGCTTTGGGAGTGAAACAAACTGAGGAATGTTTACCAATCTTAGTAAAATTATTAGAAACAGATCCAGACTATGGTATTCGTGCTGATGCGGCAGGTGCATTAGGATATTTAAGAGATATTGGTGCTTTTGAGCCTTTAGTCAGGGCATTTTATGAGGATACGGAATGGTTAGTGCGTTTTAGTGCCGCCGTTTCTCTGGGCAATTTAGGAGATATTAGGGCAAAAACTTTATTATTAGGGGCTTTACGCAGCAATGAAACTGCTTTACAACAGGCTGCAATTTCTGCCCTCGGAGAAGTAAAAGCAGAAGACTGTATCGGAGAAATTTTAGTATTTGTACAATCGGAGGATTGGTTAATTCGTCAACGAGTTGCTGAATCTTTAGGGAATTTTCAGGGGAATAAAAAAGCTATTTCCGCCCTTAATTTCCTCGCCAAAGATTCTCATCCTCAAGTTTGTCAAGCGGCTAACTATTCTTTACAAAAAGTTTCTAGTTGAAATTAAAGCAGTTTGATCTAAAATCTACTAGGGATCAACCTAATTCGGGCTATAAAATAGACATCTGGCAGAAATCAGGCTAGAAGCCCGAAATACTGTTGAAAAATCGTAATTTTTGGAGAAGTCTAATCTTATATTTTTACCAGATGTTTACTGGTTTCCTATTAAGATAAAATATTTAATATACTAAATCCTCCGCCTCCAGGAGTTTCAATTACAAAAACATCATCTATATCTACATTAACAGTATCATTAGACAATAAAAATTGTTTTTCCTGATTATTTTTAATAATATAATTTAATCCTTTTTTACCTTCTTTTCCTCCTTCTAAACCTTGAGGAGAAATCACCCTTCTACTAGACAAAATTCCTGCCGTCATCGGTTGTAAAAAACGAATGGCACGAATTACGCCGTTACCCCCTCTGTATTTCCCTTCCCCTCCACTATTTTCCCTGATTCTAAACTCCTCAACCCTGACAGGATAGCGAGTTTCTAACACTTCCACATCGGTTAAACGGGAATTTGTCAGATGAACCTGAATAGCATCTGTACCATGATGGTTATATCCTGCTCCAGAGCCACCGCAAATAGTCTCATAGTATTGATATTCGCTATTACCAAAAGTAAAATTATTCATAGTACCCTGAGAATTTGCCATAATTCCTAAAGCTCCATAAAGACAATCTGCAATGTTTTGGGATGTTTCCACATTTCCCGCTACCACTGCACAAGGATATTTCGGATTCAACAGACAACCTTCAGGAATAATGATATTTAAAGGTTTGAGGCAACCAGCGTTAAGGGGTATATCATCGTCAACTAAAGTGCGAAAAACGTATAAAACCACCGCTTTTGTGATAGAAACAGGGGCATTAAAATTGTTATTTTGTCGAGGAGAAGTGCCTGTAAAATCAATATTTGCTGTTAAATTTTCCTTATTGATAGTTATTTTAGTCTCAATTTTTGTTCCATTATCTAAATTAATAGTATAAGTACCGTTATGCAGATTTTTAATAGCTTTTTTAACACATTTTTCTGCATTATTTTGAACAAATTGCATATAATTATTAACGGTATCTAAACTATATTTATTAACTAGATTAATTAATTCTTTTACTCCCTTCTTGTTAGCGGCAACCTGAGCTTTTAAATCTGTTAAATTTTGTTGATAATATCTCACAGGATAGGCATGATTAGTTAATAATTCATATAATTTTTGCTCTTGAAATTCGCCCTTTTTAATTAAACAAAAATTATCGATTAAGATTCCTTCTTCTGTAATATTGGTACTATTAGAAGGCATGGAAGCAGGAGTTACACCTCCTATATCTGCATGATGTCCACGGGAAGCAACATAAAAATTAGGTTTTGCATTATTTTTAATAAAAACTGGGGTAATAGCGGTTATATCTGGTAAATGAGTACCGCCATTATAGGGATTATTAGTTAAATAAACATCTTCTTTTTCAATGGTTATTTTCTCATCGTTAATTAAGGCTTTGACACTTTCACTTATTGAGCCTAAATGTACAGGAATATGGGGGGCATTTGCCACTAATTCCCCTTGAGAATCAAAAATCGCACAGGAAAAATCTAGTCTTTCTTTAATATTTACCGAATAGCTAGTATTTTGTAAAGTTATGCCCATTTCTTCGGCGATAAAACGGAATAGATTATTAAAAATTTCTAGTAAAATGGGATCTGGTTTTGCTATTTCTTGAGTGACAATATTTAAAGATGGTTGATTCTCTAAATAAGTTAAGATTAAATGCCCATTATGGTTAATTTCTCCTTGCCATCCTTTTTCAATGACATTGGTACCAATGGATTCTATAATTAATGCTGGACCATTTATTTTTTGATTAATAGATAAGTTATTTCTCTCATAAACTGGGGTATTATACCACTGGGTTTTACTATACATTTTCACTGTGGTAATGGGTTGAGAATGAGAGCTAAGATTATTGTTTAATGGTTGATGATTTTCTTGATAGGTAGGAGAAATTAATTCCAGGGAGATTTTTTCTATAATTAACTGTTTTTTTGGAATCATAAAACCATACCTTTGTTGATGTATCTGATTAAATTCTTCAGTAATTATTTGATAGTTTTTATTAAAGTTAACGGGTAAACTAAAATCTGTACCTTGATATTTTAGATAGATTTTTAAGTTAGTTTGATAATGATTATTTTGTCCATTAATTTGTTTTTCTAAATCTTTCTGAGCTTTTATTTCCAATTGCTGATATTCTTTTCTTATATCTTCAATGATAGTAATATCTAAAGGATAATTGAGGCTTTTTTCTTTGATAATGATGATTTCTGCTAAACCAATACCGTAGGCAGATAAAACTCCTGCAAAGGGATGAATAATTATAGTTTTCATGCCTAAATTTTCAGCAATTAAACAGGCGTGTTGTCCTCCTGCACCACCAAAACAACAAAGGGCATACTCACTGACATCATATCCTTTTTGCAAAGATATTTTTTTGATGGCATTTGCCATTATTTCTACGGCAATGGTTAAAAATCCTTGGGCGATCGCTTCTATCTTTTTCTCGGTTTTAATAGTTGTTTTTAACTGCTGAAATTGCTTTTCTACTAAACTTAAGTTTAAGGACTCTTTGGCATTTTTACCAAATACTTTAGGGAAAAAATCAGCCTGAATTTTACCTAATAATAAGTTACAGTCGGTGATGGTTAGTTTATCCCCCTTACCATAGCATACAGGACCGGGGTTCGCTCCTGCTGATTCTGGTCCAACTCGGTATCTTTCACCGTCAAAGTGGCAAATTGAGCCTCCTCCTGCGGCTACGGTGTGAATTGCCATCATGGGAGTACAGATTCTCACTCCTGCTACTTCTGTCTCGAAATTTCTCTCGTATTCTCCTGCATAGTGGGCAACATCGGTGGAAGTGCCTCCCATATCAAAGGTAATAATTTTATTAAATCCTGCTTGTTGAGAAGTTTTGACGGCGCCGACTATTCCTCCCGCCGGACCTGATAATATGCTATCTTTACCTTGAAAGTAGTTACTATCCACTAATCCGCCATTGGATTGCATAAACATTAATGGTGGTTGAGATTCCTTCGCATTCGCTCGGAATGACAATATTTCGTTGTTAGTATAAGCTGAATATATTTGTTGGATGTATCGCCGTAAGACGGGGGAGAGGTAAGCGTCAACTACCGTAGTATCTCCCCGACTCACTAGCTTCATTAAGTTACTGATTTGATGAGATAAAGATATTTGTGTATATCCTATTTTAGATGCGATCGCACCTATTTGTAATTCATGATCTGGATAACGATAACTATGGAGTAAAACTATAGCACAACTGCGAAAACCTTGATTATAAGCGCGTTGTAAATCTTTTTCTACTTGGGATAAATTGAGGGGTTGTAATTCTTCTCCCGTAGCGGAAAAACGTCCTTGAACTTCGATCGGCGTAGCCGCACCTTCGGTGACCGCATCTTGGTACAACATTTCAGGTAAGATGATATGACGGGCAAAAATATTGGGGCGATGTTGATAACCAATCCTTAAAGCATCCTTAAAACCCTGATTAATAATTAAGATAACAGGTTCACCTTTTCTTTCTAGTAAAGCATTAGTTGCCACCGTTGTCCCCATTTTTATCACTTCTATCTTATCAATGGGTAAAGGTTGCCCATGAGGAATATTGAGAATTTGCCGAATACCTTCGATGGGTGCAGATTGATAATGCTCAGGATTCTCCGATAATAGTTTATGGGTGATAATCTCATTTTCAGGGGTAAGAGCTACAATATCAGTAAAAGTACCGCCCCTGTCAATCCAAAACTGCCATTTTTTCTGATGAGAAAATCCATTATTGTCAAAAACCATGATATTTTTAATTAAAATTGAGGTGAACTACTCCCGATCGCTTTATTAGACATCTGATAGAAACACAGGCAAGAAGTCTATTTTAACGATCACTATTAGCGTAATGGAGATTTAGGCTCTGTTACTTTGACATCGAGATTTATTGCAAAGCGGTTTATGAGTGGAAACCTTTATCTCCCAATGAAATGAATTTCATTTTTTGAGACTGTATTTAAGTTTTTTCCTGACTAAATAATAAACCACATCATAACTAACTTGAAGTTGAAACTCTTGATTTAACCAGTTTTGAATGTCTTTATAAGTTTTGAAATCAAAATCGTCTGCCAGTTTTTCCATTAATATTTTGATGACATTATCGGGGATAAGTGATTTTCTGCCGCCGCTATTTTTATCTTTTTTATCTTTTAAAAATTCTTCTATTCCCTCTTGTTGATAGCATCTTAACCACCATTGAATTGTTACCCGATGTTTGCCAACTATTTTGGCTACTTCGGTGATGGTTTTGACTTGTTTGCTTTTGAGTAGATACAACACTTGGATTTTCTGAAAGTTATCAGAGGTTTTTTGGTGATTTAATAGTTGTTTCAAGGTTTCAATGGATTCGATAATCTTTACTTGGGAAATTGCTGACATGAAATTATCTGTAAAAACTGTTTAACAAATTTGTCTTCTTGAGGCAATCTACTTCTTTTGCTGTATTCAATTTATTGATAATCTTTCACAACAAAATATGATAAATCTTTACAATTTAAGAGGCAAAGACCCAGAATGGGAAAAACAAATCAACTTAAAAACTTTTGTCTGCAATAGTTTCATTGATCTTAATATATTCTTAAACACTAATGAAGAAAATTAAAAAAAGCTGAAATAATTAAAAAAGAATCTTAATTAATGTTACTATGATTGGTAGTTAGTTAAAAAAGAATTTCATTAAAATGACCCAACTATATTAAAATATAGTTATTAAGTGAAACTAAAATTTAGCAAACAAAAAAAGATTATTAAAATAAATGGCTTAGACACTAGCTTTTAATAGGATCTCCGAGATCCAGCCATTAAAGTTTTTGTCGTTATGAGAGTAAATTTGATCGGCATAACTAGAAAGGATCTAAATTATTGTGATCAATAAAGATTCTCAGTTAAGTAAAAAGAAAGACTAACGGCGGTGTAAAGTCTCTTTAATAATCTCTTTTTGCAATAGACTTCTTGATAAATCGGGCTAGAAGCCCGAAATACGGTAAAACAATCTGAGTTTTTACCAGATGTCTAATTAAATCACCGTACAAAAAAATATTGCTATGGAGTAATGAAAGTAAAATGATCAAATTTATACAGCAAACCTTTCTTCCCCAGAAGGATGAGTCCTTAAATCACCGCCATCGTCATCGCCATCGCAAAGGACATTCAAGCCCTTTTTTCTCTTTTTTTGGCACAAAGGATTTGTGTGAGGTTGCTAGTGTCAATGAAGGGAATAATCTTGAAAATAATGTTTATCCCCTGTCAATGGCAAAATCGGGTGCTTCAGTGTGGATTTTCAAATTAAATCAGGGTGGGGGGAATAGTAGGCTGTTGGGGATGGGGTTAACTCCTAAATTGGAGTTAAAAGTGGTTCACTGTCAGCCTAGTGGTTCGGTAATTATTGAGTTTTTATCTACTCAAATCGGGTTAGGTGCGGAAGTTGCCCAAAATATTTTAGTCACAGATCAACCTTTAAATAGAGGAGAATTAACAACTATGACAACAGTGGAAAATAGAACTTATCTGCGAGAATTACCGGTAGGTGCGATCGCACGGGTGGTGGGTTATGACAAAACCATGCGGAGTTACAAAGGAAAGTTATTATCTATGGGGTTAACGCCAAAAACGGAATTTGAAATTATCAGAGTTGCCCCTTTAGGAGACCCGATAGAAATAAAGGTGCGAGGTTTTCATCTCACTTTGCGTAAACAGGAAGCCGATGCGGTGATTATAGACGTAATTTCTCCATTAAATTAGTCGCTTTAGCCGACTTGAGCTATAAGCCATGAAATTTATTTCTTGGCGGTTCATGATATATCACAAGTCCCCTCAGAAATGGTTAATTTTGTCAATTTTTCCGTAACAAAATGTTTCGCCAACAAGGTCATTTATTTCTTGGCGGATTTTGAGATATTACCTAAATCATTAGACATATACCAAATTCGGGCTAAAAGCCCGAACTACGAACTAAAACCATTACAAATATAGACAATATACTTATGTTAAAACCAATAATATCCCTAATTGGCAATCCCAACTGTGGGAAAACTACCCTTTTTAATGCCCTAACTGGCGCAAATCAACGCACGGGTAACTGGCCTGGAGTGACCGTCGATCGCAAGGAGGGTAAATTTAAGTATCAAGATCAAGAAATAACCGTTGTGGATTTACCCGGAGTTTATTCCCTTGATGTGCAGGAAGGGGAAACGGGGATGGATGAATTAGTAGCTAGAGATTATCTTCTTTCAGGGGAAGCAGATTTAATCGTTAATATCATCGATGCTTCTAATTTGGAACGGAATATGTATCTTACCACCCAAATCATGGAGATGCACTTACCCATGATTATCGCCTTAAATATGACGGATTTGGCTCAAAAGCGGGGTATTAATATTGATGCGGATATTTTACGGGAAAGGTTAGGGTGTCTGGTTATTCCTATGAGTGCCAGTAAAGAGGAAGGAATTGATGAATTAACTCATGCGATCGCATCTTTAGTGGAAAATCTTACCCATGCTTCTGGTTATGTAGCTTATCCTGCGGTAATTGAAGATGCTTTGGCGGATTTAGTTCCCTATATTACCGAACATAGTAGTAA
>CAYPDC010000005.1:30384-67305 GCA_964409355.1 uncultured Cyanobacterium sp.
TTTATCGACTTTTTTGATCTTAGTGCAGGAACTATTTTTGTGGATGGTGTTGCCCATTTACTCTCAGGAATTTCCGCCCCCGGTTGGTTGATTGCCTTATTAGCTGATGGAGTCGGAGGCGGTATTCAAACCGTTGCCACTTTTATCCCCGTCATCGGATTTATGTTCCTTTTCCTCTCCATTTTAGAAGATTCAGGCTATATGGCAAGGGCGGCATTTGTCATGGATAGATTGATGCGTCTTGTGGGATTACCGGGTAAATCCTTTGTGCCGATGTTAGTGGGGTTTGGTTGTAACGTTCCAGCTATTATGGCGACTCGGACTCTGGAAAATTCGCGCGATCGCCTCATGACAATTTTAATGAATCCCTTTATGTCTTGTGGTGCAAGATTGCCCGTTTTTGCCCTGTTTGCCGCCGCCTTTTTTCCCATCGGTGGACAAAATATCGTTTTTGGACTTTATCTTTTGGGTATTCTTGCCGCTATTTTTACGGGGATTATCATGAAAAATACCATTCTCAAAGGGGAAATCAGTCACTTTGTTATGGAATTACCCCCTTATCATTTACCTCGAATAAAAGGAGTTTTGATTCGTACATGGGAAAGATTGAAAGCCTTTTTACTCAAAGCAGGAAGAATGATTATTTTAATGGTAATAATTCTGGGGCTTCTTAACTCCCTCGGTTTTGATGGCTCATTTGGCAACCAAGACTCAAAAAATTCCGTATTAAGTGGCACTTCCCAAGCCGTCACTCCCATATTTGCCCCTATGGGTATTAGACAGGAAAATTGGCCCGCCACTGTCGGTATTTTTACGGGAGTATTTGCCAAAGAAGTGATGGTTGGTTCGTTAGATTCCCTTTACAGTCAACTAGCCAGAGAAGATAATGAGGGTATAGAAGAAGATGAGAGCGAGTATAGTTTATGGGGGGGATTAAAAGAAGCCTTAGCCACTATTCCTGCTAATTTAGCCGATGTGCCGAATCAACTACTAGATCCTTTAGGATTAAATATTGGTAATACTCAAGACATAGAAACCGCCGCCGAAGAACAAGAAGTGGATAGAGGAACATTTGGGGCAATGGTGACAAGATTTAACGGAAAAGTAGGAGCTTTTGCCTATCTTCTCTTTGTTCTCCTTTATTTTCCTTGTGTTTCTGCCACTGCCGCCGTTTATCGAGAAACGAATCTCGGCTGGACAATTTTTGTGGCATTATGGACAACTGGACTGGCTTACATCGTAGCAACGGTATTCTATCAGGTAGCGACTTTTTCAGAGCATCCCGGTTTTTCCTCCCTATGGATTATGTCAATGGCGCTGATATGTGGTGTAGTTTACTTTTTATTGGCACAAACTAAACAAAGTAGTTTCACTGGTAACAGAAAATTAATAGAGAATTAGGATTTATCCTGTAGGGGTTGAACAATGTTCAACCCACCCTACATTTAATTTTGAACGGAGAAAAGATTATGGTTTTAAGAAATATTCAAAATTATTTAGCAAAACATAGAAAAGCATCTTTACAAGAAATCGCTCTCCATATTAAATCTGATACGGAAGCAGTACGCCCCATGTTAAATCGTCTTATTACTAAGGGTAGAATTAAACAACTTCCTTTAAACAAATGTGGTGGTTGTACTTCTTGCCCTCCTGAATCACTCGATATTTATGAGTGGGTTGGTTGATTGGACATCGACCAAATTTATTTTTTATTGGCTTGTAGTAAGGGCTTTAGCCCTTAAAATGTCTATTATTGCAGAAGTTTATCAAAATGCCGAGCAAAATCCACATCGTATGACGATGATTTGTTTCTTAACTGCGATCGCATATTTGGATGTGGATTTAATCAAAGATGCGATCGTATCTCATCTGAGTTCTTTTAGGAATTAGGTTTTGTGAAAATTGTGTAACAATTCTTAATTTTTAATTCTTTATTTTTTAACCATTGCTGTACAATCGATCCATAGAGAAAAACAGATAAGATTATATTAATAAATATACATTTATTTATGATTGATTTTTTAATTCGGCATATCTGGTTTATTCCCCTATATGGGTTACTGGGAGCTATTTTAAGTTTACCTTGGTCATTGGGATTTATCCGTAAAACGGGTCAACGGCCGGGAGCGTATGTGAATATTTTATTGACTCTCCTATCTTTTGTTCACGGTGGCATTATATTTTTTAACATCGGCAATTTTTCTTCTCAAAGTATTAGTTTTCACTGGTTTACTATTGCTGAATTAGATTTATCATTAGCGATCGAAATCTCCCCTATCAGTAGTGGTGCTTTGGAGTTAGTCACACTTATTAGTTTACTAGCACAAATATTTGCTATCGGTTACATGGAGAAAGATTGGTCATTAGCTCGATTTTTTGGTTTAATGGGCTTTTTTGAGGCCGCTTTAGGGGGTATTGCTATCAGTGACTCTCTGTTACTTAGCTATGGTTTGTTAGAGTTACTAACCCTTTCTACTTATCTATTAGTGGGTTTCTGGTATGCACAACCCCTTGTTGTCACCGCCGCTAGGGATGCTTTCCTCACGAAAAGAGTTGGTGATATTTTATTGTTAATGGGGATCGTTGCTCTATCTAGTGATGGTGCAGGTTTAAGTTTTTCCCAGTTAACACAATGGGCACAGAATCCTTCTATTAGCACTTTTACGGCGACTTTAATCGGTTTAGCCTTGATTGCAGGGCCTACGGGCAAATGCGCTCAATTTCCTTTGAATCTCTGGTTAGATGAGGGGATGGAAGGACCTAATCCTGCTAGTATTATGAGAAACTCGATCGTGGTTTCTGCTGGGGCTTATGTACTGATTAAATTAGAGCCTGTGTTTACCCTTTCTCCCATTGCTTCGGATACTTTAATTATAATTGGCTCAATATCTGCCATCGGCGGTTCATTAATTGCCCTAGCACAAATAGATATTAAAAGAACTTTTTCCCATTCTACCAGTGCTTATCTGGGGTTAGTATTTATAGCAGTGGGCTTAGGTCATGTGGATATTGCCTTTTTGATTTTATTCTGTCATGGAGTGGCAAAAGCTTTATTATTCATGAGTGCTGGTTCAATTATTCTCACTACCACTTGTCAAAATATCACAGAAATGGGCGGACTTGGACGGAAAATGCCGAGTACAACTCTGGCTTTTATGACGGGAAGTGCGGGAATTGTTGCTTTATTGCCGTCGGGAATGTTAGTGACTTTTAATCGTTGGTTTAATGGTAGTTTGCAGATTTCTTGGTGGTTATTGGCAATTTTGTTAGTGGTGAATTTGATTAATGCCCTTAATTTTACCCGAGTTTTTCGGGCTGTTTTCTTAGGTAAATCTCAAGCTAAGACTCGCCGGGCACCTGAAGCACCTTGGCCTTTAGCTGTACCAATGGTTTCTTTAACCATTATCACCCTACTCGCCCCCATTTTACCCTTTGACTATTCTCTTTGGTTAAGTCCCAATGCTCCTATTTTTAATAATGATGCCATCGTTGTTGATTATGCTTTACCTTCGATTATCGCTTCTGGTTTATTAGGTTGCGTCATTGGCTTTTTAATACCCCTGAGAAAAGGTTTTTATCGCCCCGTGGAAAAATCAGTCCGAATCATGCAGGATTTACTTGCTTATGATTTCTATTTAGATAAAATTTATCAGTTTACCGTGGTGGCTTTTGTCTCTAATTTGGCTAAGTTTACCACATGGTGCGATCGGTATATTATTGACGGAGTAGTTAATCTCATTAGTTTAGTAACTATTTTCGGCGGCAATACCCTTAAATATAATACTTCTGGTCAATCTCAATTCTATATTTTGACTATTTTGATCGGTGTAGTATTACTAATGTGGTCTATCCTCAGTGGACAGTGGAATAATATCCTTAATTATTGGGGCTCATTCCCCTAGAAGTCTTGATCTATGATAATTTAAGATATTTTCTCTAACTTGGTATGACTAGGATTAATAATTTTTCTTCCTACTTCAAACTGTACCACTAAAGTGTTTTTACTCCCCAAGCCTAATAAATGAGTCACCACCCCATTACCGAAAGTAGGATGATAGATGCGATCGCCCTCTTGCCATGATTGAGAAGGAGATTTTGTCGGGGGAGTTTCTTCGATAATGTTATGACGGGGAGATTTACGAGGAGGAATATTACTAGAAAGTAACTCCGGCGGTAATTCATCTAAAAATTGAGAAGGTGTACAATAGTCCACATTACCCCAAGAAAATCTCTCCCTCGCATGGGTAATAAACAGTTGCTCTTTTGCCCTAGTTATGCCAACATAGCACAATCGTCTTTCTTCTTCTAAGTCTAAAGGATCTCGTAAACTACGATTATGGGGTAATAATCCCTGTTCAAATCCTACCAGAAAGACAATGGGAAATTCCAAACCCTTTGCCGAGTGTAACGTCATCAAAGAAACCATCTGATTATCTTCATTGAGGTTATCTAAATCCGAGGCTAAAGAAGCACTACTTAAAAATCCTTCCAAAGTGCTATCCTCGTTATCTTCCTGAAACTCTGACATAGCATTTGCCAACTCATTGAGGTTTTCTAATCGGTTTTCCGCTTCATCGGTGTTTTGTTGTTGCAAATCCTGACTATAACCAGAAGCTAATAATACATGATTTAACACTTCTACCGCCGAAGATTCCTTCATCATTTCCTGACACTCAAGAATCAGTTGAGCAAATTCATTAACTCTTTTTGCGGCTCTTCCTGCTATAGTATTGACTGAGGTGCGATCGTTTAATATCTCCCACAATGGTACACCTAATTCTTGAGAAGCCGTCAATAAATTATCAATGGTTGTTTTACCGATTCCTCGTCTTGGGGTATTGATAATTCTTAGTAAACTCACCGTATCCGCAGGATTGACAATTAAACGCAAATAAGCTAAAGCATCTTTAACTTCCTTCCTTTCATAGAATTTTAAACCCCCCACAATATTATAGGGAATATTTTTGTTAATTAACTCATCTTCAAAAGCACGAGATTGAGAATTAATCCGATATAAAATAGCAAAACTACCCCAGTTTAAATCAGGATTTTCTCTCACTAATTGAGCAATTTGCCGACAAACAAAAGTGGCCTCATCTCTTTCATTATCTCCTCGATAAAGATAGATATTTTCTCCCTCTCCTCTTGTAGCTTTTAATACCTTATCAATTCGTTGGGTATTATGTTCAATTAAATAATTAGCCGCTTGTAAAATGTTTTCTCTTGAGCGATAATTTTCTTCTAATTTTACCATTGTTTGAGTTTCATGATCCGGTAAATTATCTCCAAAATCTTCCTGAAAATTAAGTAAAATAGTAAAATCAGCCATACGAAAAGAATAGATTGATTGATCCGCATCTCCTACCACAAAAACAGATCTATTGCTCCAATTCCAGTATTTTTTATTAGTCTCATTATTTGTTGATAGAAGCCTGATTAAATTGTATTGAATCTGGTTAGTATCCTGATATTCGTCAACTAGGATATGATGAAATTGATTATGCCAATAACCTAAAATCGACTCATTTTCTTGAAAAATTCGCACAGGAATTAATAACAAATCGTCAAAATCAAGGGCGTTATTTTTTGCTAATTCATTTTGATATTCTTCATAAATTTCTGCGATTACCCTACCTTTATAATCTGGATTATCTAAGGCATATTGTCGAGGGGAAAGCCCCATATTTTTAATATTACTAATCTTATAACGCATTTGCCTTGGCTCGAATTTTTTATCATCTAAATTGAGATTTTTAGTCACAATTTGTTTAAATAAACTCTGTACATCTGATTCATCTAAAATCGTGAAGTTTTTTTGCCAAGTACGTCCTTTTTCATCTTGATATTTATTTATATCGTAACGCAAAATTCTAGCACACAAACTGTGAAAAGTTCCAATCCAAAGATCTTTTATTGCCCTTCTATAAACCTTTGATTTAATCTGTTTTTGTTCTAATTCCCCTAACAATTCTAACTTTGCCTTATATTTTTCCTCAGCTATTTGTTGAGCAAAAATTAACTCAATTCTTTCCTTCATTTCCCTTGCGGCCTTATTCGTAAAAGTCACCGCCAAGATATTTTCTGGGGCAACTTTATGGGTAGAAATGAGGTTGGCAATACGATAGGTTAACGCTCTTGTTTTACCTGAACCTGCACCTGCTACTACTAATAAAGGACCACAAAAATGCTCAACTGCTTGACGTTGAGATAGGTTAAGATGACTGAGGAAATCGATATTAGAATTCATGAGTTAAGGCTAGGAATAGAATATTTCACTTTGACCATTCTACCATATTTTAGCCCTCACTCAAGGGTTAATAACTGATGGTTTTTTCTATGATCAAAATCTTCCTTTTTTAAACAAAAAATTACCAATTACTAATTGCTAATTGAATTAATTCGTGATTAATTGTCGATGGGAGGTAGCAGGTAGCAGGTAGCACCTGAGTTCGACATAAAATCTTAAGTGATGAAAGGTGTTAGGTGTTAGGTTAAAGAATTGATAAAAAACTTATGTTTATTGATTTTATTGTTTTTCAGCACCTTGATTGATTAATCAATCTTAAAAAAACCCACCTGAAACCTGCAACCCGAAACCTGAAACCTACTAAAACTTAACACATGAATAAGTGCGTAACGTCAGTTATTTACTTTTTTTGTCAATATCTGTTAATTTTAACTCTGAAATGCTGGAGTACAGATGTGCGGTACGCACTACTCCGAACTGAGGTGATTTTTACTTTCATAATACTTTGCCATCAAATCAGGACGCTTTTTCTGGGTAGCTTCTAACTGCTTTTCTCTACGCCATTGGGCAATTTTTTTGTGATTGCCCGATCGCAGCACCGGGGGAACTTCCCAATCTCTAAATACCGCAGGACGAGTATAATGGGGATAATCTAATAAACCATCCTCAAAACTATCAGCATATAATGATTCAGCTTTACCTACCGTACCGGGTAACAGTCGGATTACGCCATTAATTAAAGCTAAGGCGGGAATTTCGCCGCAGGTTAAGACAAAATCTCCTAAAGATACTTCTCGGCTAACAATATGTTGTACTCGTTCGTCAATGCCTTCATAATGTCCACAGATTAACACTAATTGCTGAAAACTTGCTAATTCCCTTAACAGAGGTTGATCCATTGTTTGCCCTTGGGGAGAAAGTAAAATTACTTCTCTGGGTACTAAAATCGGGAGGGATTCCACTGCCGCAAAAATGGGTTCGGGTTTTAATACCATGCCCACTCCCCCCCCATAAGGTTCATCATCTACTTGATGGTGTTTATCGGTGGTAAAGTCTCTAGGGTTGATAAGATTGACGGATGCAACACCCTTATTCAAAGCCTTACCCAATAAACCACAACTCAAAGGGGAGGAGAAGAAATCAGGAAATAAAGTAATAACGTCTATTTGCACAATTAGATTCTGGTTAAATTGCTAAAAAAAGGTGTCAAGTTTTAGGTTAAAGAATTTACAAAAAAATATATTAGACATCGGTAGAAATTGGGCTGTAAGCCTTAACTAGCAAGGAAAAATCTTAACTGATTTTTTTCTGTTCAATTCTTTGATGGAATAATCAGGATTTCTGAAAATTCTACCTGAAACCCGCTACCTGATACCTGAAACCTAATCTTTATCCGATATTATTGCATCGAACTGAGGTTAGATCGAACTGAGGTAGTAAAAGTAACAGTTTATGCTAAATTTTCATGGTTATATATAAAACACTACTGAAAATTTATTATTTTTATTCACGGTTAAATTTAGTTTTTTAGAGGTTAAATATATCATCATTATCCACTATTTACTATTTATGATCAGTTTATCTTAGGATGATTATCTTCAATGGTCTGGATTTATGATAATCTGATTATCGAAGATATAACGATTTAGTAGTGGAGATAATCTGAACATTTCACAGATTTTTCTATACTCCATTAGTGTTAATGAGCAAAATCTCTTAAAATTAAATTTTAGTCTAAGCAGGGAATTATCATAAGTTAGAAAATAACATGAAGCAATATCTGAGAAACTCAATCCTAGTTATAGGAGGTGCAGAGGATAAAGTACACGGAAAGGAGATTTTACAAAGTTTTTGGCATTGTGCCGGGGGAACATCTGCTATTATTGGGATCATCCCCTCCGCCTCAAGAGAACCTACTATTATCGGCGATCGCTATGTTAGTATTTTCCAAGATATGGGGGCTAAAGATTTGAGAGTCTTAGATGTGCGCGATCGCATCCAGGGGGAAGATCAGGGCTATCAGGAGTATGTAGAACAATGTACAGGAATATTTATGACGGGGGGGGATCAACTGCGTCTCTGCGGTTTATTAGCAGATACTCCCCTCATGGAAAGAATCCGTCAACGAGTAAAACTAGGAGAAATAACCCTTGCTGGAACAAGTGCGGGGGCGGCAGTAATGGGGCATCACATGATCGCTGGGGGGAGTAGTGGTGAATCCCCGAATCGTGCTTTAGTGGACATGGCCATGGGATTGGGCATCATTCCCGAAGTAATTGTCGATCAACATTTCCATAATCGTAACCGTATGGCAAGATTATTAAGTGCCATTTCCAGCCATCCCGAAAGATTGGGTATCGGTATTGATGAGGATACTTGTGCGGTTTTCCATCATCATGAGTTTATCGAAGTTTTAGGTAGAGGTACTGTCACCATCGTTGATGCTAAGGCTATGAGCTATACTAATCAAGGGGATATTTTGGCAGAAGCACCTCTTTCCCTTCATAACCTTCGATTACACGTCCTCGGACATGGCGATCGCTATAATCTCAAAAATCATCAACCCATTGCAGCGGTGATTGAGTAATGTAGGGGTTGAATATATTCAACTCCTACGGAGTGGGGAGAATGGGAAGCGTGGGAGGCTTGGGAGGCTTGGGAAGATAACCCGAAACCTGACACCTGATACCTCTTAATTGTACACTGTTCCCTGTTCCCTAAAAAAATCGAGAAATGTTCAAGTTGAACAGTTAAAGAGAACTTAAAAACGAGACACTTAAAATTGCGTCCAAATGATTGAACCGACGAGAAATTAACAAACCATGAAAATCCTCAAAACACAAACACTGCGCGGACCTAACTACTGGAGTATTAGGAGACAAAAATTAATTCAAATGCGTTTGGATTTGGAAGATGTAGCGGAAAAACCATCTAACCTCATCCCCGGCTTTTATGAAGGCTTGGTAGATATTCTACCTAGTTTAATTGAGCATTATTGTTCCAGAGATCATCGAGGGGGATTTTTAGAAAGGGTACAAGAGGGTACTTACATGGGGCATATTATCGAACACGTTGCCCTTGAATTGCAAGAGTTGGCAGGAATGCCCGTCGGTTTTGGACGCACCAGAGAAACTTCTACCCCGGGAGTTTATAATGTAGTTTTTGAGTATGTTTATGAGGAAGCGGGAAGATACGCAGGAAGAGCGGCAGTAAGGCTTTGCAACTCTATTATTACCACTGGTACTTATGCTCCCGGAGAATTAGCCCAAGATTTGGCAGATTTACGGGATTTAAGGGCAAATTCGGCATTAGGTCCTTCCACAGAGACTATTATCAAAGAAGCAGAAGCAAGGGATATTCCATGGTGTTTACTCAGTGCGAGGGCAATGGTTCAATTAGGCTATGGGGTTAATCAACAACGCATTCAAGCTACCCTCAGCAGTCATTCTAGTATTTTAGGGGTAGAGTTAGCCTGTGATAAGGAAGGCACGAAAACTACCCTCGCTGAAGCGGGGATTCCTGTACCCAGAGGCACAGTGATTCACTATCTCGATGAGTTAGAAGATGCGATCGCATCTGTGGGAGGTTATCCAGTGGTAATTAAACCCCTTGACGGTAATCATGGCAGAGGTATCACCATTGACGTAGAGAATTACTCGGAAGCAGAAGAAGCCTACGATTTAGCTAGTGCTGCTTCAAAAAGTCGTTCTATCATCGTGGAAAAATTCTATAAAGGCAATGATCACCGTATTTTAGTGGTTAATGGGAAATTAATCGCTGTGGCCGAAAGAGTACCGGCTCATGTCGTGGGTGACGGTTATTCTACTGTTGAGGAGTTAATTGAAAAAACCAATCAAGATCCTAATCGTGGTGATGGTCATGATAATGTATTAACTAAAATAAGCGTCGATCGCACCTCTTTAGGAGTCTTGAAAAAACAAGGCTTTGATATGGATACGAAACTTAAAGAAGGACAAGTTGCCTATCTGAGAGCCACTGCTAATCTTAGCACTGGAGGCATCGCCATCGATCGCACCGACGATATTCACCCCGAAAATATTTGGATAGCGGAAAGGGTGGCGAAAATTATTGGTTTAGACATCGCAGGGATAGACGTAGTTACTCCTGACATTACCAGACCTTTAAGAGAGGTTGACGGGGTAATCGTGGAAGTGAACGCCGCCCCCGGTTTTAGAATGCACGTTGCCCCCAGTGTGGGGCTTCCCCGAAATGTTGCTGCTCCTGTGTTTGATATGCTTTTCCCTAATGGTAAATCTAGTCGCATTCCCATTTTGGCTGTCACAGGCACCAACGGTAAAACTACCACCACTCGACTTTTAGCCCATATTTACCGTCAGACAGGCAAAGTTGTCGGTTATACCTCCACCGATGGTATTTATTTGGGAGAATATATGGTAGAAAAAGGAGATAATACTGGTCCTCTGAGTGCGGGGGTAATCTTAAAAGATCCTACCGTGGAAGTGGCGGTGTTAGAATGTGCCAGAGGGGGCATTTTACGCTCTGGATTAGCCTTTGATCGCTGTGATATTGGGGTAGTGTTAAATGTTGCTGCGGATCACTTAGGTTTAGGAGATATTGACACCATCGAACAGATGGCCAAAGTCAAGGGAGTAATTGCTGAATCTGTCAGTGCGGACGGTTATGCGATTCTTAACGCTGATGACCCACTGGTAGCACAAATGGCTCAAAATGTCAAGGGTAAAGTAGCTTATTTTTCCATGAATCCTGACAATCCCATTATCATCGATCATCTCAGACGGGATGGCATGGCGGCAATTTATGAAAATGGCTATATTTCTATCTATGAAGGAGAATGGACTTTAAGGGTAGAAAAAGCGGTGAATATGCCCGTTACCATGAAGGGGATGGCACCGTTTATGATTGCCAATGCCTTAGCCGCTTGTTTAGCCGCCTTTGTCAATGGGGTTGACATCGAATTAATTCGTCAGGGAGTGCGAACTTTTAACCCCGGTGCGAATCAAACCCCCGGCAGGATGAATCTTTTTGAGATGAAAGACTTTTCTGTCTTAATCGATTATGCCCATAACCCCGCAGGATATGAAGCCGTGGGAGAGTTTGTCAAAAATTGGGAGGGCGATCGCCTCGGGGTGATTGGAGGCCCTGGAGACAGACGGGATGAGGATTTGATGCTTTTAGGCAAAATTGCTTCTGGTATTTTCGACTATATCATTATCAAGGAAGATGACGATCGACGGGGTAGAGATAAAGGGGAAGTTGCTGATTTAATCTTAAAGGGGATGCTCTCAGAAAACCCCAGTCAAGAACATTCCGTCATTCTCGATGAAATAGATGCGATCGAATCCGCTTTGAAAAAGGTAGATAAGGATGGTTTAGTGGTTATTTTCCCTGAAAGTGTCAGTCGTGCGATCGAGTTGGTACAAAAATATCAGTAGGGATCGATTATTTACCGATAACTTAGCTATAGCAATCTGTTTAGGAGTCATAAGAATATAATCCCCTCTAACCCACCCAGGGCTGTTTCGTTTTCGAGAAACAAAAAAGAGGGGGGTGGGGTGATTTTGGTTTATAACCTTTTAACTAATAGACATCTCCACCACCTCAATTCGATGTAAGAATATAGTATAAAGGCAGGTTTCAGGCATCAGGCGGTGCATTGAGCGTAGTCGAAATGTAGCAGGTTTGGCGGTTTTTTTTCTGAAGATTAAATATTTAATATCCCGAATTGAACATCATAAAATCGATTTAGATATATTTTTTATAAATTCTTGAACCTAATACCTGACACCCGATACCTTTACATCACCTAAAATTTTATACCGAACTCAGATTCCATCAATCGGGCTAGAAGCCCGAATTACGGTGCAGAAATCATAATTGTGGGAGAAGTCTAATAGAAAAAAATCGATATTAAAAATTTTGTAGGATAAGGCATTGAGAGTGATAATTAACTCTCATTGTACCAAAAGAATCTATTAAACTTAGAAAAAAGATGTAAAATCAATTTATTCATTATTTTTGTCAATACATCTAACGTTTAGCTCCAAACACTTCGACTTGCGGTTATCGAGCCTAGTCGAAATATGCAGTACATCGCTCCGAACTCCGAACTTAGGTTAACAATGCTTCAAAAGCTACCCCTTCAAAATTAAAGGTATCCCCATAATTACTGATTACTGTTTGCGTTTCTAAAGAAGCAGTATAGAAATAACTACCTAGGGAATTGATTTTTTGAAAACGGGTAATACTATTCGCCATTTCTGCACCTTGAGGATAGGCATAAAAGGCAATACCCTCATCAACAAAATTTGGATAATTATTCCGTATAGATTGACTTTCTTCTTCCC
Organism: uncultured Cyanobacterium sp.; assembly: GCA_964409355.1. Classification (GTDB taxonomy): domain Bacteria; phylum Cyanobacteriota; class Cyanobacteriia; order Cyanobacteriales; family Cyanobacteriaceae; genus PCC-10605. The sequence continues at coordinate 42,979 of CAYPDC010000005.1, forward strand.
CGGCATAAAGATAGCCACCTATCTGATTAGTATTACGAAAACGATTGAAAGTCGTTAAACCATCTTCGGGAGTATCCGATACATAAAACGCTAATCCCTCCTCAATAAAACTATTCCTGTAGTTAGTTAATATAGACTGTCTTTCCTCCTCACCAACATATAAATAACCACCAGAAATATCTAAACTACGAAAACGATATATAGCAGTATCTAAGATAGTTTCCTGAGTTTCTCCATCGGCAAAAAACCCTTGTTTCTGGATCATTCCATTTTTGATACCGCTTAAGTCATATTTCCCACCATCTTCAAGGTGTAGTGTAACTCCATCAGGAGTATTATCTCCATTTTCGTCAAACAGTCTCACCGCGCCTAAATTATCCTGATGATCAAAACTAAATGATTCATATTCATTTATTTCTCGGTTAAAGAGGTTATAGCGATCGAACTCTCGGTTTCCTTGAAAATAAATTTTTACCTCTGCCAAGCCATTTTCATCAGGAAGTACACGAAAATCGAGACTTCCCATCAAGCTATTATCTAAATTAAGGGCTTTGTGAGTCCAGTTTCTGATTTGCCCAGTAGTTGAGCCTACTCTTACTTGAAACTCATCGGTAAAAGGGGTATCGCTCTCTTTCTCCAATGTCACCAGTAAACCAAATTCTCTCGTACCAGTGTAAACTTCATCTAGGGGTAAAGGCACAGAAACAGTTTTGCTGGTTTCTCCTGGTGCAAATATTACTCTCCCTAGCACGGGATTATAGTCACTTCCTGCTTTTGCTCGTCCATCAGTGCTGATATAATGGGTTTGAACATACTTATTTAAGTCTCCCGTGCGTTCGATCGTAAATTCTACCGCTCCATCAGCTTCGTTAGCAGTAGGATTAGAGACAAACAGGCGAGTGTCAATATCTTCTCCATCAGCTTCGCTATTGAGCATCTGATTTAAAATACCTTGACTAGTGTTTTCCGAGTTAACCTCAGAAGCAAAAACTGCACTAGCGACATTTTCGATCGTGGTAGTAATCAGTTCAGGAGTATTGGTATTGGGGGCATCAAAATTAACTTCGATCAAATTAATAATATTATTGCTAGTGACAGTCAAAGGCTTTCCTGCGACAATTTCTTCCCCTTCTCTGATTTGAGTAAAGACTCCCTCATCGTCTGGGTTAGGCACATATTCGGGATCAGGCTTATCGTTTAAATATCTCGCAGCACCACCATTTTGGTTAAGAACACCTAAACGACCATCAACAAATAATCTTAAGCCCAAATCACCAACACCATCGTTGGCTGTTTCGGTATCCCATAAAGAGTCATCGATTCCCGTTTTATCCAAACTTTGCTCTTGAGCATAAAGGACAAAGTTATCATCTGTTTGCATCAAACCTTGAACCGCACCTGAAACATCATTATTGGTACGTTCAGTTAAATCCCAGATAGTTTCCCCAGAAGATTTAACTATTTTCAGACCGACTTCGTCATCGATCAATAATGTATAAGTTAAGGGTACAAAAATCTGATTAACTAACACCGTAGCCGCAGAATTATTAGAACTATAACGAGCAAATTGCTGACCAAATTGATTGACAAAGCCGTCTTCAACAAAATCAGAGCTTAAATTCAGGGTATCATCTTCATCCATCACCACCGTGACAGTATTATTCTCGGACAATTGATTAACTGTGACCGAATTGAGAGTTAGAGTATTAGCACCATAATCTTCCGTTACTAATATCTCCCAGCTATCAAGACGTTGAGCAAATTTAGTTAAATCCCAATCTTGACCGTTATAACCCGTAAACTTAAGTATATCAGTACCAGTACCACCATCTAAACGACGGAAATAAGTATCATTAACCGTGACAAAATCATCATCAGGACCAGCATAAACAACATCTGTACCGCCTTCGGTATAAATAATATCCTGACCTTGTCCTGCCACAAAACTCTCACCCGTAGGCACACCCACCATTATATCATCGCCGATCGAACCTGTTTGAGTTATTTTATTGGTAAAGTCACTACCAAAAAGCACGAAACTGAGGTTATCATCATTACCCGGTGCACCGATCACAAAATCACTGAAACCATCACCATTAACATCTTCTCCTCCACCAAGGGAAATACCGGCTTGAGAGCTAGGTAAACCTTCAATGGTAAAACCTAAATCATTGGAGTTATCTTCCGTATCTGATTGATTATTACTCAGACTTTGTAGATCAAAGGGATTATCAGCCGAAAATTCAGTCCCCCAGTTACTTCCTCCAAAGACTACAGTAACGACTCCATCAGCAGTTTGTTCTACGCCTTCCAAAGAGGTATTGGGAGAGGCTACAGCAAGATCATCAAAACCATCACCATTTATATCGCCTATGGCTTTGATTTCGCTCATTTGATAGATATTATTTAAGTTGCTATCTATATCATCAATATTGGGGTAACCCAAAACTACATCAGGAACAGAAGATGAAGAAACACCGTCCGTATCGCCGTAATAAACCAATACTGCTCCTCGGTTATTAACAAAAACAAAACTTCTTCTGCCACCTATTCCTGTATAGTAGCCTTCTGCTAAAACAGCAAAATCTTCGATGCCATCGCCGTTAAAATCACCTATACTCTCTAGTTGACTGCCTAACTGTTGAGCTTCATTGGCTTCATAAAAAGGTTGCGATCCAGTAATATTAATGGAATCATTTTCTTTCCCCGCATAGGCGACAAAAATTCCCTGATTGAAAAAAGTAGCATAGGGTGCATCATCAATGGTTTCATTAGTAATTTCATCAACAAAAGTCCAATCTACCGTACCCACAGAACTGGTACCATAACGTAAATCATTTGTTTTTTCTCCATCTCTTGCTTCTTCATAAAATGAATATATTGTTGATGTTGTTGTTTTATAGTCGATACTAAGAATAGCAGGACCTTCCGTACTCTGAAAAGAAGAAGGCATAAACTTGGTATCCCAAATGGTGAAATCTGAGGTTTGATAAATGCTTAAGCCATTCTTTTCATTGGGATCCTGTTTTTCAGATGTTAGAAAAGAAATAAATAAAGAAATTCCCCACACTGTGGCACTGATACGACTATCGCTTGCCCTTCTTTCATCTGCTATCTCTATAAAACGAACTTCAGACCAGTTTTCACCATCGTCAGAAACAACATATTTTATAGAATTATTACCTTGTGTGCCAACAAAGAAAACATATAATTTATCTTCATAGGCGACGATCGCAGGTCCTACTTTACTGGTATCAGTGGAAGCTTGTAAGATAGAGTCAACCTCTAATTCAACAATATTATTAGCTTCAACAAAAGAAGCAACTTTAACTCTACCGCTCGTATCCATGTATGCTAAGTATAAAGTATCATTTAAAACCGTCATAGACGTGTTTTTAAACGTTTGAATTGATGAACCCAAAGAGATTTCTGGTTCCCAAGTAAAACCATCTTTGGTGCGACTCATCCATAAATAATTATTAGTGTAATCCTTCCTCACCATATATAAGTAATTATTATAAACTACGAGAGAAGGTGAGCGGTCAATTTGTTGATTTTGAGTAGGTAGAGTAGGACTCAATTCATCATTATTAGGGGTATAACCATAGGTGGCCCATAAGTTATCATTAAGGATTGTAACTAACTCAGCCTGAAAAGGATTAATCACGACAGTTGCATCTAACCCAGCATTTTGATTGCCTTGATAAATCCGAAACTGTCCATTAGTTTCAGCTAATGGACCTCGATTTTCGGGTCGTTTATTATTATTATTATTTCCAATACTAGCGTTACTGAGGGGGAATCCTAGTCCTAAATCTTGATAACCGTCACCATCAAAATCACCTAATGCCCCAATGGTAAAGTCTTGTAACGATGTTTGAATGGGATTATCGGTTATACTTCCCTCGCCGTTACCTAAAAATAGTTTGAGTTGTCCGTCTTTTTCCCCTGCAAAATCATCATAACCATCGCCGTTATAATCTCCCATCGCCCCCATACTGATAAAGTTAGTTTTATCGGGGTTAGTTAGGGTTAAATTGCCTAAACTGGCAAGGTTGGAATTTCCTAACACTAGGTAAAAATCGCCATTGTCTGCTAAAACCCCAAAGTCTTTTAAACCATCGCCGTTATAATCCCCTAGTTTGACTATTTGTGCAATGGCATTGTCATCAACGGTGATAATTAAATCTTGACTACCTGTGGCACTATCTAGTATATCCTTAGTGCTACCTCCAAAAACCAATATAGCACCATCACCACTACCTCCCGATAAAATGTCAGCAAAACCATCACCATTAATATCCCCTAATATTTCCACATCCTTACCGTTACCTGACAGTGATTGATTATTGGGTAAGTTTCCATCAATGACAAAACCGTTATCAGAGGAGATATTAGCTAGTTTAATGCTACCGTTATCCGCTAACCACGAATGACCAAAAACATTATAAAGTTGATTAACATTAGGTGCAGTAATCATCAAATCATCCACTTTGTCACCGTTTATATCTCCGATCGCACCACCTGCTCGACCAGCTAATTGATTGGGTAAATTACCGTTAAGTAAAAAAGTAGTTTTATTGTCATTAGAGGTTAAATTTAAGTCGAAAGTAGTACCAATTTGCTCTAAATTCAGAGGACCAAATAACACATAACCTTGCCCTGTGCCGTTAGCTGCCTGGGGTGCAGTAATTAAAAAATCTTGGTAGTGATCGCCATTCACATCCCCAATGGCAGAAATAACCTCTCCCGTTTGACTAAATTCAATACCTCCCACAATATTGAGGTTACTGACATTAGCTAGGTTAAAGACTTGAGGGGAATTATTTTTATAATCTTTGCCTTTCAATACATAAATATCACCGTTGTTATCACTAGCACCCGGTGCAGAAATTGCCAAATCTTGAGTACCATCCCCATCTAAATCCACCGTTTCTAAAGCCGTACCCGCAAAAATATTTTGAGCTGTGCCATTGGTGCTAGAAGCAACATCAGGTCCTAGAAATATCAAATCGGGGTTAGAGTTAAAATTACCCGTTTCATTGCCTTTATAAACATAGACAGCACCGACATTTGCAGGGGAGCTACTGGGATAAAAATTGGCATCATTAGCAGATGGGGGAAGTTGATCTAATCCATCCCAAGTATTGTTAATATTTGCCACGTAACCCGGCGCACCGATAATAATATCGTCATGGGTGTTGTGAGTAATGGTAGTAGCGGATGAGGTGGTGTGTCGAGATACCTTAACGGCGTAACCTGCAAATTCGTTAGCATTAGGGGAACTGTAAAGGGTAGAATAATTAGTGTTACCATCACTGGCGATATAAACTTCTCCTGTGCCACCCTGACTGGTTTTTGCCCCTGGCGCACCGATAACGATATCATCTGTGCCGTTATCGTTAAAGTCTCCTATGGCTACAGAAAAACCAAATCCCAACGCCCCTTCAATATTATTATTAGGGTTGATAACATAACCTTTATTGCCTAAGTTAGTAACGTCAATGATTTGCCCTTCCAAGTTACCGCCATAGATGACATATACTGCACCCCGTGTGTTGTTGACATTGGGTGCACCGATAATTAAATCTTCGATACCATCGCCGTTGACATCTCCTGTGGCTAAACTCATGGGATAATCACCATTGGCATCTCCTCCGTCATCAATCCCCTTAATTAATACTCCCCCCGTATTCCCTGTTAAATCATTGGTGTTAAGGGGTTGGGTTTCTTGATTAGTTAAGGCACTACCGCCACCAAACAATATATGTACTGTACCATTATCTGTGCGATCGCCCTCAGAGTTTGTCGAACCTCTATTACCTATAATTACATCTATCACATCCAAACCATCTTCGTTTAAATCACCGTTTAAGTTACCACTAGCTACCACATAACCGATGGAAGGGTTATCAGTATTGAGGATAAAACCGCTATCAATCAAAGTGAGGGAAGAATCATTGGCTTCGGTGACGGTGGCAATCCCTAAAACTTGGTTAAAGTCGATGGTAGTGGGTTCGCTGGTTATACTCGCAGGGGTTACATTTTGAAATGTACCACCGTTGATGGAGTAACGGAAATTAGAGAGAGAATCAGGATTATTATTACCTGCATCCACAAATAAATCAAAGTCTAAGTTAGGACTAAGAATTTTGTAAGCAAAATTATCATTAGGGTTGAGGGGATTTAATAATTTTTCTCCTTGTACTACTCCTAATTGATTTCCTTCCCCTGTGCCGATACTCCATGTTAAAGTGTTACCATTGCTATCTTGAGCCGTTACCACTATGGAAGTGATAGTTTCTCCTGTTTGTTGATTATTGAGGCTAATGGGTAAATAAATATCAGGATTACCGTTAGGGTTAATTTGCCCTTTTTCGTTGGCAGAAGTGGCGGAGACTATATCCCATTCTGCTCGATTGGCGTTGGATAGTTGGGTAGGAATGGGGTCATAATTGGGACGAATTAAGCGGGGCGATCGCCACTGTTGACTATTATCATCAAAAGAGACATAATTTCCTTGAATATCGGTAGAGTTAGGGTTTCCGAATCGAGCTTGATATTTTTCACCAATGTCATTAGTTTGGAATAAAACTTCTAATAATTGTTCTCCTGTCAAGTTATCAAAATCATTAACCACATCAGTGCTAGTGACATCACTATAACCTAAAACATCGTTATAGAAAGCGACTTCATCAAGGATAAAAGAGTTATTATTGGATTCGCTACCTAAGATTAAATTTGTCGCTGAGGGTAAAGAAATATTTAATTGATTAAGGGGAGTGCCATCTTCAGCAAATAAGTTAACTAATTCCCCATTGACATAAAGATTAAGTTGCTCAAAAGAGGCATCATAGGTTAAAGCGAGATAATTCCAGTCATTATTTTTGATGAGGTTAGAATCATTGGTAGAGAGGGAAAAATTAATCCCGTCAATAACGATATTTTCACCCTCGATGCCTATACCCAGAATACCTGATAATGAGACTAAACTAGGATCATAAGAGGAAGAAACGGAGGTAATATCGATTAAATTATTTTCATCGGGAGACGCAATGAGTAATTCGCCATTGAAAATTGTGGGATTTGGGGTATCTTTTGCCTTTTGATTGGGTATTTGTTCAAAATCTGACCAATCGTTTAAATTAGTGGAAGTACCTAGATAAATGTCATCGTTACTGTTTCGATAGGTAAGGTAAAGTTGTTCACCGTCGTTAGTTAAACCCACTGTGCCTGTACCCAATATACTAACTTCTTCGTGGACATCCCAAGATAAATCATTAAGGTTTGTGCCATTGGTGGAAGTTAGAAAATAGTTACCAGTAAAAGTGCTATTACCTCCTCTGTAGGCAATGTAAAGGTTATCATCTAAAACCGTTGCCGCCATAGCGCTAGATGTGGTTTGATTGGCTGTTCCTGCTTGATTTAAGATATTATTATTAACTGACCAAGAGGTGCTAGATTGGGGATCATCGGAGTAAGTATAAATAAGACGGCGATCGTTGCCTTGTGCGACAAATAAAGTCATTAACTGCCCTTGATACACTACTAAAGTAGGACTTTGGGAGGTAGTTTGCCCCGGTATTTGATAGGGATTACTCCACGTTCTTCCGTTATCGTTACTATAGGTGATCTTGAGTTGATTGCTACCTGCATCTTGATAAGCTAAATATAAGGTATCTTCATATAGTGCGATCGCAGGAGGGTTAAGAGTCTGCATTGATGAGGGTAATTGAATCGAAGTCCAAGTTTGCCCACTATCATCACTGACGGAGATATAAAGATTATTATTAGTTTGCCCCTTATGGGCTAAGTAAAGACTATTATTGTTATTAATGAATGATAGGGAAGTGTTAGAAGTTTGATTGCTTGGTAAACTAGAGTATTCTATGTCAGCGCTACCATTGGCAAGACTATCCACTAAGTTAGCATCATTGGAAGGATTAAACCAAAAATCAACACTGAAACTATCTCCAGAGAAGGTAACTGCATTGGATTGAGCCGTACCACTACCGTTAAATAATACCGCCGAATCCGTATCGCCGATGATACCTTGATTGAGGTTTTGTAATGCCCCTGATTGATTTAAAGTAATGGAGTTTTCATAAATACCATTTCCTCCGGCACCCCAAGTGCCACTATTTTCAAGGGTTGTACCTTCTGTTTCCCCTAAGCGCAGATATAGGAGGGGATTTTGAGATAGGGTTAATTCTTCATAGGAGGGCGATCGCTCTTTTGTCCACATTACCGTAGGGTTTCCATCTAGGCTAGTAATGGCTAACTCCGTTAATAAACTAGGTTGGGCTTCACTGGATAATATTTGAGGATTACTCCATATTCCGTTATTATTGACATCATAGGACAAACTTGACCAATATATGCGAGGAGTACCGTTATCGTCAACATTAATCCAAGCCGCCATTAAATTGCCGTTGGGGCCTTCTCCTAATACTACATTGCGATCGACCCCTGTTAATTGTGCAAGGGGTTGGGCTATACTCCATTGAGCAGTATTGGCATCATAGATAGAGTAAAATAAATCTGCTTCCGATAAGCGTTGTTTAATCAACTCTAGTTGACTAGAATCATAATATTCACCCGGTATTAAATCAGTGGTTATATCTGAACTATCATAGTTAGTCCATACTAAAACATTATTTTCCCTTTGATCTATAGTAGCAGTGGGATAGAGATTTAAACCAGATGAACCGGGGATACTGGTGGCACTAGATAACAGATTATCACCAGAAGGACCAAAACCGTATTTTAAAACGGTGGTAGGAGATGAAGGGGAGGTAATAATGGGTTGAGAGTTAAAACTAGCAACATTACCTGTGCTACTAGAAAGGGAATTACCGTTATAACTAATGGTGGCTAAGTCTCCAATACCGATTAAGTTAAATCCTTCGGGGGGTTTCACCGATAAAATGACGGTATTATCGTTAACGGTGACGGTATCTTCAATAATGTATTCAACCCCATTAGCAAAAAGGGTAAATTGACTATTAAGGGGATTTCCCTGTAAAGTTCGATCAAATACTAAAGTAACTCTGTTAATTTCCGCACTTTCTAGGATCGCACCTACTCCTAATAAAAGGGGTGCTTGGGTATTGCCTGTAATGTTAGTGATGGAAAAATCCTCAAAACTGTCAATCCATAACTTAGTGCCCGTGTTGGCATTGTTGAGATAGAGACTTTCACGATTACTGGCAGTGGGTAAAATCTCATAACTGATAGTTAAATCTTGATTAGAGGTAACTTGACTATCAAGGGTTAAGCGCAGACTATTCCCAGATGTACTAACATTGGTTACAGTAAAATCATTACCATCACTATCGGTAACAGCGAATTGATTGGGAGTAGGCTCGTTAGTGGTAGAATTACCAAGAACATCAATAAAATTGAGGGTGACAACATTACCATTGACAAACCCTGCAATGGGTTCGATGGGGGGTACATCTGTTATCCATGTGGCGAGTATTTGCCCTGTTTTGGTGCGAGTTAAACTAGCAAACACATCATTACTCAAACGAGCTTTAATATTGGATAAAGCCGCTCCAGTAGAAATAGTCGGGGGGGCGATCGCATTTCCGAGAGAATTAGCAACAATGTCATCATTAAAAATAACTTCCACATTTTGATTTGCTCCTAAATCTTCCTCTTGATCTTCTCCCAAATCTTTTGCTACTAAGACTTCTACTAGGTTCGGATTACTAGGAGATGTCACCACTGATTGAATAATAATGGGTACATCTTCTTCAGTTTTGTTCCCCGTGTCATCAATCAAGTTCACCCTGTAGCTAGAAGGGTTTAGATTTAAAGATACCCCCTGCTTAGGTTCGATGGGAATAGCGGTAAATTCCCCTACTGTTAATCCTGTCACCCCTGTGGAGGTATTAGTGGCGGAATCTACCGTAAAACTATCTAAGCCTGTATCGTCAGTTCTCGGTGTATAAGTCACCGTATAGGTTTGACCTGCCCCGATTTGTCCTAATAAATACAAATTTATGGCTTTTACTCCGTTAGTATTGACGGAATTAATACTGGTTACAGGTACGGTGCCGACGGTTTCTCCTTGGGTGTTAAAAACGGTGACGGTAAATTCTTGAGGAGTTGGCTCATCGGTAGGGAAATTGACGTTAGCAGGAAAATTAACGGCGATTACTTCTTGTAACTCTTGAATCTCGATCCCTGTGGTAATCTCAAAATCACTTAATGGGGTGCTATCTGCTTTAATTAAACTTTGTCCTTGTATATTTTCACTAGCATTGTAGGTTATATTGGCACTGCTGACACCTGATGCTAACACAAGGGAAACTCTACTACCTAAAACTTCTACAGCATTGACTGGGACAGCATTTCCTGTGGCATTATCTGTAACGGTGAAACGGCTTACATCAGGGGTGATATTGCTATCAAGGGCAAAACCAAAATTGAGGAATAGTTCATTATTCGAGCTAGTGTAATCCTCACTGCTTCCTGTGGTGGGATTATAAACCGCCGAGGCAGTTATGGGGGTGTTATTGACGACGGCTAAATCATCGATGTTACTGATAACATTGCCTTGAGCGTCTAGGAGATTGCTACTATTATTAAAAGAGATTGTTAAAACCCTTTCCGTATCAGAATTAGGCTCATTATCACTGGCTAATTGAGGGGAAGGAGGTACAACATTTTGCAGTCTTAAAATAACGGAAGTGTCGGTAATTCCTTGTAAAACTTCAAAAACAGTATTTTGAGAGATAGTACCATCGGGGTTAGTGACATTAACGGTAAAATCTTCGGAGGATGGTAAATTAACTAATTCTGTGCCTAAGTCTAAGAATAAAAGAGAACCAAAAACTTGAGCAGGATTTTCTGAGGTTAGTTGTGCTAGGGGTAGATTATTTGTAGTGGCTAGTTTAGCTTGATCGCTATTACTATCAAATTCAACTAGGGGAATATCCCAAGAAGGGTAAAAATCAACACCAAAGGTAATTGGACCAAGATTTATTCCTGCATTAACATCAAAAGCGATGTTGGCAAACAATTCTTCTCTGGAAATATCCAGTCCGGCAATAATACTGGCCCCTGCACTAACATAAAATCTTTTTGTACCTAATTGTGCATCGAGACTTAAACTGAGTTGGGGAAGACCAATACTTATTTCTAAGGCTTCTAAATTTTGCTCTTCGTTTAAAACAACAGGACCGAAGATCCCATTTAAGATTGTACCTGCAATACTGCTTATAATTGCTTGTAGTACAATAGCATTTAGTTCAGCTTCACCTCCAGTAAGTAATATCGGGACACCAACAGATATTAAAGGAACACCTACACTATCAACCAGTGTTAACCCTAAAATACCTTTAGCTTCTTCTCCTTCAACGGGAACAGCCTTGATAATTAAATTAGCCCCCACACCACCGGTTAAGGTTAGATTCACGGGTGGATACCCAAAGTTATAGCCCAAACTAAAAGTTATAGAGGCTTTATCTTTTAAATTTTCTAAGGGAAACTCGTTATTTGTTATGTAGGTACTTTTATTCTCTAAAGCTGCACTAAATCCTACCTTAACTTTACTCGCTTCTTTTAGTAAATTTACAACTACGTCCTCAAATCCTCCTGCGGTTCCAACTTTTTTTTCGCCACCTAATCCCAATTTTGCCGAAGTCTTAAGAAGTACACTACCTCCATCACCAGTAAAAATACCTCCTTGTTCAGTAAAGGTTTCAGGGTAAAGACTAGCACTTAAACTTCCATCTACTTTGAAAATCCCGAAAATTATGTCCAATAATGCTTTTGGTACTTTAGCACTCTTTAGCACGTTAGTTATGGGGAAAAGTTCTAGCAAATTCGCAGAAAACTTTATTTGTGCCCCTATTGAAGTCGCACCGATTAATCCATCGACAAAATTATTTTGTTGTTCATCACTTAAGAATGAATTAGTAACCAATAATTCTTGATTTTCTGTAGAAATACGACTTTGAAGGGTATTATTTTCTGTTTGTCCATCATCAATAATAAAAGCTCCAGTATTATTTTCTGTATCGGGTATATAGGGAGCATTAATAACTACTTCTGGAGTGGAACTAGGAAATAAGTCTTCAGTAATGGTAAATCGTTGATAGTATAAGTCCTTATCTTCTTTGACGGCAAAATTATTAGCATTATCAAGGTTTACTTTTGAGCTAACAATAATTAATTCATTATCCTGAAGGAAGACTGAAGGATCGGAGTCTTCTACTTCATCCTGTGTGATTTGTTGAGCATTGGCAAACCATTGTAAGTTTTGGGTACGATCGAACCTTCCTGCGGTATAAAATAATTCTGTGTTATTTCCTTCTCCCTGTTGCCAGACAACCGCTAAACCGGGTAAGGTATTCGCCCCTGATGTAGTGGTAATTAAATCTTCTCCCCCTACAATGCTCAGGTTTTTGACTTTTTCATTACCGATAAATGCGATCGTATCTGCATTTTGCCATGTACCAGAATTACTGTCATAAGTGGCGTGCCAAATAAACTGATCCTCAACCCAAACAATATGATTAACCCCAGAAGAATCAACGAATGTACTGGCACGATTAGACGACAGATCGAGACTCATAGAAAAACCTTTTTTTCAGTAACGCCCAAAATGCTAACATTGATTGTCAATATTGTCAATACTTTTTTAATTTTTTTATGTTGCCAGAGGCTTATTAATTATGGTTCAATTACTAAAAAAAACCTATTCTTTTGAAGAATATTTAACCTTTGATGATGGTAAAGATAACAAATATGAATTATTTAATGGAGAGCTAAAACTTATGCCCACAGCTAGTGGTTTTCATGCCCTAATTTTGCATTTTATTTTTAAGATTTTAGAACAAGAAATTGAAAAATTAAAGCAAGATTGGAAGGTTATGCCCGGCACTGTAGGAATAAGAACCTCTTATAATAAATCCAGAATCCCAGATCTAGTAATTTTATCGGCGGAACAATGTCAAGAAATTAAGCATAAGACAAGTGCAGTATTAGACAAAGCACCTTTATTAGTCGTAGAAATTGTTAGCCCGAATAATCGAGAAGATGACTACCGTTATAAGCGTTCTGAGTATGCGGTTAGGGAAATTCCTGAATATTGGATTATTGATCCAGAATTAGAAAAAGTCTCTATTTTATCTTTAGTATCTGGTTTTTATGACGTGGTAGAGTTTAAAGATAATCAACAAATTAAATCCTTTTTATTCCCTGATTTAACATTGATAGCTAAAGACATATTTGATCTCTAATAGACATCTCCAAAAATCAATATTGTTTCCCGGTAGTTCGGGCTTCTAGCCTGAATCGTTTGATCGAAGTATAATGATTAAGCTAGTTTGTCTTTCCTTAAACCATCTTTAATAATTATCGGTTTAGTTTCTTTGCACCTTTGCGCATCGAGGCATGAATAAAAAATGTGTTTATTCATCTGAAAAATCATATACAGTATAGAGCTAACAAACCACCGATAAATCTTCTATCATTATTGAAGGAGTATAACAAGAACCACTCCAAGTTAGATCAGATGCCATCGCACTCACTTTCTGCAAACACTGATAAACGTTACCCGCTAACATTGTATCCTTAATTCTACCCTTGATTTCCCCATTCTTGACAAGATAACCCAAATCAATGTTAAACGAGAAATCCCCCGAAATATCCGCACCACCACCTAATATTTGATCCACAATGATAGCTCGATCGAGCTTATTAATTAATTCTGCAAAGGATTGATTACCGACATTAATTACTAAATTGACTAAATCAGGGGTAGGATATGCACCTAATCCCATACGAAAACCATTACCAGTATTAGCCATACCTAACTTAAACGCAGTTTGCTTGTCAGTGTAAAAACTTTTTAACACTCCTGCTTCAATTAAAGTCAAATTTTGGGTTATACTGCCTTCATCATCAAAAGGGCAATCGAAAGGTTTTAAGTCTGGTTGCTGTCTCAAGGTTAAACAAGAAGAAATCACCTGTTTTCCTAACGAATCACTCCAAGGGGAAGACTTATCAAGAATCTGTTTGCCGTTTAACGCCTCCGTGACGGTTTCCCATAAAGTCACAACCGCATTGGGAGTAAATAAGATGGGCATTTTTCCTGTTTTCAAAGAAGCGTTTTTATCCGCCCATTTTAGTCTCCTCAAAATAGATTCTATCATTCGGTTTAAGTCAATATGTTGATGAGAATATTCTCCGTCATAAATCCCTAAAAAGTCTTCCTCTCTTACTAATTCCACCCCCATAGACGCACTTTGACTTACATCTTCCTGCTGACAATACAATCCCTCTGTATTCATCAATGTCGTGGTTTCTCTCTCCCATTCCACATCTAAGTTAACTATGGCTTCAGGATATAATTCTAAAATAGATGCGATCGCACTTTCTCCTTCTTGAATAATCTTCCGATCTTGACTATTAAATCTCTCAATGATAGACTCATCATTACCATAAACTAATCGATTATTCCCGTTTAAAAGCACTTCCTCTGGATCACTTAACTCAGAAACTGCGATCGCCTTTTCGATTAAATCATCTGCGTTGAAATCCCCGTAAGCCAACGCTAAACCCGCTTTATTATTCTTCCATAACCGTAACGCAATACCCGACACCTGAGACGATTCTATTTGTTTTAAACGATTCGCTGAAAAGCAAATTGGGCGAGAATAAGACTCCACTTGATAAATTTCTGCGGTTTTAATCCCTTTTTTTTGCACTAAATCTAGTAACTTTTCTGGTTGCATAACATTGATAATTTTTTTTCTTATATCTAATAGAAGTGATTTTTTTTCTCGCCTCGATGCGCAAAGACGCAAAGATGATTCGGTTTTCCTCTAAGTTTATCTTTTAAGGTAGCCAAGAGGAAGTATCAATTTTTAGTAAAGTAAAGAAAAAAATAAAAATGTTAAGTTTTGTTACACTGGATTTAAGTAATTTTTGCCATCATCCATCAATATCATGACTTTAGCAGAACCTTTGGACAAAACAATCAAAAATACCCCTCAAAGCCTCCCAGTCGGCGGTATAGACCCCGATAAATTCGATTATAAAGAGGCATGGTATCCCCTATTTTTCCTCGATGATTTACAGAAAGATAAGCCGAATCGTTTTACTCTGTTAGAGCAGGATTTGGTCATCTGGTGGGATAAAATAGGTCAACAATGGCGAGTTTTTGCCGATATGTGTCCTCATCGTCTCGCACCCTTAAGCACTGGTAGAATTAATGAGGATGGTTTGTTAGAATGTCCTTATCATGGTTGGACTTTTTCGGGTAAGGGTAATTGTGAGTCGATTCCTCAGCAATCCGAAGGGCAAAAAGGGCATCAATCTCCCCGCGCTTGTGTCAAATCCTATCCCAGTGCGATCGTGCATGATATATTATTTGTTTATGCAGGAAATGCCGACAATGCCCCTTTAACTCCCATGCCAATTATTCAACCTTTGACAGAAGATGCAGAAAAATGGACAGTTTTAAAGACATTTCGAGATATTCCCTATGATGCCTTAACCCTCTTGGAAAACGTTTTAGATGCTAGTCATGTACCCTACACCCATCATGGTACAGTGGGTAATAGGAAAAATGCTGCACCAGTGGAATTAGAAGTAAAAACCACCGATAGACAGGGATTCACTGGATTTTGGGCAGAAGGACCAAGAAAAGGTACATTAGGAAGTCAGGCTACCACTTTTATCGCCCCAAATTTAATGTGGCATGATTTAACTTCAAAACAATTAGGGCGCACCATGACAGTAGTTTATGCTACTCCTATTAGTAAAGGAAAATGTCGAGTTTTTGCGTTATTTCCCTTTCAATTTGCCTCGAAAATCCCTCAATTTTTTATCAAATTAACTCCTCAATGGTATTCCCATCTTAATCAAAATACAATCCTTGAAGATGATCAAATATTTTTACATTATCAAGAGAGATATTTAGACAAATTAGGAGGAAGTGATAAGTTTAATAAAGCCTTTTATTTACCGACTAAAGCTGATTTATTTGTCAGTGAATTGAGAAAATGGGTTGTTAAATATAATGCGGATTTATTTCCTCATCAAGAATTTCCTGAAACCCCCAATCATGATCAATTACTTGAAAGATATTACTCCCATACTCAACACTGTCAAAGCTGTAGTAATGCTTTAAAGAATATCAAAAAGATTCGCTTTGCTACTATCATTATCTTAGGAATTTTATGGTCATTAATTCCCCTTATTTCTCTTTATATAGATAATTTACCTAGTGTGATTATTCCCATAGTATCAGGAATAAGTTTAATTAGTTTTACTATATATTTATATTTAGGAAAATTAGAAGCTAAATTCTATCACGGCGAAAAGAATCCTTCTCGAAATAGATAAAAGGCAGGTTGAGTTATGGTTGGAGTTTGCACCTTAACTCAACCTACGGGGGCGCATCCCATTTTGGCAAAAACATCCTAAAATTAACGACAGATGTTTCTACAATAACTCTACTTTGAAGCCAATGACAAGGGAATCTTTATTTATTTGGCGATCGAGTTTAGGGAAATATAATCAACAGAAAATAAAGAAAAACGGTGGGTTAACAAAGTGTAACCCACCCTGAGATGTTTTATTTAGTTGGCACAAGCGGTGCATTCTTCTTCTTTGAATGAGTCTCTCTGCACGATGCGTACATAGTAAACGGCTTTACAACCTTTTTCCCATGCCATCATTAATGTGTCAAATATATCTTTCGCTTTCAATGATCTTTCAGGTTGATCGGCGAAATAGACTCCCTGATTTAAGTTAAAGAGTAACTCCATTGAAATTCCAGTATCGATCCATTGTTGGATAGTTGCGATCGCACTTACAACTTGATTTTGATGAAGGGTTTTATTTTCTTGATAGTACCAGTATTTATCTTGAACATAAGGCGGTGCAATGGGTACAGTGCCTTTTGCCCATTTATCATAGAAAAACCTACTATAAACTGGCAATACACTAGCTGTACAACCTTGTACTAAGGAAGATGAGGTATTCGGTGCGATGGCAGTTATGTGAGAATTACGGATACCGTATTGTTGAATATCACTGGCTAACTGTTGCCAACGAGTAGGTTGAGAAGCGTTTTCCTCAAACCAAGCCACGGGTTTACTACCAATTAATAACCCTTTACTCCAATCACTACCCTCAAAAGCGGGATAAGCACCTCTTTCCTGACTTAATGCCATAGAGGCTTGAGTGCAATAATAGCCAATATCCTCAAATAAATCACTGATTTCACTGAAGTTGGTATATTTCAATTCCCGTTTTGCTAACCAGTCTGCTAAACCCATGGCACCGACTCCTATGGTACGATAGCGATCGTTATGACTTTTTGCATCTTCAAAAGGTGGTATAGTAATATCGATGGTGTTGTCTAAAATTCTCACTGCTAAAGTACAAACGGATTCAATGTCGCTATCCTCTAAATTAGCAAGATTGAGGGAGACTAAATTGCAACAGTGAGCGTATTTATCGGGAGTAACATTACTGAAGCTCTCTGTACATAAATTGACTCCGGGGATATAGCCATCGTGTTTGTTCGGATTGGCTTTGTTAATGGTATCTTTGAAGGCAAGGTAAGGCATCCCCGTTTCCACCTGTGCGCGCATGATTTCTTTGAATAATTCCCTAGCGTTAACCTTTTTATAGAGTTTAATTTTGGTGTCGAGATTAGCTTCAATGATTTGATAAGCCTTCTCAAATTCTTCCCCCCAAAGGGGTGCTAAGTCAATGCCTAACTCATTTTTTACCTCAAAAGGATCAACTAATGTCCATGGTTGCTTATTTTCTACTCGACGCATAAACTCATCAGCAATAACTAACTGCGGAAATACGTCATAAGCCTTACGTCTTTGATCTCCGTTTTCTGTCTGCATTTCCAGAAATTCAGGCACGTCTAAATGCCAAATATCTATACCTACCGTTACCGCACCGGCACGTCTGCCTCCCTGATTCACCGCAATGGCGGTATCGTTGAGCAATTTGATCCAAGGGATAACCCCCCCAGAAGCATTACTCTTGCCCATGACAGAGCTTCCTGTGGCACGGATTCGAGACGCATTTACCCCTACTCCCCCCCCGTTTTTAGAGATTCTCGCAGTGTTGGTAATTTCCCTAAAGATACTTTCTAGGTTGTCATCAATACTAACAATAAAGCAACTGGTTAATGAGCCATTAGGCACTCTTAAGTTAGCTAAAATAGGGGTAGCTAAAGAAATACGACGAGATGCGATCGCCTCGTAAAATTGACGGGCATAATAGAGACGAGAATCAGGAGATTCTACCATTGCCAAGAGTAATGCACAAGTCAGAAAGCCCTCTTGAGGCAATTCGTAGGGTAGAAGATAACGACTGGTTAACAATACTGCACCGGCATAGTCATAATCTAAATCCCAATCCTCATTAATCCAACTACCAGCCTCCTCTAACTGGGTCATAGTATAGGTTAAAATTCTGGAATCATACTTTTCTGCATTCACAAAAGATTGAACAGTTTGAGCATAATTACCATAATTATAACCACGATGGGTGAGAGTTTCTTTCCATAAACTCCAAATATGCAGTCTTCCCGCCACATAACGCCAATCAGGTTGATCTAAATCACACAACTCTAAAGCACAATTGATTAAATTATCTTGAATTTCTCTGGTGGTAATACCATGACGTAAACGGGTTTTCAATCCAGATTCCAGTGCGATCGAATTTACCTCTTTACCATTACACGCCCAATCTACCACCTTGCGGATTTTGGTGACATCAAGGGGTGCAGATTTACCACTTCTTTTTATAACTTCAATTTGACTGACATTTTTTGCTTCTTTGCTGTGACTCTGACTTGTCTGATATGAGTAACCAGAATTGATATTCTCTTGAGTATCCAATAACATTACTTATGCCTCGCTACCTTAAGTATTTCTACTCAATAATGTTTGTTTTTTTTATTTTGACTTCTCTTTTATACCACATATATGGGGTAGGTGGCTCATCCCATACACCATATATAAAATTTAGTCAATAAAATTTATTTTTCTTATCCTCTAGTTTGAGACTCAGAAGGATTAAGTTTTTGAGTCATTTTTTTAAAGTCAGGAGATTTTAGTGCTATATTACGAATATTAATATTTCAATAAGCAATATATATTTAGAATGCTTTTTATGTAACTCAAATAAAATAGGTCTTAGCTTAACCAGAAAGAAAATGGATCTTTACTTTCACTATCCGAATTTAATTCTAGTTTTTATTTCCCAAGAGATCATAAAATTTCTATGGATAAGCTAATGCGTTTCAAAATTTCATCTACTTTTAATACAACTTTCCAATCCACTTAGGAAACGCCCACCAAAAGGTGCCATTTTGCCGAACGCACATCTTGATATATAGTTATATCTATCTTGAAAATGTCAAAAATCAGTAGGTTGGGTTGAGGTAACGAAACCCAAAAAAATCTTTGATGAGAAATGTTGGGTGAAATGAAATGCCACCCAACCTACTATATTTTCATGGATAAACCAATGCGTTTTAACTTCTCGTTTACCTCCAATACCTTCACTTTGACAACTTGCCCAACTTTTACCACTTCAGTTGCATCACTCACGAAGCGAACACCAAAGGTGCCGCTTTGCGGAGCGCACATCTGGGATATATGTACTAAACCATCTTGATGCACTCCTATATCTACAAAAGCACCAAAATTCACCACATTAGTGACAACCCCCTCTAAAATCATACCCTCCTTTAAATCACTAATTTCCGTGACACCTTCCTTAAAAGTAGCATATTGAAATTCAGCACGTCGATCGCGCCCTGGTTTTTCCAATTCTTGAATAATATCTTCAAGGGTAGGTAAGCCAATTTCTTCTGTTATATACTGTTTTAAATCTAGTTTTTTCAGAAGTTGATTAAGTTTATTAATTGCCGTTAAAGGTACTTTTAAATCACTAGAAATTTTTTGAACAATATGATAACTTTCGGGATGGACTGAGGTATTATCTAAAGGATTATCACCATCTCGAATGCGTAAAAATCCTCCTGCTAATTCAAAGGTTTTCGCTCCTAATTTCTTGACTTTCAGTAATTCTTTTCTATTTTTAAATGCCCCTTTTTCATTACGATATTGTACGATATTATTCGCAATAGTAGTATTAATTCCAGAGACAAAAACTAACAATTCCTTAGAAGCAGTATTCAAATCAACACCCACATAATTAACACAACTTTCGACAGTTTCTGCTAATTTTTGTTTCAATAATTTTTGATCTACATCGTGTTGATATTGTCCTACCCCAATGGATTTAGGATCAATTTTCACCAATTCAGCGAGGGGATCTTGTAACCTTCTTCCTATACTAATCGCCCCTCTAACGGTGACATCCAAATCAGGAAATTCACTAATCGCCACATCACTAGCGGAGTAAATAGACGCACCAGACTCATTTACCACAACCTTAATGGGTTTCGTGTCTATTTCCTTTAACACCTCCGTGACAAACTCATCGGTTTCCCGTGAAGCAGTGCCGTTACCAATGGCAATTAAAGCGATATGATATTTTTGGATGAGTTTTTTTAAGCTATTTTTGGCAACATTCGTCTTTTCTGGACCATTATGGGGAAATATTGCCTGATACTCTAAAAATTGCCCTGTTTCTGACAGAATCGCCACTTTGCAACCCGTCCGAAACCCCGGATCGATACCCATTGTCGGTTTCATTCCCGCAGGGGGAGATAGTAACAATTCTCGCAAATTCGCTTCAAAGGTTTTAATTGACTCTGTATCTGCCCATATTTTCATTTCTGAGTGCACATCTCGCAGTAAAGCTGGTTTTAACAGACGATTAAAGCTATCTTTGATGGTTTCTTGGTAAAATTGCCTAATGTCAGAGTTTTTTGTTTTAATTATCTTTGCTTCTACATAGTTAATTGCCCTTTCTTCCTCAAAATCAACGTCTAAACTAAGGATTTTTTCCCCTTCCCCTCGATATAAAGCAAGAATATTATGGGAAGCAATCTTGCTTAATTTACGGGTAAAATTACGATACATCTCATATTTTGTGCTTCCTTCGGGGTAGTCTTTTTTTATCTGAGAGACAAAACTGCCATTATTTAAGATAAATTCTCTTAAATAGGCTCTTAACTCCGCTTTTTCGGCAATTTCTTCTGCTAGAATATCCTTTGCACCTTTTAAGGCTTCTTCACTACTGTTAACACTATCAGAGATATATTTTTCTGCTTCTTGACTCAGGGAAATTATCTGTTGCCTGTTGCTTTCCCCCTTTGCTAAGGGGGGATTAAGGGGGGATACCTTTTGCCTATCTTCAGATTGATTTTGATTTTTTATCCACTCTACTAAAAGAGTTAAACCCTTTTCTCTGGCAATAGTGGCACGGGTTCTCTTTTTGGGCTTGTAAGGCAAGTAAAGATCTTCAAGCTCATTTTTTTGCAAACAGGCGGTAATTTGAGCTTTTAAACCGTCACTGAGTTGATTTTGAGAGGCGATCGCATCTAAGATAAATTCTTTTCTTTGCTCTAATTCTTGAAGATAATGAAAACGGTCTTGAATATCCCTTAATTGTATCTCATTGAGTGAACCTGTGCGTTCTTTACGATAACGGGCGATAAAGGGAATAGTTGCCCCTTGATCGAGTAATTCTAAGGCACTTTCAACATTTTTGATATTAAGAGAGAGTTCAGAAGCTACAATTTGAGGAATATTAGCCATCGATTTGAATTAACAATAAACAATTAACAATGTACCATGAGATTATTTATGACTTGAGGTGAAATAAATTGTGGTGATTAATCCATTTACAGAATTATATTTGTGGTTAGTTGTCTCCTTGCTCTTAGGAGCAGGATTTTTACACTTAACGGCAAAAAGTGGCGAATTTGGTCGAAAAATTGGGGATTTTTTTTGTTATGCTCCCGGTATTGATTTAGCCTTAGCTTATTTTATGCTTTTGCCTTTAGCAATAGGCTTTATTTTTCAGGGGTGGTTAGGAGTTGGAATTGCACTTTTAGCAGAATTGACTTCCCTTTGGTTGTGGATTATTTTGCACGAATTAACTCATCCAGTTGACAAAAATCAGAAGATTCATCCTACTCTTAGTCGAATAGTGGGAGGTTGGCGAAATCATTTAGCCGTTTGGATTACAGCTTTTGCAATTCCTGTTTTTTGGTTTGTTCGTTTTGCTCAATGGATTGTTTATCCCCCTTTAACTTGGTTGGTGAAATTACCGAAATATGAGGCACAACATTGGGTTAATGTTTCTCGCCAAAAATTTGAAGGTTTAGTCGGTTATGATTTAATTTGGTGCTTGTACTGTGATTGGATGACGGGAGTATGGTCTTTAGGCACTGAAATGTTGCGCAATGTAGAATCTTTTTGGTGTCCAATTCGTTTTTATTCGGAGAAAAAATGTGCTAATTGTCAGGTTGATTTTCCCGATATTAACAACGGTTGGATTAACGCCGAAGCTACCATGAAAGATGTCACCCAATTATTAGAAGAAAAATACACTTCTACTCAAAGTCAACGGGCTTGGTTTGGTCATCCTGAACGAAAATCATGATAGGCTAGGACGCATCTAAATCCTTGGTGGCAAAGGATTAAGGAAGTTTCGGTGAGGAAGACAGAAATAATTAGGTTATGGGGGCTTATTTTCCGATTCTTTTGTGTGCTTAGTCACTTAATAACCAAAAAAAATTAGATAGGCTAGAAAAGATCTCATCAACGTAGTAATATTTTACATTCGTTTACAAATCTTTATAATAGCTATGTCTAATTTAGAAACAAAATCATCTATTCCCCATGTGGTAATTGTTGGCGGTGGGTTTGCAGGGTTATACGCGGCTAAGGAATTGGGGAAAGCCCCCGTTAAAGTAACATTAATTGATAAACGTAATTTTCACCTCTTTCAACCCCTTCTTTATCAAGTGGCAACGGGTAGTTTATCCCCCGCCGAAATTTGCTCTCCTTTACGTTTGATTGTGGGTAGGAATAAAAATACTCATGTGGTACTTGATGCGGTGGTGGACATTAATCCCGAACAAAAACAGGTGATCATGAGGGAGGGGGTGTTAAACTATGATTATCTGATTATTGGTACTGGGGTTAGTCATCACTATTTCGGCAATGAGCATTGGGAAAAAGATGCCCCCGGTTTAAAGAGTATTGAAAATGCCCTTGATATTCGCCGTAAAATCTTCCTTGCTTTTGAAGAAGCCGAAAAGTTATCTTCCCCTGAAGAAAAACAAGAATGGTTGACTTTTGCGATTGTCGGGGGTGGTCCTACAGGGGTAGAATTAGCAGGGGCGATCGCAGAAATTGCCCATAAAAGTATTAAAAATGATTTCAAAGAAATTGACACAACAAAAGCAAGAATCTTGTTAATAGAAGGCATGAATCGAGTCTTACCGCCTTATCCAGAAGATTTATCGGCTAAAGCACAACAATCTTTAGAGGAGTTAGGGGTTGAGGTATTAACCAACCGCATGGTGACAAATATCGATAGAAATATCTTAAATATCCGTCACGGTGAAAAAGAAGAAACCATCAAAGCGAGGACAATTTTATGGGCGGCAGGGGTTAAGGCTTCGGGCTTATCTCAGGTAGTGCGCGATCGCACCTCCGCCGAGATTGATCGAACTGGTAGGATCGTAGTAGAATTAGATTTAAGTATCAAAAATTATCCCAATATCTTTATTGTGGGGGATTTAGCTCATTTTGCTCATCAAGATAACAAACCCTTACCCGGTATTGCTCCTGTAGCGATGGAGGAGGGGCTGTATGTAGCCAAATTGATTTGTGCGAAGGAAAAAGGAAAGCAAATCCCACCTTTTAGCTATATAGATAAAGGCAGTTTAGCGGTGATTGGCAATAACCATGCCGTTGCTAACTTAGGTTTTATCAAACTATCGGGTATTCCTGCATGGTTGGTGTGGGTATTTGCCCATATTTACTATCTGATTGAATTTGATAATAAGCTATTAGTGATGTTGCAATGGGGATGGAATTACTTTACTCGTGGTAGAGGCGCACGGTTAATTACAGGGGAAATCAGCGAGAAAAACCTTGTGGCTCAATCCTTTGATAACAGGCACTCTCTTTCAAATCCAGAAAAAGAATTAGTAAATGATTGAAAAAAGTTAGATTGAATATCACGCAAAGGCGCAAAGAAGTTCGCTTTTTCGGAATAGTTTTTCATATTATTAATTTACCTTGATCGGTTTTTCAGAGGTGCGATCGCCCTATGAATTAGAATCAACTGTTAGTTAATTAACCCCTCAAATTCTTCCAGAGATTTAACGCTAATTGTTGC
>CAYPDC010000006.1:0-6637 GCA_964409355.1 uncultured Cyanobacterium sp.
AGGTTTATAGCAATTATTTTCTAATAATTTGTCATAACTACTGTAGAAGAGCCATTATTATTAAAGATAACAATATTTTTCAGCAAAATTGAGTTAAATTTATTTAACGTTCGCTATTAGCAATGAAATTCATTTCATTGTGGGATAACGGTTTTACGCCATAAATCGCTTTGCAATAAATTGACAAAGCTAATAGATAACGTTCAATGAATTTTACCCTGAGCGTAGTCGAAGGGTGAACTAATAAAATGCAATTTTACCTCGACTTTGAAAAAACCCTGCTTTCTCCCCCTCCAAAACATAAGCGTTTTGATACTGACGAGTGAAAAAACTCTGGTTTGGAGTTCGGAGTTAAAACAATTCAGGTGTTTTTAATTGTTAATTGTTAATTGTTCAGTGTACATTGTTAATTAATCATTGCGTGGTTTTTCCTCGCAGTTATCACACATTATGCACTGAAATTATGTCTAAAGTTCAAAACATTGCTAAAATGGCTCAAGATAAAGCCTCTGAATTGAATATAAAGAAATTTGATATTTATGGTTCAACTGTTGATCAAACTAGCGTACAAGTATTTCAAGGTGAACCAAAACAGGTAAAAGCCTCTCAGAAATCCAGTGTTATTGTTAGAGTCTGGAATGAAAAAGAACAAATTGGCGTAACTTCGACTACAGATGTGGATGAGACGGGAATTGAGTTAGCATTGAAAACTGCCCTTGAAGCTAGTTATTTTGGTGTTACTGATAATGTACCTGATTTTAGTCCTTTCGCTACTAATACTTTACCTCAAGTCGATCGCATCTTAGGTGAGCAAACTCCTGCTTCTGATTTGATTGACAAGTTATTGACTTTGGAGAAGGATTTATTAAATGTCCACGAGGCGATCGCATCTGTGCCTTATAATGGTTTAGGAGAACAGGCGATCGCACGTTTCTATGTTAACAGTGACGGGGCATTAAGAGAAGAAAATCGCACATATACCTCTTTATATTTATATGCGAAAACCGAGCAGGAAAATAGGAAACCCAGAAGTGGAGGTGCTTATAAAGTAGCCAATAGTTTAGAAAAATTAGACATTCAAGGCTGTTTTCAAGAAACCGTTGACAAAACCTTAAGTCATTTAGACTATCAACCCATCAAATCAGGGAAATATCGAGTCGTCTTTTCTCCCGAAGCCTTTTTAAGTTTACTCGGCGCATTCAGCAATCTTTACAACGCCCAAAATATCCTCGATAAACAAAGTCTTTCTACTCCTGAATCATTAGGGAAACAAATTGCTTCCCCTCTCCTTAGTCTTAACGATAATCCTCTCCATGAAGGCAATGTAAGCGGTGAAACCTTTGACGGCGAAGGCACACCTACCCGTAATTTACCTATTATCGACAAGGGTGTCTTAGTCAATTTCCTTCATAGTAGCGTTACTGCTAAGAGAATGAACGCCGAGCCTACTGGTCATGCTAGTATAGGAGCAAAGGTGAGTATTAGTCCTAATTATTATCATGTTTTTCGTGGTCAAGAACCCACTACGGAATATAATTTAGCAGAGGCAGAAAATGTCATTCTCATCGATGATTTACAAGCTTTACACGCTGGTGTTAATGCCTTACAAGGTTCATTTTCTTTGCCTTTCGATGGTTGGTTAGTGAATAAAGGAGAAAAAGTCAGCATCGAAGCGGCAACAGTGGCTGGTGATTTTCTCGACTTATTAAAATCCATTATTTTTGTGGAAGAGGAGGCGGAAATAACTCCTAGTGGAGTTTGTTCTCGTATTTGGGTTGACTCTCTCTCGATTACAGGACAAGAGAATTAAGAATTAAAAATGAGGGTAGGTGTCAGGTGTCAGGGGGAAGATGCGATCGCAACTTTTGTGTATAATGTATTTTCAAGTCTTTTAAAAATGCGATAATTTATGGCTGATTTATCTCCCGAAAATTAATTAGATTGGAGTTTATAAAGTGTGCATTTTTGGCAATTTTTACTCAAAAACTGAGGATTTTTTACTAAATTTTATTTAAAACAACTTTGTATTTATATGCCGATACAAAGCCTCGAAACCTTGATTTTTGTGACTTATTCACTCTTCCCTTTTCCCTCTCTTCATCAAAAAACTTTTTCAGCAAACCCTAATTAGGCAATACTGCCTCTTTTCCTCGCTTCCTTATAAGAAACACCTACGTTTTTGATTCCCGCTTTGATCATTTGTTCTTCTAATAAGGCAAAAAAACGGGTGCGATCGCCTCCTTTGACGACAGCTAAATTATGGGCTTCTGCTAAGGCAACGGGATAACCAAAACCTTTATCAACTTGAGCCAGAGTAATACTTAAAGATTGATTAAGTAGAGATTCATCCTCCGCTATCCACTTAGGAAACTCAATTCGAGCGATTTCTGAACCAACATGAAGATAGCAAAAGTAAATATGATTTTCTTCCCCATAAAAGTCTAAAATACGAGAATTACTACGAAAAATAACACTTCTTTCCCTCGGTTGCAACATAAGACTCCAGAGAGCGACATCCCGAAGGGGATCAACTTTTTGACAGGGGGTTTTATCTACTTCTTCCCCACAAAATGCCATACAATTAGGATGATCATAAACACAAGCAGGAAAACGGAGAAAGCTGATTGCCTCCATGCTACGGGATGCACTGACATAACCAATCAAAGGAATTTTCGTTTGCCGTAAATTTTCCCATGCCTGTAAAATAGGGGACAAAATTTGTTCTCTTGCTTCTACGGGTAAGACTTCCAAAAACCAGTAAATTAACGAACCATCCATCATCGCAAGATTGGGGGTATCAAAATGCGCCCCCGGGGGATTAACCCATGTACAAGCCATTTCCGCTAATACTTCTGCTTCTGCTACCGTGCGTTTATAACTCATCCATTCTTCTGTGCGAATACCCCATTTTCTCGATGCGTAGAGGTCTTCATTTTTGTAGTATATCTCAGGAAGGGTATCAAGGAGAGGATGTAAATTTTGCCCATAGTGCAACATAATTCTACCAATGTTAATCAAATAACAGTAGGCTATTTCGTGGTGAGAGGGGGCAATTTGCGATCCATCCGCAGAAAACACACTATGATTATAGGGCGCAAAAGGAATTTTTACTTTCTTGGTAATGGATTCTTGGGGAATAGCCGCATTAAATAAGAGGCGATCGCACCATTGTTCTTGATGTTTAACGAAATGATCTTGTTGTCTTTCGGCTATTGCCAGTAATTCGATCGCCTTTTCTAAACGTTGCACACTTTTAAGTGTTTCTTTCTGCATTTCTTGCCCTATATCAGGCATTTGACGGGCTAATTTCGTTAAATCTAACACGGCAAATTAAGGCTCTCTTGCTTTGAGTATATAAATTATTGGTTAGGAAAAGGTGTTAGGTGGCAGGTATCAGGTTAAATTAACAGCTTTAATTTATAACTTTTTAAAGTTTATTTTACTATAACTCTTTTTCAGCATGATTTAGATAATTTATTTTTTATTATTTTACCATAACTACTGTACAAGAGCCATAATAGTAAACGTTCAATATTAATTCCC
Source organism: uncultured Cyanobacterium sp. (assembly GCA_964409355.1). Lineage (GTDB taxonomy): Bacteria > Cyanobacteriota > Cyanobacteriia > Cyanobacteriales > Cyanobacteriaceae > PCC-10605. The sequence goes on from CAYPDC010000006.1 coordinate 3,544, forward strand.
AATTTCTAATTTCTAATTAATTTAAGCATTTCAACTAAGGTATGATGAGCGTCTTTTGCATCAACTAGAGTATGATCAAAGTTTATTCTTAACGGTTTTTCCTCATTTTCGTCCACTATTAAAAACATCCCTTCGTTATCAATGGACAACATTTTTGCCGTTTTTAAATTGTCTAAATTGCCGTAATGTCGAGCGTATAGCACCAACGCATCTCCATGATCATCATTCATGTGTTTACAGATGCGATCGCTGACAGCAGTAGTAATGGTTTCACTCATGGATTAATAAATTATGATTTTATCTATAGCTTCTCTGCGAATTATATCATTAATCGGCGTTGCTGGATTAGGGTATGATTTTGAGGGATGGGGAGATAGGGTGATGAGGGGAAGGGGTGATTACTTATTACTTATTTGCTTATGACTTAAAAAAGAGATTCATACCTTAAATCAGCAATATCCATTAATCTTTAGAATTTTAGGCGATTTATGAGATATTACCTAGATTATTTTATTTATGAGTATTTTTTGGCGACACCTACCCTCATGATAATCTTACAAATCAAATAGGATTGCTATATATGAATCAAATCAAATTAATATATGGTTGTTTATTGGCTTTTATTGTAGGTTTACTCTTAACAGGTATTTTTGACTTGTCACAAGGTTTTAAACTAGCTTTATCTATTTTTGTCTTTTTACTTATTATGGGCTTAAGTCTTAAAAATAAGTATTCTTTAATTATTAATTTTCGTTATCTTTTTCTCCTATTTTTAATCATTATCGCTAGTTTTTACTATTATTATTTTCGTTTCCCTTCTATCACTGAGTTAGATATTAGTCACCAGATTAACAATTCTTTTTCTCAAAAAGTTACCATAGAAGGAGTAATCTTAACTACTCCGAGAATTAATCAAAATCGCAAAGCAAAGTTTATTTTTCAGCCAAGGGAGTTAATAGAAGAAAATAATCAAAGGGAAAAAGTAATGGGAAAGGTTTATGTAACGTCGCCTTTATTAGATGTAAATGGCTTATTTCCCTCAACATTGGGGAGTTTAGAGGGAAATTTATACAAACCTTCTCCCCCCTTAAATCCCGATGGTTTTGATTTTGCGGATTATTTACGAAGGAAAGGTGTTTTTTCTGGTTTATCTGCTACTTCCGTCACGGTGATTAGACAAGGTAATTGGTGGCAAGGATTATTATTTAATGTGCGTCAAAGAATAGCACAAACCCATGTTCGTTTTTTAAATATACCATCTGGTAGCTTAGTTAGTTCGATGGTGATGGGTAGTCGCGCGGTGGATTTAGATTTGGAGTTACAGGAGGGTTTTCGTTTAGCAGGATTGGCACACGTTTTAGCGGCTTCTGGGTTTCATGTGTCTTTATTGTTGGGAGTCGTTTTGACAGTTACTCAGTCTTTTTCTCCTCGTAATCGTTTATTTATCGGGATCTTAACCTTATTTCTTTACGCTACCATTACGGGTTTTTATCCTTCTATTCTCCGCTCTTGTTTGATGGGATTAGGGGTTTTAGTGGCGATCGTAAATGAAAGAAAGGTGAAAGTTTCTGGTAGTCTGTTGTTAGCGGCGGTAATATTGTTATTAATTAATCCTCTTTGGATTTTTGATATAGGCTTTCAGCTTAGTTTTTTGGCAACTTTTGGCTTAATTGTCTCTTTACTCCCCATTGTTGACAGGCTTGATTGGATGCCTCCAACTTTAGCAAACCTCATCGCTGTGCCTTTAGCGGCAACAATTTGGACTTTACCTTTACAATTCTATCATTTTCACCGTTTTCCTTTATACGGAATTTTCACCAATATTTTAGCTACCCCTCTGGTAATTATTATTACTTTAGGCGGAATTTTAACAGCTTTTATCGGTGTTTTTCTTCCCTTATTCGGAGGGGCGATCGCTTCTTTATTATTTCCCTTTGTTTGGTTATTAATTAAGTTAGTAGAAATTAGTAATAATTTGCATTTTAGTTCTTTAGCAGTAGGAAAAAATAATGTGATTATTTTATCTTTAATTTATCTAATTTTTATTTTAATAACTTATGTTAAATTTGGGAAAAAATACAAATACTATTTAATAGTATTTGCTTTAAATTTAGTTATTTTACCTTTAATTTATCAGAAATTAAACTTAGTGCAAGTTACGGTTATTGATAATCGGTTTAAAGCAGTAGTTATCGTGCAAAATCTCAGCCATACTGCGTTAATTAACTTAGGGGATAAAAATAATGTATATTTTAATTTAGTACCTTTTCTGAAAAGTCAAGGTATTAATGCAGTGGAATTAGTCTTAAGTAATGAGAAGAATCAAAACCGCTCATTAGATATTTTACATAAATATTTATCAGTAGAAAATGTCAATGATTATGAGTTAAATAATATTAACTCAATGGAGATAATTGACGAGAATAAAAACTATATATATTTTAAAGTTAAAGACAAAAGTTTTCTCGTAATTAATGAACAAATAGAAAACCTAAATATTGACAATATAATCGATTTTGTTGTAGTAACTAAAGAAAGTTTTAATTATAGATTATTGACTAATCTGAGAGCTAATTTCTTATTAGTTAAAAATCCTGATTTACTGCCAGAATTAGAAGATGTGAAAGTTTTATCTATCAAAAATAATTTTCTTCAACTAGACATTACCAGAAAACATTAATATAGCAATTTCTACCCTTATGAGGTACGGGGAGAGCCTTGAAACCTATTGCCCTTGAGAAATAAGTGTACCTCAGTATTCAGATAAACCTTATAAACCAAAATCCCCCCATCTCCCTCTCTCCCTATCTCCCCCTCTTTTTTCTTTCTCAAAAATGAAACAGCCCTGCACCTCTGAGGAGGGTGAGGAAATTATTGTGAAAGTCATCAAGGATATTAGACTTCTCCAGAAATTATGATTTTTGAACGGTATTTCGGACTTCTAGCCCGATTTTTGGAGATGTCTATTGATGATTTAGTAACCCATCCCTACTCAGATAGTAACGAAACCCAACCTATGTTAAATCAATGCCCATTTGTGCAAGACGATTTTGTAATTCCCTTAACGCTAGTTCCGCTTGATCAGCCCTTTGTT
>CAYPDC010000006.1:6737-62549 GCA_964409355.1 uncultured Cyanobacterium sp.
TTTCCTGTTCAGCCCTTTGTTTTTCCTGTTCAGCCCTTTGTTTTTCCTGTTCAGCCCTTTGTTTTTCCTGTTCAGCTCTTTGTTTTTCCTGTTCAGCCCTTTGCTTCTCTAACTCAGCTAATTCTTGACCCAATAATATTACATTACCATCAGGATCAAAAAAGCGTAACCAAGGAGCGTTTTCCTTTGTTAACTTACCATGCCAAATCCCTAACCATAATCCTAAAGCATCACTCCAAAGTTGTCCTTGCTCATTAGGGGATACAGACTCATAAGTAAAATTGTTTCCTAAACGCCATCCTTGTAAAGATTGAGGATTAAAAGGATCATAAACAAAATAATTCCTTGTGCGGAAAACATTTTGATATAGTTCTTTTTTCACCGTCAAATCCTGATTAGCCGTAGAAGGAGACATCAATTCCACAATCACATCTGGATAACGCCCTCCTTCCTGCCACGTAACCCAACCTTGACGCTCTTTTTCTCCATCCACATTCAGAGCCACAAAAAAATCAGGTCCTCGAAAATCTCGATTAAAAACTTTTTTGTCACTGAAATAAATAAACATATTACCGCCCGTGAAATAATCATTTCTTCCCTGATAAGCTCGATGTATAGCTTCAATCAGAACATTCATGGCAATGCGATGGCGATTACTTTCCAAAGGTTCTCCGTCGTCAAAAATTAAATCTGTTGGTGGTTCTGGTGGAGTCCATTCGTCCTCAATGTAATCGATCGAGTTTAACGAGGTTTGAGCTAATTCCACTGTCATAATTTAGAATCCTCCACATTCATTCTCTTATCTGAAATCTTAGCACTTAATTTCTTTTTCTCTATCATCGCCAATAAACTTAGAATCCAAATTAGCTTAATGGAAAATATTAATTTTTGTAACAAAATATTAAAGAAATGCAAAGAAAAAAAGCAGTGAAAAAAATCAAAATAAATCATAGAAGAATTACTATTCAAGGATTGATCAGGCAAACAAAAAAGAATCATCCTCATAAAAATTGTTAATAAAGACTCTTAATTTGATAAAGTAGATCACGATAAATCTAACTATACTTATTCTTTAGCCAAAGAGACTAAGTAACCATAAGATTAAAAATTTAAAGAAGATTGACAAAGAGAGGTTTAACTATGAGATTCCGTAGCCTATTAGTGGCTTTCCTCATCGTCTGCTTAGGTTTTTTGAACGCTTGTAGCGACAACGTAGCCAAAGCTTATGATCCCAATACAATTACTTATGATGAAATTTTAAATACTGGATTGGCAAACAAATGCCCCGAAATTTCCGAATTTACCCGTGGTAGCATTGCTATTTCTCCTGATCAGCCTTTAGCACTGGTGGATATGTGCTTAGAGCCACAAGAATACTTTGTAAAAGAAGAACCCCTAAACAAAAGACAAGAGGCCAAATTCGTTCAAGGTAAACTCTTAACCAGAGATACCACCAGCTTAGAGCAAATCAGAGGTACTGTAACCGTTGATGAGGAAGGGGTTTTAACCTTAACTGAAATAGACGGGATTGACTTCCAAATCGCTACAGTTTTGTTACCGGGTGGAGAACAAGTTCCCTTCTTTTTTACTATTAAGAAAATGGTAGCTACCACCGAACCAGGTTTCACTACGGTTAATACCTCTGCTGACTTCGTTGGGGAATTCAGAGTACCTTCCTATCGTGGTGCTTCTTTCTTAGATCCTAAAGGACGTGGTTTAACCAGTGGTTATGATAATGCTGTCGCTTTACCTGCTGGTGCGGATAAAGAAGATTATCTCCGTAGTAATTTAAAACAGTATGAAACCAGAAATGGTGAAATTTCCTTACAAATTACCAAAGTTGATAGTGACACTGGCGAAATCTCTGGAGTTTTTGAAAGTGAACAACCTTCTTCTACTGATTTAGGTGCAGAAGAACCGGAAGATGTTAAAATTCGTGGTGTATTTTACGCTCGTTTAGAACCCCAAATTTAGGTAATGGGTTAGGAGTTAGGAGTTAGGAGTTAGGAGTAGAGAGTGGGATGTTTCTTAATTCTTAATTCTTCATTCCTAATTCTTAATTCTTCATTCCTAATTATTAATTCTTCATTCTTCATTCTTCATTCTTAATAATGTCTTTATTTGATTGGTTTGATAATTTACGCAAGTCTGAACCGGAGATAAAACCTCAACAAGAAAGAGATATTGCTGATGGTTTGTGGACGAAATGTCCTAAGTGTGGAGTATTGTCTTACACTAAAGATTTACAGGCTAATAATATGGTTTGTCTGGAGTGTGAACACCATCTGCCTGTTTATAGTGATGAAAGAATTAGTCAGTTGATTGATGGGGATACATGGCAACCTTTAAATCATCATATTAACCCGGCTGATCCCCTAAATTTTCACGATCGCAAGGCTTACAGAGATCGCCTCGTGGAGTATAAAGCTAAAACATCATTGACGGATGCAGTACAAACGGGGATAGGTTTGATCGATGGTTTACCGATAGCTCTAGGAGTCATGGATTTCCGCTTTATGGGGGGGAGTATGGGTTCGGTGGTGGGAGAAAGATTAACCCGTCTCATTGAATACGCAACGGCTAATATGATGCCAGTGGTAATTATTTGTGCCTCTGGGGGAGCAAGAATGCAGGAAGGAATGTTAAGTTTGATGCAGATGGCGAAAATTTCGGGAGCGTTGCAAAGACATCAAGAGAAAAAATTATTATACATTCCCGTTTTAACTAATCCTACTACTGGGGGTGTGACAGCTAGTTTTGCGATGTTAGGGGATTTGATTTTAGCCGAACCCAAAGCAACCATCGGTTTTGCAGGAAGACGAGTAATTGAACAAACTTTGAGGGAAAAATTACCTGACGGTTTCCAAACTTCTGAGTATCTGTTACAACACGGTTTTGTCGATGCGATCATATCTCGTACTCAATTAAAGAAAACCCTTGCCCATTTAATTAGTTTACATCAACCTTTTTACCCCATTCGTAATAAAGAATGTAAAATTTAGAATGTATAATTGAACTATTGCCGAAAACTCCCAATTTCTAATTGCTACCAATTTAAAAACTATTTTCCACAACCAACTCGCTTAAAGGTAATTGTCCAGGTTTCGACCAGGGTTCTTTAATCTTCTTGCCGATAGCTACCATCGGTCCGATCGCATAATCTTCTGGTAAATTGATAAGCTCGGCTACTTTTTCAATATCAAAACCAATCATAGGACAAGAATCATAACCCATTTCTTTTGCCGCTAACATTAACGTTTGCATTGCCATTCCGATAGATCTTTGAGCCTCATCCCGTTGTAACCATTCACGCCCTTCATGAAACGGTTTCATCCATCCCACAAGGAGATCCGCAACTTCTTTCGGTGCATTTTGCCAATACCGAGAAGGCTCTTTTTGCCATGCTTTCACATCTGCTGTAAACAATATTAGCAAAGAAGCATCAGTCATTTGAGCTTGATCATTGCCAAACTCTTGGCGGATTTTTTGTCGTAGTTGAGGATCTCTGAGAATCACAAAACGCCAATGTTGAATATTAAAACTGGTTGGGGCTTGAATTGTTGCTTCCAGAAGTTTTTTTTCTTCTTCTGGTGTTATTTGATGGTTGGGATCAAACCCTTTCACTGAGCGACGTTGATAAATTGCTTCTAAAGTATTCATTGACAAAAAAACTCCCTAATAATCAAAAAATTAATCAATTTCCGTTAGTTCAATTTTAAACTGCTTTATTAAAAGTTGACAATGCAGTTTTTTGTTAATAGATTGTCAATTTAAGGTTGACTTAAATACACACAAGAATTAATAAAAAAGGTTATTTCTTGATGTAAAAAAATTTCGATGTTAGGATTATTTATCTGCCAACAATAAGTTTTATGGCTAATGATAATCTCACGCTTAATAAAAATCTTAACTCTGAATTCCTAACTGATCATGAAATTACTAAAATTAATCCCTCTTTTCCTCGCCACAATCTTAACTTTTTATACTTGGAGTAAATTTAGTTATAGTCAACCCAGTATTGACAATCAACGGGAAATTAGAGGAGTTTGGTTAACAAATATTGACAGTGAGGTGCTTTTTTCCTCCGAAAATACGAAAAGTGCGATCGCATCTTTGAAGCAATTAAATTTTAACAGTCTTTATCCAACGGTGTGGAATTGGGGTTATACCCTTTATCCTAGTGAAGTGGCTCAAAAAGTAACAGGGAGTAAAATTGATCCCCATGAAGGGTTAACAAATCGGGATGTTTTACAGGAAATAGTTACAAAAGGGCATCAAGAAAACATGAGGGTTATTCCGTGGTTTGAATTTGGCTTTATGGCACCTGCGGATTCGGCTTTAGCCACATCTCATCCCCAATGGTTAACCAGAAGAAAGGATAATAGTGAAATTTGGTTAGAAGGAAAAACCCATGAAAGAGTATGGTTAAATCCTCTCCATCCTCAAGTAAAAGAGTTTATCACAGATTTAGTCGTGGAAATTGTGGCTAATTACGATATTGACGGCATTCAATTTGATGATCATTTCGGCTACCCCTCCGAGTTTGGTTATGATAGTTATACAGTTGGTTTATATCGTAGAGAACATGATGGTAAATTACCTCCCCTAGACTATCTTGATCCTGAATGGATTGAGTGGCGATCGCACAAAATTACTGAATATATGGAAACCCTCTTTCATAAAATTAAAGCAGTCAAACAAAATGTGATTGTTTCTGTTTCCCCCAATCCCCAAGAATTTTCCAAAGAAATGTTTTTGCTCGATTGGGCAAAATGGGAAAGAAAAGGCTTGATTGAGGAGTTAATTGTGCAAATTTATCGGGATAATATGATTGCTTTTAACAGAGAATTAGCCCAAAAAGATCTACAATTAGCAAAAGATCATATTCCGAGCGCGATCGGCATTTTGACAGGTTTGAAAGGAAGGCCAATTAATCTTAACTTAATTGAGCAACAAATTAACACCACCAGAGAACAAAATTTTGCGGGGGTATCATTTTTCTTCTATGAAAGTCTTTGGAATTTAGCTTCAGAAACCCCCGAAGAAAGACGACAATTTTGGGCGAAAATTTTATCAAGTAATATATGGTGAACCTAAATCTTATGTGCAAAAACGATTAGACATCTCCAATAATACCTGAGTTCGGTATAAAATTTTAGGTGATGTAAAGGTATCGGCTGTCAGGTATTAGGTTCAAGAATTTATAAAAATATATCTAAATCGATTTTATGATGTTCAATTCGGGATATTAAATATTTGATCTTCAGAAAAAAACCTGAAACCTGCTACATTTCGACTACGCTCAATGCACCGCCTGATACCTGAAATCTGCCTTCATACTATATTCTTACATCGAACTGAGGTAATAATAGACATTTTAAGGGCTTAAGCCCTTACTACGAGCCAACAAAAAATAATTTATGGAGACGTCTAATTATTAACTGATGTTACGCAAAAAGATAATTAATTGTCCATGGGAGGTAGCAGGTAGCAGGTTAAAAGCATCCATAACTATTTTCGTGGCTTAAGGCAAGAATAATCGTATTTTTTGCACAATGGCTTTAAATTAATTCTTTTTCCTTAATCTTGGGCTTTATTCTTATATGACACGGAGCAAACCTAAAACCTGAAACCTGAAACCTAATAAAACTTAACAGATGAATGAGTGCGTAACGTCAGTTATTAAAAACCTGCCCTTGTAAGCCTAATCAAAACACTTTTTCAGTAACCCTTATTTTAGTTTTTTAAACATAGTCATGGATAAGGGAGGAACAGTGATTTCTAGGGCATGAGGCCATGGGCAATGATTCCAGTCTTTAGTTTGTACTTTTTGGTTGACAATACCGCTACCGCCATACTTGAGATCATCAGTATTCATGATTTCTTCATAAGTACCTGCTTCGTTGACTCCTAACCAATAATGATAGTAAACATCGGGTTTAAAGTTGCACACTACCACTAACACTTCGTGGGAGTTTTTGTCTCTGCGCATAAAAGTAAGCATACTACGTCCTGCGTCATGGCAATCAATCCATTGGAATCCATTATGGCTGAAGTCATCGGTATAAAGGGCGGGTTGACTGCGGTATAGGGTATGTAAGTCCTTGACTAATTGTTGCAGTTGGCGGTGAGGTTGCCAGTCTAATAACCACCAGTCGAGATCGAGAAAATATTTCCATTCCCGTCGTTGTCCTAATTCCATGCCCATAAATAGGGTTTTTTTACCCGGATGGGCAAACATATAACCGAACAATACCCTCATATTTGCCATTTGTTGCCATTCATCCCCCGGCATTTTTTGCCATAGGTGTCCTTTGCCGTGTACTACTTCATCGTGAGAGAGGGATAACATAAAGTGTTCAGTGAAAGCATACCACATACTAAAGGTTAACTTATTGTGGAAGTTGGGGCGATCGTGGGGATGGGCAAGGAAGTATTTTAAGGTGTCGTTCATCCAACCCATATTCCATTTATAATCAAAGCCTAAACCTCCATATTTTGTGGGTTGCGAGACGTTTTCCCAAGTGGTGGATTCTTCGGCAATGGTTAAGACTCCGGGATAATTGTCCTTAATGGCGTTGTTTAATTGGCGGATAAAGTCGATTCCCTCAATGTTTTCTCTGCCTCCGTATTGGTTTCTTACCCATACTTCTCTTTCGTAGTCAAGGTAAAGCATGGATGCCACTGCATCGACTCGAATGCCGTCTATGTGGTATTTTTCTAACCAGAATAAGGCACTAGCAATTAAGAAGTTGCGAACTTCGTTGCGTTCATAATTAAATACTAATGTACCCCATTCCAAATGTTCTCCTTTACGCCAGTCGGAGTATTCATAAAGATGTGTACCGTCAAAACGGGCTAATCCGTGTTCGTCTTTGGGAAAATGCCCCGGCACCCAGTCAATCAAAACTCCGATACCTTCTTGGTGGGCGCGATCGACGAAGTACATGAAGTCTTGGGGACTTCCATAACGGGAAGTGGGAGCAAAAAAGCCTACTACTTGATACCCCCATGAGCCATCAAAAGGATGTTCGGTAATGGGTAGCAATTCAACGTGGCTATAACCCATGTCTTTGACGTAGGGGATGAGGCGATCGGCTAATTCTCGATAGGTTAAAAATCTTGCACCTTGTTTGTCGGGAACTGGTACTATCACACCATTTTCGGGAGGATTTTCGATGTTTTCGTGCATCCATGAACCCAAGTGTACCTCATATACTGATATGGGTTTTTCGTAGGAATGATTTTCGTGTCTTTGAGTTAACCAAGCGCGATCGCCCCATGTGTAGGATATATCTCGAACTACCGAAGCGGTAGCTGGGCGAATTTCTTGTTCAAAGCCGTGAGGATCGGTTTTAAAGCAATTATAACCGTGATGGTTTTTGACAGCGTATTTATATTTATCTCCTTCCTTCATCCCCGGCATAAATATTTCCCAAATCCCCATAGTGTTGCGTTTTAGGTTGGTGTGTTCCGCTTGCCAGTTATTGAAATCTCCCACTAAAGAGACATTTTGGGCGTTGGGCGCCCACACAGCAAAATAAACCCCGGATTTTCCGTCTCTTTGGGTTAAATGAGCCCCTAACTGTTCATAAATGCGATAATGAGTACCCTCTCCGAATAAGTATAAATCAACGTCACTAAACCAGTCTTTTTGTTTTGTTTGTGCCATAATCATATTTATTTATAATTGCTTGATGTATAATTTGGGATAATTTTATTATTTATTAATAATATTCGTTTTTGTTTTTTTCCCTATTTTTGGTCGTTAGTTGTTGAGTTTACAATTAACAAACCATGAATTAGAGTTTATAATTAACAGAAGTTAATATGTAAGCATTTTGTGTTTTCAAGTTCATAGTTCGTAGTTCCATTGAATAGATACTATATTTAACCCATTTTAAGGGGTTTATGCTTTAAACATCTGGTAACAACTAACATTTTTTCATTGTATTTCGGGCTTCTAGCCCGATTTCTGGGAAAGTGTTTTAAGCCTTAAATTGATTTCAAAGCTATAAAAACTGAGAATGACTATAACTCAATCCCTGTTTCCTTGAACAATTCCATCATATCTTTAGACATTAATTTATCCTCACATAACATAGATAAACAACGTTTCGCAAAATAGTCATCATTTTGAATTTTTTTCACTAAAAATTCTTTAATGGTAGTAGGATTAATCTTTTGAGGAACATATAATTTTTCTATGTCTTTAGGATTACGAGGGATAAATAGTTTTCTTTCTTCGATGGCTTCATCTTCATAAATTACCTCTTTGCTTACCCATTCCCAATCAACCCTTTGAATCCATATTTTTTCCTCGGTGTAAATGGAGTTGATATTGAGGGTTAAATCATCGGTGACGTACCAAAAAGTTTCGGAATCGTCATACATTGCTCCTTCTAAACTATTGGGTATGGTAATATGACGACCTGAGAATGTCCGAATATTTACATTTGCGTTTTCGGTGGTACGATAAGCCAATTTTAAACGGAGATAAAGCCCTTCTTTTTCATATTTATTCTTGCGAGGGAGAATATTACGAAAACAAACTGCTGCACCTGCACCATAAATCTCGATTAATCCTGCTTCTCGATTCAAATACCAATTATCTCCATAAATCGCCGCATCCACTGCTAATGCCGTGCCTTTTTGCCCTAATATATCAGTTTCTTCTGCATCGTAAGGGCGAGGCATGACGGTTTTGCGCACTAGGGGAAAAAATTCTCTTTTGAGTTCCATGTTTAACCTATTAAGTTACTAAGTTTGATGATTGGGTCTAATTTAAGTTTTGATTAATGGTATTTTTCAAATCTGGTGTCATATATAATCTGTTAAGGTCTTAGTGTCAAGATTAAGTTAAGCATTTAGAATCTGAAGTGCTTAATAAGGGATAATGAGTAACAATAAATTTTATATGTGTTTAAGTTTGAATACGATCCTCATAAAAGCCAATCAAATGTCAAAAAGCTTGGGATAGATTTTGTTGAAGCACAAAAGTTGTAGCAAGACGAAGACTTATTTGAAATACCTGCCAAAACAGAAACTGAACCAAGATGGATTGTAATTGGTAAACTAAAAGAGAAACATTGAACTGCTGTAATTACTTATCGAGGAGATATTATACGCATTATTTCAGTCCGTAGAGCAAAAAATAAAGAGGTAAAATTGTATGAAAGCTACAGAATTTGACCAAAAATTTGACCAAGGAGAAGATATAATCCCTTACTTAGACTTAACTCAAGCTAAACGCCCCTTAAAACAACTCAAGCAGTCATTACAACAAAAACAATCCTTAAATATTGAACTACCTCAATGGATGATTGAACAACTAAATCAACAGGCACAAAAACAGGGTATTAATACCGATATTTTAATAGAAAATTACTTATTACAACACTTAACACCTTCTATTTAACTTATTTATCTCTACTTTTCCTTGGGCATTTCTAGGGATTTCTGCGATACAATACCAGATTTTAGGGATTTTGTAATTGCTGATTTCTCCTTTTAATTTCTCTTTAATTTGTTCTGGTTTTATATCCTGATGTATAGGTACATAAAAAGATGCGATCGCATCTCCCCAATAAGGATCTTTTTCGGCTTTAATTACCACATCTTTAACTAAATTAGTGTTAAGAATTGCCCTTTCAATTTCTAAGGGAAAAACATTTTCACCCCCCGTAATTATTTTTTGACTATTTCTCCCTAAAATATATAAAAATCCTTCTTCATCAACATAACCAATATCATCCGTCTGATAAATTTCTTTTTCTTCATAATGGGGATAATAACCTTTGAATAAGGACGTTGCTTTAATAGAAATAATACCCTGTGGCTTATTATCTTCCACCCTTATTAAGGTGGGATTAAGGGGGGATTGCTTTTTCTTTATTAAGGGGAAATTAAGGGGGGATAAGTTGCTAAGTATAATATTTGCATGGGGTAAAACTTGCCCATTACTATTATTATTTTTAGCAAAATAGTCTGGTTTTAAGATAGTGATTCCCGAAGCAGTTTCTGTCATGCCGTAGGTTAAAGCTAGGGGGAAATTATACTCTCTTGCTAAAGCAATTTGTTGAGAGGAAATAGATGCACCCCCCACTAACATAGTTTTGAACTTTTGTAAAAAAGAGGGGTTATTATCTAAGAAAAATTGCAGTTGAGTAGGTACTAAAGAGATAAAATAATCCTGATAGTTAATTAAGTTTTGATGGTTACTTTTAATATCTTGAAATGAATTAATAACAAGATTCCCATTGCTGATAAAACTACGAATAATCTGCATTAAACCGCTAACATGATAAAGAGGTAAACAACAGAAAGAATCAATGGGTAAACTATCAAAAAATTGAAAAAAACTTTGGGCAGAATTAGTTAAGGTTTGCCATGTATGGATCGCAAATTTTATCTTTCCTGATGTGCCTCCTGTGGGAATCATAATCCCTTTAAATCTAGTATTTTTCTCTTGATTAGTATAATTAAATTGATAGTTAATCTCACCAAAAATTAAATCAGGAGTAACAAGGTTTTCTACTTGTTGCCATTCCTGTTTTCCCCAATTAGGATTAACTAAAAATAAACAAACATCATTTTTAATACAAGCAAAAAAGGCTGAGATAAATTTTTGATAATCCTTTTCTGCTAAGAATATAACCGGATATTTAGTTACTTTTTTTTGAATATTTATTAATGAAAAATATTTTTCAATTAATTCTTGATTAAGCCAAGGATCAAATGGCATAATATGGCATAGTTAAGTAAATTATTCAAGGTTGAACAATGTTCAACCCCTACAAAAATTATATAAAATGAAATATTAATAAGCTCCATTATTTTCAGGAAAAATGACAACTCCAATGGTTTTAATAATAATCCAAAGATCTAAAAGCCAATTATGATGGTTAACGTAATAAACGTCAATTAAGACTCTCTGGGGGTAAGGAATGTCGTTTCTACCCGAAACTTGCCATAAACCCGTAATCCCTGGTTTGATGGTTAAAACCCTTTCCATTTTATTGCCGTACTTATGTAACTCATCAGGCACAAGAGGACGAGGTCCGACTACACTCATATCACCCATTAACACATTCCAAAATTGCGGAAATTCATCAAGGCTAGTAAAGCGTAAAAATTTACCAATCCATGTAATACGAGGATCTTGTTTCAGTTTAAAATTTTCCTCAAATTCTTTTCTTTTTTCGGGGCATTCGGCTAATATCTTTTCTAAGACTCGATCGGCGTTTACTATCATTGTACGAAACTTAAAACATTTGAAATGCTTATAGTTTCTGCCGACTCTTTCTTGGGCGTAAAAAATAGGCCCGGGGGAGCTAAATGCCACTAAGAGGGCTAAAATGAGATAGAGGGGGGAAAAAACAATCAATACCGAAGCAGAAAAGACGATGTCAAAAGTTCGTTTATAAAATTCTCTGGTAAGTTGAATACGATCGCGCCCAGATTGACGAGAGACGGTAACTAATCCCCGTCTTGCCAAACTCTGAATTACTTTTACCGAGACAAGTTGGCTATTTGCAGTCATTTTGTTTCCTTCACTTCACACCATTGATAATTACAGATAATTAACCCGTCGTCATAAACGATGATTAAAAACTGTGTTTCCGATTAGACACTTAAATTTGTCTGTAGAGGTTAAACATTGTTCAACCCTTTTCGTTATTAATATTATGACCAGAAAATTCAATTTTTAAACCTTTCTTGCTCAAAATTTTGACAACATTGCTCAAAAAAAGCGAGATAATCTTGTTTAAATGTTTCCACACTGAACTTTTCAGCTTGAATATGGGCATTTTCTGGTTTAAATTCTTTTTCTAATATAGTAAAAGTTTTTACCCCTTCGAGCAAACCTTCCACTGTTTGCGGAGAAAATAATACTCCTGTACCTTCTTTTTGATTATCTCGAATATCGATGACGGTTTCTAATGCTCCGCCTCCTGCATAGGCGATAACAGGAGTACCACAGGCTTGAGCTTCGACGATGGCAATGCCGAAATCTTCACAGGCTGCATAAATAAAGGCTTTAGCGTTTGACATATATTCTTTTAAGGTATTGTCATCCACTGAACCTAAAAGAGTAATATTCGGTTGGGCGATCGCGCTTATGTAGTCCATTTCTGTACCTTCCCCGATAACAACAAGGGGTAAACCATTACGGTTAAAGGCTTCGACTATCATACTTGCTTTTTTGTAGCTAACCAAACGGGAAACCGTGAGATAATAGTCAGATTTTGCGGTTTTGAAGGGAAATTGAGCAACTTGCACAGGGGGATAAATTACTTTTGCTTGACGGCGATAACAGCGCCAGATTCGCCTTGCTGTGTGATGAGAATTGGCAATGAAAAAATCCACTCGATTAGCAGAAATAACATCCCATTGGCGTAATTGATGGAGTAAATAACGGGTAAAAATGCCCTGAATACCCTTTCCGGCGGAGGTGCGATCGAGGTAATCAAATGTGAGATCCCAAGCATAACGCATAGGTGTATGACAGTAACAAATATGAAGTTGAGCGGGGCGAGTAATCACCCCTTTAGCTACGGCATGGGAGGAAGATAACACCACATCATACTCTGTGAGGTTTAATTGTTCAATGGCAAGGGGTAACAGAGGTAAGTATTTCTGCACCCCATTGCGACTGAGGGGAAAATGTTGTAAAAAAGTAGTTTTGATGTCTCGCTGATACAGATAACTATGGGGGTTAACTGATTCAAAGTCAATAAGGGCAAATAATTGAGCGTCAATAAACTGTAAAATTTCCTTGACTACTAATTCAGATCCCCCTGTCGCCTTTGGGGTAAGCCATTCATGTACCAGTGCTATTTTCATCTAAAAATTATCACTACTTTGGTTATAACCTTCATTGTCTCGTTTTGATCCCAATAAATCAAGTCTATCCACTCTGATTACGGGTTTAGAACGAGTTTCTCCTGTGGTGCGATCGCTCCATGTATCAATTTTGAGAGAACCTTGGACACCAATTAAACTACCTTTTTTAGCATAATTAGCGGCAACTTCGGCGGTTTTTCCCCAAATTTCTAATTCAAACCAATCGGGGGGATCATCCTTTTTTGTGGGACGATTTACTGCTAAAGTAAGACGACATTTTACCGATCCTGAATCGAAATAACGGATTTCTGGATCTCCTCCCGTGCGTCCTACTAGGTGTACAATATTTAAGCTCATATTAGGTATTTATGTACTAAACAAATTAAATTTTAGCACAAAAAAGTTTTTCGTGAATAAATCAACTCATTACCCAATTTGAGATATAGTTGATAATAACAGGTTTTAGATAACAGGGTGGAATGAAAACACAGATTGTTATTGTTGGGGCAGGTATTGCCGGTTTAACTTTAGCCCGTGCTTTACAATTGAAAGAGATTGATTTTCAATTATATGAACAGGCAAATTCCTTTGAGGCTTTGGGTTACGGGTTGCAAATTAGCCCTAATGTGGTTAGAGTTTTGCAAAAATTAGGTTTAGAGAAGAAATTAGAGGCTATCTCTCACCGTTGCTTCGGTTTTCAATTACGCTCTTTTTCTGGAGATAGGACGATCGCATCTTGGCAGTTAAATCAAAATATTCCTTATTATCAGTGTCGTAGAGCAGATTTACACCAGTTACTCTTTAATTCCATCGAGGATAAGAGTCGGATTCATTTTTGTCAACGGTTAACGGATTATCAATTACAAGGGGATGAGTTATTTTTTTCCCTCAATAATGAGTCGCAAAAATACTCCCCTAGGGCTTTAATTGGTGCGGATGGGGTGCGATCGCATCTAAGAACTCAATTATTCCCTGATTATAAGCCTAAATACTCTGGTTATTTTGCTTTTAGGGCAATTTTGCCCTTTACGGAGAAATATCGCCCTTTATGGGGGAAAGCTACCGTGTGGATGGGAGAGAATCATCATGTAGTGGCTTATCCTAATGAGAATCAGCAATGGGGGGAATGTTGGTTAAATTTGGTGTTAGTGGTGAAAGAAAGTCGTTGGCAGGAGGAAGGATGGGCGATTGTTGCTGATAAGTCGGAAATAGTGGAACGTTTTGGCAATAAATCTTCTTTATTAGATAATATTCTCGAAGATTTGCAAAAAACTGACTCTATTTGCTATAAATGGGGTTTATTTACCCATGAATCTTTACCCTATTGGTGTCAAGGTAAGGTGACATTGTTAGGGGATGCCGCCCATCCTATGTTACCCTTTCAGGCACAAGGGGCGGCAATGGCTATAGAAGATGCCTATGCTTTAGCCCATTTTATCTCCCAAGAAAAGGATATAGAGACTGCTTTGGTTAAATATCAACAATTGCGAAAAGTACGAGCGACAAAAGTTCAACAAACGTCTCGCCAAAATGCCGATATATTCCATGCCACTGGTTTAGGTGCGATCGCCCGTGATATTGGTTTAACTGTGGCTTCCCTTGTCAATCCGAGTTTAATTAATCTGAAAACTGCTTGGATTTATGATTATAATATAGTAGCTCACTTGAATTTGATATAAAATCTTTACTTTGACGATGAATTAAGAATGGCGACTAATGCTCAAAGGGCATGGAGAATGGACTTATTATCAAAAATAGAGGCTAAAATTGGTAAAATTGACTGGTTAGGATGGTATCTCAATTTAGATGTCAAAATCCCTCAAAAATGGAATAGTAAGTGCGATCGCACCGTGCCAGATAATATAATACTAACATCTTGCACCTCGTTTAAAATTTACTGTTTAGGAGGAGTAATGAGTATAAGAATTGACATTAACCATTAGAGAACTTATTTTCTATTAATTTACCGTAACTACTGTAGAAAAGCTTTATTTAAGGGGGGTTAGGGGGGATGATATTCTCATGACTCATTTAGGAATGCTATAGCAAAAATCTCTCTGATTAACCAGTAATTTGCATACGTATTTAAAACTATTTTAATAGCATCGGCGACACTAACTTCTAAATCATTTTGATTAATTGCCACAATCATTTTATAAATTAATTCAAAAATAACTCTTGCTTCTTTATCTACTATCAAAAATTGACCATTATTTGTATAATTTAACTTTTCAATTTCTTCTATCCCTTTTTTACCCGTTACAATTCCTTCTTTTTCATCTCTTAATAAATAAAACTTAATATTAGGATAAGAGATAACTAATTCATTAAAATTCTTGATTCTATTGGTAAAAGCTGAACTACCAATATTCAGAAAACCTATAGCTAATTTTACCTTATTTTTAGTAATTAATAAATGTTGAGGAATTACCCTTTTACCTAAAGCTAAATGATCTAATTCTATACTCGAATCATAGGTTTTAAATGCGTCCATAATTGTCACTAATTTTCCATACTCATCATCATCGGTAATAATGTAAGGGTTGTGATATTGTTCAGCAATTAACTGTTCATTTTCTTCTAAGTAATTTAAGACTATTTTTTCTTTTAATGATATGTTATCATTTAATTTTATTTTCTCCTCATTAGTTATTGTTGTTTCTTTTGTGTCAAACTCAAATATTATTTCTTCTTTTTTCTCCTTTTCCAATTCATTATTTTGATTGATTTTATTGTTTGTTTCCGTGTTTAATTGTTTTTCATAATTATCAGTTAATAAAGGTTGACAAATATGGGCAATTTGCCTTAAAGCGTTTTCTAAATTAACTAACCTTTCTTCTACAGAAGCATTATTTTTAAAGGGTAATTCTTGGGGTAAAGGTAGGTTTAAAACTCGATAATAATAGTAGTCTGATGCTTTATTAATTACTTTTCTGATGGAAGATTGTCTCAAAATTATAGGTAAATCTTCTGGTTTAAATAACTCCTCTAAAGTTGTGCCTACTTTTTCACATTTCAAGGCTAACATTTTTCTTAATTCATCTGCGGAAGGAGTTTGTAAAATTAGTTGATTAATGGATAATCTCTCAATGGTAGAATCGTCAAAATATCCCTGAAAACTTTGCCATCGATCTGGGAAAAGATTAACTACAATTAAAGAGTTAGGAATATGGGTTATAATTTCCCTTAAAGCATTGCCAAAACTGGTAAGAATTTCTGGTTTATGAATAAGGTATTCTAATTGATCAAAAATGATAATTAGTGGTTCATCTAGGGTGGATAATTGCCCAAATAAACGGATTCCTTCTAGGGCAAAATCTTCCTTACTTAAGTTATCTTCTTGCCAATTATTTAAGCCTATTTCTTCACAAATTTGACTGTCTAATTCATTGCCTGTTAACCATCTTCTTACTTTATCTTTTGTTTTAGGATCTTTATAGCTACAATATTTTATGACTCCTTTGAGAATATTTGGTGCATAACCACTAGCAGAATAATTATTCTCCCACCATTGAGTTATTTTTGTTTCTATATATTTCCAATTATCTCGATTTTTTTGACTATTTTCTGCTCCTAAACGTTCATATAATATTAGACTATCATTTTGTAATTGTTGAATTATTTGCTCCAATTTTTGTGTTTTATCTTCCTGCTGAATGAATTTTAAAATATTAGTAAAAACATGGGCTAAAAGTAAATCTAATTGGGTGCGTTGAGTGTCTTCGATGTCAACTTTTTGGGCAAAACTTTCTAATATTCTTGAGTAAATGTGGTGCATCACGGAGTTAGCATTGTTGGGTTGACGCACATATAAGAGACGATTGGTTTTTAATGTGGCTTTGGCTAGTCGCATCATGAGGTGAGTTTTTCCGCTTCCTGCTTCCCCCAGTATTAATGCACCTCGACTCTGGTGGTTTTCTCTATCTTGTTTAATTTCTTCTACAAGGGATTTCAGATGATAAAATTGACTTTTGTAGATATGTTCAAAGTCTAAGTGATTTTGATAGGGATCATCGACACGACTGCTACTGAAAGGATTTTTGACTGTTTGTTTTACTACCATAGATGCTTTTTTGTCTGTTTGAGAGTCAGAAATTAGGTATAAGTATAATTGTAAGGTAAATTGTGCATCATAGCGAGCGCTATGGGCTTGAACTTTTTTAAAATAAAGGTTATCCACTTTGAGGAAAAATTTACGGCTGAGGTTGCCTAGTTGATAACTATTCAGTTTTGGATATTTTTGTTGTGCTAATTCAAGGTTACAAATAAATGTTACTAAGGGGAATTTTTGTCGGCATTTACGAAAACTGTTGAGAAGAATGGTGCGATCGTGCTGGGCATTATGACAGATAATGGTTTTATTAGGCAAAATGTTTTGTAAGTCTTTGATGATTTCTATGAGAAGTTTATGGTTTAGTTTATTGGTTTTACTGCCTCGTGTTTTGAGGAAGGCTTCATAAATCAGCTTCCCGTCTTGGTTGATAATGGCAATTTCTCTGAGGGTATCACTTCCTTCGGTATCAATGACAATAAATTCCATTATAAATACAAATTTGCGAATAATAAATAAAACATATCTTTTAACCCACAAAAGATGCGATGCCGAAGGCACAGCTACGCTGCTCGCACCTTTTACTTTTGACATCGTCTCTTTCAATGAAGTTTATGGTTTAGTTTATTGGTTTTACTGCCCCGTGTTTTTACAAAGGCTTCATAAACTAGCCTTCCGTCTTGGTTGATAATGGCTATTTCTGTGAGGGTGTCATTTCCTTCGGTATCGATGACAATAAAATTCATAACAAATACAAGTTGGCGAAGTTCTATGCACACCATACAGGTAACTGGCAACCTAACCACACCAATAAATCTTATATCGAACTGAGGTTAGATCATTGCCTAAAATCCTGAAGTTGTGAAATAAGGGCATCTATTTCTGATTCTAAGGTCAAATAATGAACACAGGCTCGAATACAGTAAGGATGGGCTAATGTTCGCAGGAAAAAGCCTTTTTCTTCTAAGTTTTTGACTAATTTTTGCGAATCTTGCCCTAATTTGGGATAAAATGACACTAAGCCCGATTCTGGAGGAGTATCTTTTTTTAAGCATTCAATACCCTCTATTTCTTGTAATTTTGACCAAAGATAGGCACTTAATTCTCTGATTCTACTGTAGCGTTGCTCCATTGTACCCCATGATTGATGAGATGCGATCGCCTCTTGTAAACCTGAATAGAGGGGATAGGCAGAGGTTGCCACTTCAAAACGACTGCTATCTTTAGTAAAAGCTAAATCGGAATTAGAGAAATCTAAACCACGCCAACCGATAAAGGTAGGGTGAAGGGAAGTGAGCAAATCTTCTCTAACATAAAGAAAACCGACACCTGACGCACCACATAACCATTTATGCCCTGTACACCCATAGAAATCAACTTGGGAATCTGCTAAATTTAAGGGTAAGCCTCCTGCCGATTGCGCACCATCAACTAATACTTGTATCGGTGTCTGTCTATGAGGATAACTATGACAAACCTTGACTATATCTTCTAAGGGTAACACTTGCCCTGTATTCCAAAGAATATGACTTATAATCAACAAACGGGTTTTCGGGGTGAGGTGATTTTTGATGACTTCGACGGGATTTCCCCCATTTAAAGTGTCAATGATGGGGCAAGTAGCAATTTTTACGCCAAAACGACGGGCTATCTCTTTTATACAGGCAATTACCCCCGGATGTTCGGCATCGGTTAATAATATCTCGTCTCCCTCTTGCCATTCAATACCCCAAAGGGCAATATTGCAACTACTGGTGACGTTTTCCGTTAAAACGATGGTTTCTGGTTTTGCTACTACTTCAGATGCGATCGCACCTTTGGTATTGTAATTATTTTCCTGAATCCAACTGTTAATTTTGATACCAAAAGCCCCAATTTTGTCGATGAATTTATAGGTATCAATAATTTTATTTAAAGCCGATTGTGGTAGAATACCTTGACCACCATAATTAAAATAATATTTATCTTGTAAGCCGATAAAATCCTGTCGATGAATGCGAATTTCGGAAGTCATAATTAATTATTTTAGTTTTTTTATTAATCTTATTTAAGGTTATTTTAGAATTATAAATATCAGAATAGATACAACTTTTATCATAACAAATAAGTCAAGACAACAATTATAAGCATTATATTATAAAAATTATAAGCCTTATAAATCATCATTAGACATCTCCAAAAATTAAAATTTTCTCTTGGTGTTTCGGGCTAGAAGCTCGAATTAGGTCCAAGTCTAATCTATATTTAGAGATAACACTAATCATTATTTTTGTCAAGTTATTATCAGTTATAATCGATATTTATTAACTATAAGAATAAAAGAATAATTAATATATTAGAAAAGATTTTCAACTGGTAATAATTATAGCAAAATTTATATCATTAATCAAAAAAAATATCTCAATGTAAATAACATTTTATTTCAAAAATAGAAAAAATTTTGCGACACTGATTTTCACTTTTTATTAAATAAAAACAATTAAATTTTAAAGTTTCTTAGGAATAACTTTTAATGAAGATATAATCAATTTATCTATTTGGTTATATATTTATCTAAATTTTAACCCAAAATAGTGAAAACAGAATAGTTAACTAAAATAATATTTATCAAAATAATTAATGATAAGACTAAGAGTGTATTTTATTTAATTACTTATCTTTTAAAACTTTGTTCAATTACATATTTTTTGATGATTTCTCTATTATTTCTTAACCTTTTCTTTACCACAGGAGCGGAAGAGTCATATTATGATTAGAGACTAAATAAAGACTAGGTAAAAATACACTAATACACAACAATACAAATGAAAAAAAATCAATTATTAGGATCTGTGTCAGCATTATTCGTGGCTCTTAGCTTAACAGCTTGTGGTGGTGGTGGACAACCTACTGATAACACTACTACTGGGGGGGGAGAAACCACTGGAGGAGGAGAAACTACTAGCGGTGGCGAGACAAGTTCTGTTGCCATTGAAGTACCCTTCAAGAGTCCCGTTAGTTTAACTGGTGCTGGTGCAACTTTCCCCGCCGCTTTATATCAAAATTGGTTTGTGGCTTTAAATCAAAAAGTACCTAAATTACAGGTTAACTACCAATCTGTAGGTAGTGGTGCTGGGGTTGAACAATTTACTCAGAAAACCGTTGATTTTGGTGCTAGTGATGTAGCAATGACAGATGAAGAAATCGCTAGGGTAAACGGAGGAACTTTAATGTTACCTGTCACGGCAGGGGCGATCGTTTTTGCCTATAATTTACCAGGGGTAGAAGGCTTAAAACTAAGTCGAGAAACCTATGTGGATATTGCTTTAGGTAAAATTACCAAGTGGAATGATCCCAAAATTGTGGCGGATAATCCTGATTTAACTTTACCTGATAAACCCATTACTTTTGTTCACCGTTCCGATGGTAGTGGTACTACTGGATTTTTTACCAAACACTTAGCCGCTATCAGTGAAGAATGGAAAAGTAAAGTGGGAGAAGGTAAAACTGTACAGTGGGGACCCGACGGCGGTACTTTCCTCGGTGGAAAAGGTAATGAGGGGGTAACAGCGACTATTATGCAAAATGAAGGTGCGATCGGATACGTTGAGTATGGTTATGCGGTTAACAATAACCTTCCTAAAGCATCTTTACAAAACGCTTCGGGAGAATTTGTTTATCCTAGTGATGAAACGGCTTCTGCCACCCTTGCTAACGTGGAGTTACCTGAAAATTTAAGAGCATTTATTACCGATCCTGAAGGTACAGACTCCTACCCCATTGTCACTTATAGCTGGATTTTAGCTTATGATTCCTATGATGATCCCAATAAAGCCATCGCCATGGAAGCTATGATTCAGTACGCTTTAACCGAAGGACAAAAAGCTGCTCCTGCATTGGGTTATATTCCTGTGCCTCCTGTTGTGGCACAGAAAGTAGCAGCTGTTGCCGATAAAATTTCTCCCGATTTTACCATTAATGTTAACTAAAATTTAACCTTAATCTTTTAATTTTAAGAAAAGTTAGAGAAGATTGATTAAAGCTTATATTTTAATCATCTTCTCAGGGTTAGTTTTCTTTTTCCCAAGAAAATTTACCTTTTTAAATTCTCATCTCCTATAACCTTAATAATTGATTATTTAACAATGTCAGAATCAGATAGTCAAAATAACCCCACCATAGGTAATTCTCCCAGAGGGTTGGAGAAAAACCTTGATATAATTTTCCGATGGCTTACCCTTGCCTTAGCTATTAGTATCGGCTTAATTCTCATTAGTATAGCGATTATTATTACGATGGGAGCTTGGCCTGCCATTACTCAGTTTAACATTAGTTTTTTCAACAATAGCAACTGGAATCCCGTTACCAATCAATATGGGGTGATAGCAGTGGTTTATGGTACTTTAGTTAGTTCATTAATTGCCTTAGTTATTGCCATTCCTCTTGGTGTCGGTGCGGCACTTTTCTTAAGTGAAGACTTTTTACCAGAAGAAGTCCGCACTATTCTAACCTTTTTAGTGGAACTTTTAGCGGCTATTCCTAGTGTAGTTTATGGACTTTGGGGTATTTTTGTCATGATTCCCATTGCCAAAAGTTTTGGTACTTGGTTAAACGGTAACTTTGGTTGGTTTCCCTTGTTTAGTACCCCCCCTACTGGACCGGGTATGCTTCCTGCCGGTGTGATTTTAGCAATCATGATTCTACCCATTATCATTGCCATTTCCCGGGACTCTTTAGCTTCTTTACCCCCCGATTTAAGACAAGCATCCCTCGGATTGGGTGCAACCCGTTGGGAAACTATTTTCCGTGTGTTAATTCCTGCGGCTATTTCTGGGATTGTCGGTGGTGTGATGTTAGCTTTAGGGCGCGCTATGGGAGAAACAATGGCGGCAACCATGATTATCGGTAACTCCAATAACCTCAATATTTCTATTCTTGCCCCTGCAAATACGATCGCATCTTTAATCGCCAACCAGTTTGCAGAAGCCAGTGGCTTACAGGTATCCGCTTTAATGTATGCAGGTTTAGTGTTGATGATTTTAACCTTAATTGTCAATATCGGTGCAGAATATATCGTTAATCAGGTTAAAGCAAAATATGAGTAATCAGCAGAGTTCGGAATTCGGAATTAGGCGTGGCAAGCATGGGAAGATGGGGGAGTTTTTGTAATCTTAATTCTTAATTCTTCATTCCTTATTGTAACTTTTTATTTTTATTAAAAAATACTTATGACAGCATCAACTATTGGCAGTTTAAAAAGAAATCCCTCGGATAAAAGAGCGATTTTTGGCTCAATTATGACTGGACTTTCGGCTCTATGTCTAATCTGCACAGTGATCCCTTTGTTCGCTGTGCTTTACTTTGTAATTATACAAGGTTTTAGTCGTCTCAATAGTAATTTATTTACTCAGTTACCGCCTCCTCCCGGATTGAGTGAGGGGGGTATAGCCAATGCCTTAATTGGAACTCTTGTGGTAGTGGGTATTGCTACTGTTATCGCTGTACCCATTGGAGTATTAGCGGCGGTTTATTTATCGGAGTTTAGCGGTAATAATAAATTGGCTCTAGCTATCCGTTTTGCCACTAACGTTTTAAGCGGTGTCCCCTCTATTATTGCAGGGGTTTTCGCTTTTGGTTTATTTGTATCGAGCCGTATTGTTGGGTTCTCCTCTGTGGCTGGGGGGGTCGCTCTTGCGGTGTTAATGTTACCTACTATTATTCGTACTACGGATGAAGCCTTAAAAATTGTTCCTCAAGATGTTCGTTGGGCGGCTTTAGGAGTTGGGGCATATAAATATCAAACGGTAGTAAAAATTGTCCTTCCTGCGGCTTTACCCGGTATCGTTACTGGTGTCACCCTTGCCATCGCACGGGCAGCTGGAGAAACTGCACCTTTGATTTTTACTGCCTTATTTTCCAACTTTTGGCCTAATGTCTCTTTTCAAGGCTTACTTGAACCCATTGCCACTTTATCGGTATTGGTGTACAACTTTGCGATTTTACCCTTTAAACCTCAACAGGAGTTAGCTTGGGCTGGATCTTTAATTCTAGTCGCATTAGTCTTGACTACCAGTATTATTGCCCGTTTAGCTACCCGTCGCAAAATTTATTAATTCATTTAGGGGAGGGAGGCATGGGGAGAAATTAACTCTCAATCCTAAAACCTTAAGCCCTACACCTAAAACCAATAACCTAAAATCTACAACTTACAACCTAGACAGAAAGGGAAAAACCATGGAAGAATCTTACAATACTCAGGAAAAATATCAACAGGAAGAGTATCAACAAACAGAACCCATTTTACAATTAAGGGATGTTGATATATACTATGGCACTTATAAAGCTGTCAGAAGTGTTAACCTCGATATTGCCAAAAATCAAATTACGGCTTTTATTGGTCCTTCAGGATGTGGTAAAAGTACAATTTTAAGATGTTTAAATCGCCTTAATGATTTAATTATTTCTTTTAAATTGCAAGGCAGAGTAACCTATCGTGGACAAGATTTATACCATAAGGATATTGATCCTGTGGAAGTGAGAAAAAGAATTGGTATGGTGTTTCAGCGCCCTAACCCCTTTCCGAAAACCATTTATGATAATGTCGCTTATGGGGCAAGAATCAACGGCTATAAAGGGGATATGGATGAGTTAGTCGAAACTTCTTTACGCCGTGCAGTATTATGGGATGAGGTGAAGGATAAGCTAGGGGAAAGCGGTTTTTCTCTTTCTGGAGGGCAACAACAAAGGCTTTGTATTGCCCGCACCATTGCCGCTCAACCCGAAGTTGTGTTAATGGATGAACCTTGTTCAGCTTTAGATCCCATTTCCACTTTGAAAATTGAGGAATTAATGCAACAACTCAAGGAAAATTATACCATTGTTATCGTTACTCACAATATGCAACAAGCGACTCGGGTAGCGGATATGACGGCATTTTTTAACGCCGAAGCCGTGGGCAAAGGTAGTAAAATTGGTTATTTGGTAGAGTTCGATCGCACCGAAAAAATCTTTAGTGATCCCCGGGAGGAAGCCACTAAAGATTATGTAAGCGGTAGATTTGGATAATTAGGAATTAGGAATTAGGAATGAATTTTGACTCATAATCAATTTTTGTACAGATGCGATCGCACCGTTTAATTCATAATTACGGAGTAAAGGATTACGGTTAAAAGCATCTTGCTCTTGTTTGATCATTGCAATGTCTTGCTCTACTAACCTATCCAATAAACCCTTAGCCGCATTAAAAAGACTATCTTTGACAAAACGACGAAACCAAACAGGTAATTTATGTAAACGCCAAAAAGCCTGTAAAGAAGTGAAATGAATCAAATAAGCCTTAGTGGTAGTTTCATTAATGGGACAGAATAAACAGTAAATTTTAAAATCATCTCCCAAACTAGAACACCAATGGGGATAAACATAACTTACCCTTAAAGGCTCAGGGTGTAAACGTCTTAAAGCAGGGAAAAATAACTGAGAAACAGACCAAATTTTATCAATACGATAATAGCTTTGAGCCTCATATAACACGTCCACCCGTTGACAATTAACCTCTATCTCCTTTAAATTCGTCTCCGCCCATGCCTGATAATTGTCGTGCAAATGCCCGTGGTACATATCCATTAAATTCTCGATTAAATAGGAAAAATGTCCGGGGCAATCAATAGTAGTGACACTAGCAATATAATTGAGATGATCCCATTCAGGCAACCCCATGGGCTTAATGGTTTCAGAGTCACCATCTCCGAGGAATAACCAGACAAAACCATCTAATTCCTGTACGGGATAACTTTTGAGTTGACAGTTAGGCAACCGTTGATTTTCCTGTAAATAAGGTACAAAAGAGCATTTTCCCTCACCATTGAAGCGCCAACCATGATAAGCACATTCAAGGTCATTATGGACAATTTTACCATCACTTAACTTGACCTGACGATGAGGACAACGATCTTCTAAAGCCTGAATCTTGCCTTGATTATTGCGAAAAATGACAATATTTTGATGCCAAAGGGTGACAGGATAAGGCTTATTCTTGACTTCTACACTCTTAGCCACTACATACCAATGATTAGGATTAATTCCGCAAGTGCGAATATTTGGCTTAATTTCCCATTGTCTCATAAAATCCATACCTGTTTAAGTTCTCTTGCAAAATAGACATCTGGTAAAAATTAAGATTTTTCCTTGTTAGTTCCGGCTTCTAGCCCGATTTACATAGATGTCTAAAGTTATAAGAAATAATTTATCATGACCAGAAGTAAGAGAGCCATTAATTTTGCTCCAACTTTTTCTGTTTCTTTTCTGATAGTTTCCCCTAAATAAATCTTCGCATTATCAATTACTACACAAGCTCTTTTCCATAATTTTGGTACTAATTTGTTGCTAATATTCACATTGTTTCTATTATAGTTTTTCAGTATTTTTTCTGTGGCGTAGAGAGTTTTTTTTTACAGTATATAGCAGTTTTTACCCTTATGAGATACAATACCCCTAGATTTTAATAGCAGTTAATTTAATTAGTTAATAAGGGGTTTACTACTGCTGAAGAATTAGAAAAAGTATCGGAAAAAACCGTTAATATTAGTTATGAAGAAGAATTAGAAGATTTATGGTAAAATATAGAAAATAAATTTAACATATATACCTTATGGATTTAGTTAGTTTAGAAAGTATTTTAGATAACGTTTCTTTTGCCGTATTATTTATCACCATGTTACTCTATTGGGTAGGCACTGCTTTTCCCAACTTCTCCATTTTACCCAAATTAGGCACAATGGGCATGATTATCGCTAATTTATCCATTGCCTGTCTGCTATTAGCACGTTGGATAGAAGGGGGTTATTTCCCCATTAGTAATCTCTATGAATCCCTTTTCTTCTTAGGATGGGGTGTCACCACAGTGCATTTAATCGCAGAAACTATGAGTGGCAGTCCTTTAGTGGGAGTTGTCAGTGCGCCCACCGCTATGGGTATCGCCGCTTTTGCCACCCTTTCTCTCCCCCCAGAAATGCAACATAGCGAACCTTTAGTTCCTGCGTTAAAATCTAATTGGTTGATGATGCACGTTAGTGTCATGATGTTTAGTTATTCCGCCTTGATGGTAGGCTCATTGATTGCGATCGCATTTTTGATTTTAACTCAGGGTAAAGAGATTCAATTAAGAGGTAGTTCTGTAGGTACAGGTGCTTACCGTAATGTTAAAGCCTTAAAATTAAACTATCAAGCAGGGAAAATAACCGCCCTAGAAAATCAAGGGGGTACAGCAGTATTAACTAGAGAAAAAACCATTGTCAATCAACTTTCTCCAGAGCGGTTGAGTTTAGTGGATACCCTTGATAATATTAGTTATCGTATTATCGGCTTAGGTTTCCCATTATTAACCATCGGCATTATTTCGGGGGCTGTATGGGCAAATGAAGCATGGGGATCTTACTGGAGTTGGGATCCCAAAGAAACATGGGCGTTGATCACTTGGTTAGTTTTTGCCGCTTATTTACACGCTCGAATTACCAAAGGTTGGCAAGGGCGAAAACCCGCTATTTTAGCCTCTGGTGGTTTTTTAGTGGTATGGGTTTGTTATTTAGGGGTTAATCTCTTAGGCAAAGGTTTACACTCTTACGGTTGGTTTTTCTAGCTCAAAACAAAGAATTTACCTGTGTTTGATGGCGAAAAATTAAGATTTTTCCTTAGTAGTTCGGGCTTCTAGCACGATTTATTAGAGATGTCTAATGAATCCATATTCAAAAAATCAAACCTGAAACCAGCTACCTGATACCTGATACCTGCCCCAGTCGGATATTCTCGCATCGAACTGAGGTAATTTGGGTGTTAGGTTTTAGGTGTTATGAAAAATTTTCTGAAAAGTAGAACTACTTGAGTTATAATTTCGCTGAGTATATATTCTCAATAAAAGCAATCCTATAGACATTCCTCAAGGTACAATATTCTAAATTATTAGATAAATTCAGTGAAAAAATCTGATTACCCTTTAGAGTAATATTAAAGGGCTGGACTCTTAAATCTATATTAAATTATATTAAAAACTCCAAGGCAGACCCGTCTTATTTTACTAGCCATGAATGAACCTGATTTTAACCGAGCCAAACAATCTATCATCGAATCTACTGCGAAAATAAAATCCCCCAATGGGAATAATAGTCATCCAAACTCGGCAAAAAAAATGCCCCCAAAAGAAGAATCTCTTAAGCCCAATATGAATTCTAATATTATCATTCCCAGTAATATTGCCCAAATAAAAGTCATTGGTGTGGGCGGTGGAGGTTGTAATGCCGTTAATCGTATGATTGAGAGTAGCGTGGTAGGAGTTGATTTCTGGCAAATAAATACGGATGCTCAAGCCTTAGCCCAATCTATGACTACTTATTGCCTACAAATTGGGCAAAAATTAACCAGAGGTTTAGGTGCAGGAGGAAACCCTGCCATTGGGCAAAAAGCCGCCGAAGAATCCAGAGATGAGATTGCTAAAGCATTAGAAAATACTGATTTAGTTTTTATCACCGCAGGAATGGGAGGAGGCACTGGCACTGGTGCCGCCCCCATCGTGGCTGAAATTGCCAAGGATATGGGTTGTTTGACGGTGGGAGTTGTCACCCGTCCATTTACTTTTGAAGGTCGTCGTCGCACTAATCAGGCAGAGGAGGGGATTCGGGCGTTAGAAAGCAAGGTTGATACATTAATTGTCATTCCCAATAATAAGTTATTGGCGGTAATTCCTCCTGAAACTCCTCTGCAAGAGTCTTTCCGTATGGCGGATGATACTTTGCGTCAAGGGGTGCAAGGTATTTCTGATATTATCACTATCCCCGGCTTGGTAAACGTTGATTTTGCGGACGTTAGAGCCGTCATGGCGGATGCTGGATCTGCTTTAATGGGTATTGGTATCGGTTCGGGTAAATCACGGGCAAAAGAAGGGGCGATCGCAGCTATTTCTTCTCCTTTAATCGAGTCTTCCATCGAGGGAGCGACAGGAGTAGTTCTGAATATTACTGGTGGTAAAGACTTAACCTTACATGAAGTCAATGCCGCCGCCGAGACCATTTATGAAATAGTAGATCCCAATGCTAATATTATTTTTGGGGCTGTGATTGACGAAAAAATGCAGGGAGAAATCAGAGTAACTGTTATTGCCACTGGTTTTTCGGGGGATAAGAGAAATAATCCTCCCACTGTGACAACTAAAACCGTTGCCTCTCCTCCTAATTTAGATTCTTCTCCGCCGGATAATCGGGCGACTACTAATAAAACTCCGCAAACCGATCCTCAAAGCATTTCTTCTGGGTTAGACATCCCCGAATTTTTGCAACGTCGTCGTTTTCCTCGCAGTTAGATTGAGTAATAAGTAGCCATTAAGTTTTAGATATTAGGCTTTAGGTGAAAAATGTTCTCCAAAACCTGACACCTGACATCTACTCATTACTTAAGTAACTCCGAACTCACCTGATACCTCATTTGTTAATTGTTATAAATGAATCTCAAAGAATATACCTTAAAAACCAGAGAAACCGCTATTTATCCTCCAGAAACTTTCTTAGAATACCTTACCCTCGGTTTGGCTAGTGAGGCAGGGGAGGTAAGCGGTGTTGTTAAAAAATATATCCGTAAAGATCAAAGTCTCGATACTGCTAAGGAAAAGTTAGAGAAGGAATTGGGGGATGTGATGTGGTATTGGGCTAGATTATGTGATGAGTTGGGTTTAGATCCTCAACAGGTACTTGAAAATAATATCAAAAAACTACAAGCGAGAAAAGCGAATCAGACTTTACAAGGAGATGGAGATGATCGATAATTTACCATTATTAGATCCCTTATTTGCCGTTGAAGTTTTAAGTAGGTGCGATCGCCCCAATCTACTTTGTTATTTAGCTATGCACCAAGACTATAGCGAAGATTTTGTCTATAGTGAAATAGAAAAATTAGCTAGTTATTCAGAAGAAGAATTAGGAGAAAGAATTGTGCGTAATTGTGTGAATAAATCTCACTGGGGAATATTAGAACATCCTGCAATTACCTTCAATGTTATCAATTTTCCTCATTCTGTGATGGTTCAAGCTAGAACCCATAGAGTGGGAGTTTCTTTCGATTGTCAGTCTCAAAGATATACTTGTCAAAGAATTTTAAGACTAGCAAAACAAATTCAAGAAACCCCTGAAGATGGTCTTTCTCTCATCGAAAAAGTATTTTATTTTCGTGGTGTTGGACATTATTTTGACAGAGAAGGTAACAAATATTTTTACTCCCCCGAAGCCCGTAATCAAGATATACTCTTTACTCAAAAGGCGATTTTATACTATGCTGAAAAAGTAAATCAACAAGGTTACGCCCCTGAACACGCTAGGGATTTATTAACCCAAAACCTGAGACAACATTTTGTTGTTAGCTTTAATGCCCGTAGTTTACTACATTTTTGCGATTTGCGTTTACCCAAAGATGCACAACCTGAAATCAGAAATCTAGCAGAATTAATCTTTAAGCGTTTCCAAGACTGGATGCCCGAAGTAGCAACGGTTTACGAGAAAAAAAGAATGGGAAAAAATCTCCTTGCACCTTAAATATTTGGATAAGGCAAAATAATTTCAATGCAAACTAGCTTAAAATGAAATAAAGACTTAGAATATTTATCATGAACTTAGATCAGCAACTACAAAACTTGATCCAAGAAGCCCCTAAATTCGGCGTTCCTGCTGTTATTATGGAAAATGGGGTGATTCCTATTATCAGTGCTTTTGCTCAACAATTAGGTCATTCTGAATACTATTTAAGACAGACTTTGGATAATAACTTAGTTCTAACCATTTTAGGGAGTGATCAACATCCAGAGTTAGAAAAAAAAGTTATTTACGCTTTTCCTAGCGTTCAATCTGCCGCTCAATTTCCCGATAGTAAGATTAATTCTCCTGACATTGTCGCTCAAGAAGTCCCTGTTAGTCAAATATTGTTTCAAATGTTCACTATGAAAGAAGTTGATAGTGTTATTTTTGTCGATGAGCCTGACAAGTATCAACAAAGCAAAGAGATTTATTGCGATAAGCTACAATCTGCTATCAGACAAAATTTGAGTAATTTAATTAATTTTGCCAATTCCTCAAATCACTTAGCTTAAAATTAGTAAATAATTGAGAAAAATGGCTCTCTTGCTCCTCGTGGTGTAAATTACTACTTTAGGTAGGGAAAAATAGATAAGGTGTTGCTCGTTGCCCACCTTGTCCGAGATCAGGTTATGCTATTCCTAAATCCTAGTTGTCGATAATTCAGTTCATGGTTTTTGTATATGATTAAAACTACAATGGAGCAAAAAATCAATCCCGATACTTTACAACAAAAAATACAAGAGGTTGTTACTCAAGAAGTTGCGATCGAATTTGGGTGTACAATTGTCTTATCTGAATTGGATCAACTACTGATTTTAATTGAGCATTATACTGAAGATATTATTGATTTAATCAAGCAAATTATGACAGAATATCAAGTTATTGATAATTATTCAATTGCTGATATTAATGATCAAAATATTGTTTATTTTTCTTCGGTGAATAAGGAAAATAATGAGGCTGATAAAAAAGGTATTATTCAGGAGGAAAGTGTTAGTTATAAAGTTGCGAATTTTTCTGCTGGTTTTATTGTTTTTATCTTAGGAGTTGTTTCCTTAACAATTTTTGGTGTTAGTTATTATTTTACTCGTCCTTGTGTTTTAGGTGATAGTTGTGCTTTAATTACAGAGACTCAAACGGCAACTAATAGTTTATTAAAAGATAATTTAACACAAGAGGAAATTAAAGACTTAATAGCTAATTTAGTCATCAATATTCAAACCTTAGAAACAATCCCTTATTGGTCAAAAAATCATCAAGAAGCACAAGATTTAATCAAAAATTATCGCATAAAAATTAGTGATTTACAACTGTTTTTAGATGGAGAAAATATTGCAGAAAATGCAATAAGTATGAGTGCAAAATTGCCTTTGTCTGTAGAGGAATGGAGTCGAGTTAAAACTTTTTGGCAAGATGCGATCGCATTGTTAGAATCAGTCAAAAATGAAGAATTTAAAGGATTTCAACAAAATAAAATTGAGAGTTATCAACAACAATTATCGCAAGTAGAGACAAAAATTGCACAAGAAAAATTAGCGATTAATAAATTAGAAAATGCTCAAAAAACAATTCAAGAAATTAAAAATCAAGAGGCAAATATTAAGAGTTTAGAACAATTAAAAGAAGTTGAACAAAAATGGCGAGGTGTTATTTTAGAAATAGAGCAAATTTCCCCCCAAACAAAAGTATATGCAGAAAAAGAACAGTTTGTCAATGATTATCTTCAAGAAATTAGTCAAATTCAACAAAAGATAAACTTAGAAGAAAAAGCCTTAAATCTGAAGAAGAATATAGAAGAAACAATGGAATTAGCTCAAGACTCTGAAAAACAAAATCAATGGACTAAAGCTGTTAATTTCTGGAAAGAAGCGGTTTCCTTAACAAACAATATTCCACCAGAAAGTTGGCTAAAAGAAGATATTGAAAAACAGAAAAATCTGGCGGAAGGAAAACTAGAAATTGCTCAAGGGGCATTAAAAAAAGCCGTTAAAAAGCAGGAAATTACAGCAGAAGTGAAAGAAATTTGTGAGGGTAGTGAAAAAATCTGTAGTTATACAGTGAGCGATCGCAACATACAAATATTTTTAACTAATGAGTATATGAATACAATCAAATCTCTTTCTACAATAAATAATTCAACAAATAATAATCAACAGCAACAGCAAGTTATTAATCATATTAATCAGGTGGAAAAAAATTATCAATATCTAAGCTCAAAATATAAATTACCTGTGGAAGTGTATAATCCTCAACAGCAGTTGATTATGATTTATCACAGTTATATTTAATTAGGAGTGAGGAGTTAAAATGAGATAGAAATTAACTGTCTGGAATTCTGTGCGATGGAAAATAGAATAATTCAGCAACAAATATCACAGGAGAAGGTAAAATTCTGTAAAATTTGATGCTAATAATAAAAACTGGTTCAACTTATAATGAGCGAGTTAAAATCAGTCAAGATTTAAGAAAAAAATAAATGTTAATCACGAGAAGTCAAAGAAGAAAAATCCAATTAATTACTAATAAGATCAAAAAATCTTCTGGTTGGCAAGGTTGTGTTTTATTGAGTGTAATTTTATTACTATCTTCTTGTTATGCGGTTTATGCCCAAGACAATACCGCTTCTTTGGAAACCATCACAGGAGATCTAAAAGTAGGATTAGATACTTTATGGGTAGTGATTGCATCGATTTTAGTCATTGCCATGAATGCAGGTTTCGCTATGTTAGAAACTGGTTTTTGTCGTAGTAAAAATGCAGTGAATTTACTTTCCAAAAACCTGATCGTTTTTGCTGTATCAACTCTAGCTTTTTGGGGGGTGGGATTTGCTTTAATGTTTGGAGATGGAAACGGTTTGATTGGCACAGAAGGATTTTTCTTACAAGGAATGGATAATAGCCCGGCTACGGGAGAGGCTTATAAGGGGGTTTACAGTGCCTTGAATTGGGTGGGAGTACCTTTGTCGGCAAAATTTTTATTTCAGGTGGCTTTCGCCGGTACGGCGGCTACTATTGTCTCTGGTGCAGTGGCGGAAAGGGTGAAATTTATTGATTTTTTATTCTTTAGTTTTTTCTTAGTTGCGATCGCATATCCTATCATTGGACATTGGATCTGGGGTGGGGGATGGTTAGCACAAAGAGGTTTTCAGGATTTCGCTGGCTCAACAGTAGTGCATTCAGTAGGAGGATGGAGTGCATTAACTGGGGCAATGTTATTAGGACCTAGATTAGGGAAATACTTATCCGATGGAGGTATAATACCGTTACCCGGACATAATTTAAGTTTAGCCACATTAGGATGTTTTATCCTCTGGATTGGTTGGTTTGGCTTTAACCCCGGTTCGACAATGGCAGTGGGAGAGGATATTGCTTATATTGCCGTTGTCACGAATTTAGCCGCCGCATCAGGAGCGATTACGGGGACAATTAGCAGTTGGGTATTAGCAGGAAAACCAGATTTATCTCTGAGTATCAACGGTATTTTATCTGGATTAGTAGCAATTACCGCAGGATGTTCAATGGTATCTTACTCTAGTGCCATTACCATTGGTGCATTGGCAGGAATTTTAGTGGTTTTTTCTGTTTACCTCTTAGATAAATTAAAAATAGATGATCCTGTGGGTGCGGTTTCGGTACACCTAGTCAATGGTATTTGGGGAACTATTGCCGTTGGTTTGTTTGCTGACTCAGCCATTACAGGGGATGAGAATATTGCAGGATTTTTTAGTAATGGAAATTTTCAGTTATTGGGAGTTCAAATATTGGGAGTTGTTAGTGTAGGTGTGATAATGATTATTTTTAGTACCTTATGTTGGTCTATTTTAAGGGCAATCTTTGGTTTAAGGGTATCTCAGGAGGAGGAGTATTTAGGATTGGACATTGGAGAACATGGGATGGAGGCTTATACGGGCTTTTTTGAGTTCGAGAATGAAGGGTAATTCAATAAAACCTGAGTAATGTACAAGGATTTTTTTCTATTAGTTAAAATGTTATAAACCAAAATCCCCCCATCCCCCTCTTTTTTCTTTCTCGAAAATGAAACAGCCCTGTGGATCACGGGGGATCTTCCTTCGTGCAGTGGTTGATAGGCCATGCTTAAGAAACCATTTCAGGTTTAGTATTTGTTAGCGTGTATTAGCAAAAAAGTATCGGAATATTTTTCTGCTTTCCTTGAAAACTCTTGACATAATTAATGTCTCTGTGCCAATATATAAATAAGAGGCTTTAAGCCATTTAATAACAAGGGAAGGTAGAGAAATGCCTATCTATATCAATGACTTGCAGATACAGTCGTTAATTTTTCCTGCGGGGGAATGTCATGTGAGGGTTTTCCAGGAGATGGTGACACCGATAACGGCACTTAAGGCGTGGTTACACAATGCTGAAGATATTATGACTTTACTGCTGAGTGTAGATGCCATTCGTCGTCTTTCTCCTGTTTCTTCAATACATCTCACTATCCCTTATTTTCCTTATGCTAGGCAAGATCGAGTTTGTAACTTAGGAGAAGCTCTTAGTGTTAAGATAATGGCGGATTTAATCAATAATTTGAGCTGCGATCGCATCTTGATTATTGATCCCCATTCTGATGTTACTCCTGCTTTATTAAATAATTGTCGAGTGATTACCCAAGCTGATATTTTTGCTGATAGTGTCTTAAAGACGGAGTTAATTAGGGATAATTGGGCATTAATTGCACCTGATGCAGGGGCGGAAAAAAAGGTGTTAAAAGTAGCACAAAGATTAGGATTAACTGATATTTTTTGTGCTAATAAAATCCGTGATACAAAAACAGGAAAAATAACCGCTACCACTTTTCATGATGATGTTAAAGATAGAAAAGTCTTAATTGTTGATGATATTTGTGATGGGGGAAAAACTTTTATCGAATTAGGGAAATTATTAAGAGAAAAACAAGCAAAAACTATTAATTTATACGTTACTCATGGTATTTTTTCTAAAGGCTTACAACCTCTAAAACCTTATTTTGATCACATCTATTGTTATCATACTTTTTCAGCGATTAAGGAAGAAGAAAAAGATTTTTTAACGATTATTAATAATTAATAGAATTGCACTGTAAACCACAAAATTTATTTGTTGGCACTTCATTATATAAAAGAAGCCTATTTAAAGGAGTCAAAATCATGAAAATTAATCCATTAAATGCGATCGACTTTTACAAAACTGATCATCGTCGTCAATATCCCGAAGGCACAACGGAAGTCTATGCCAATTTTACCCCTCGCAGTAAACGCTTAGCAAAAGTGCTTGATCAAGATGATGTGAGAGTGGTTTTCTTTGGACTGCAATACTTTATCCAAGATTACTTAATCGACTGTTGGCAGGAGAATTTTTTTAGGCAAGATAAAGCAAAAGTTGTCTCTGCTTATCAAAGACGCATGGATACTTCCCTTGGAGTTGGTGCGATTCCCACTAATCACATAGAAGCCTTATACGACTTGGGTTATTTACCCCTGAGAATTAAAGCCTTACCTGAAGGTAGTCTTGTCGATATTGGTATCCCTTTGTTAACTATAGTCAACACCCATCCTGATTTTTTCTGGTTAACTAACTATATCGAGTCAGTGATGTCAACTTATCTCTGGAAACCCATTACTTCCGCTACTACTGCTTTTCAATATAAAAAACTGGTGACGGAATACGCCTTAAAAACAGGCACTCCCCTCGATTTTACCCTCTTTCAATGTCATGATTTCTCCTTTAGAGGCTTATCTGGTATCCAAGATGGTATCATTAGCGGTGCGGCACATCTTACCTCATTTTACGGCACTGATACCGTACTTGCCATCGACGCTTTGGAAGAATATTATCAAGCCGATGCAACTCAAGAAATAATTGGGGCATCTGTACCAGCAACGGAACATTCAGTGATGGCGATGGGTTTACAGGATGGAGAATTAGAGACATTTCGCCGTTTAATCTCCGACTTATATCCTACGGGTATTTTATCCATCGTTTCCGATACTTGGGATTTTTGGCAGGTAGTAACTGAATATATGGTCATTTTGAAAGAGACAATTTTGCAAAGAGATGGTAAACTCGTGTTGCGTCCTGACAGTGGTGATCCAGTTAAAATTATATGCGGTGACGATTCTGCACCCCCCTGCACCCCTGAAAATAAAGGGGCTATACAGTGCCTTTGGGAGATTTTTGGCGGTTCAATCACCCCTGAAGGTTATAAAATGCTAAATCCTCACATTGGGCTTATCTATGGCGATTCTATAACCCTCGATCGCGCTTCTCAGATTTTAGCTAAATTAGAGGAGAAAGGTTTTGCATCAGGGAACGTTGTGTTTGGTATAGGTTCTTATACTTATCAATATGTCACCCGTGATAACTTCGGTTTTGCCGTCAAAGCTACTAGCGGAATGGTAAACGGAGAAAGACGCAATATCTTTAAAAATCCAAAAACCGATAATGGTGTCAAAAAATCCGCTAAGGGATTATTACGAGTCGAAAAAGAGTGCGATCGCTTCGTATTATATCAAGAACAGACAGAAAAACAAGAACAACAAGGAGCATTAGAAACAGTCTTTCTCAATGGTAAGCTAGTGAAAAGCTATAGTTTAAAAGAAATTAGAGAAAGAATCAATGGGGGGTAGTGAAAAGTGTTTCGGTGAGGCTTATCTTCATTAGACATCGACCTAATTTATTTTTCCGAAGGCTTGTAGGGGCATAATATATATATTATGCCCACAGAGGGCTCAGTTCCCTTAAAATGCCCATTGTTGTAGAAGTTTGTTATACTTGTTAACTGCTAACTGATATGATATTCTAACATCGAACTCAGATTCATTTTAGGCAGTTTCCAAGAAAGAATTTACCAATATTCCTTATAATTCCCCCCTTGTGTTTTGGGGGGTTAGGGGGGGTCATGCAGGTATATTTATTATTAGAAATCACCTTAACTCCGAACTCCCATCTTCCAACTCAGCTATTATTGCCCGTCTTCAAATCTTGGATCAAATTGTGAAGATGATCCACATTTGCCTGATATACCTCCCCACAGAATTGACAAGTGGCCTCCGCACCACCATCCTTGACAATCATATCTTCTAATTCATCGGTGCCAAGCATCTTCAAAGCACCTAAGACGCGATCGAACGAACAACCACAATCAAATCTTACCATCTGGATCTCAGGAAAAATATTTAAACCAAAATCCCCTAACAAATCGGTAAAAATATCAGGTAAAGTTTTTCCCTGTCGTAACAGAGGAGTAAAACCCGTCAATTGACTCACCCTAGATTCGAGGGTTTCCACCAATTGAGGATCTTCCGCCGCTTTTGGCAAAACTTGCAGTAAAATCCCCCCAGAAGCAGTTACTCCCTCTTTACCGACAAATACCCCCACTAACAAAGCCGAAGGAGTTTGTTCAGAAGTACCTAAATAATGGGCTATATCGTCCCCTACTTCTCCCGTGATTAATTCAACGGTACTAGAGTAAGGATAACCATAACCGTCGAACTAAGCCAAGATGTCACCATCTTGACTCGTCTTCAAAACCGTACGTGAGACTTTCGCCTCATACGGCTTCTCTCCGATAAACTCCTTGTCATGGATACGAGTTATTTTAGATTCTATCATTGATAGATAGTTTTTATGTCATGGCAATGTCTATGTAATGCTTGTAGATTGATGTACAAATCCTTACCTCCTTTGGATTTGGGAATAAGATGGTCTATTTCTATCAAGTCATTACTGTTGAAGTTTAGTCCACAGTGATTACATTTACCCTTTTGTTTCTTCAATAATGTTGCCATTCTTGTGGGTATTCCAGGGTGTTTTCCTATTCTTTTTGTCCAGTATGTCCAGTCCCCATCAAAGGGAGATTTTTCTCCTTTGATTTTGGTATGGCGAATAATTTCAGTATCGCTATGTTTTAGTAGTCTCAATCCATTATCATCTCCGGTGGAAAATACCCATTTTTTATTGTCATAGGTGTGCCAATATTTTTTGGCTATCCATGATTTTGATTTATTTGGATGTCTTCTTTCAGCCCATCTTTTAAGTTGTTGGTATATTATATTGTCACAATCGGAATAAATTTCCTTGCTACACATACTGCTGTAATAATTTGCCCAACCCATAATTATAGGATTGAGTTCTTTGATTAAAGCTATTTGTGGTGATGCTTTGTGTTTCTTAATAATGTCTCCAACTTTTTTTATGTGAGCTTTTACTTTTTCCTTCGATGGTTTTACAATGGTCTTAAATCCAAGAGGCACTTTGTGGGGAGATAATCCCGTGTGCGTTTTCCCGACTTTGTATTGGCGGATGTTAAATCCTAAAAAGTCTAACCCGATATTCCCATCATGATTATATAATGTGTGGAAAATTCGAGTTTTGCTTGGTTTTAATTTGAGACCAATTTCAGCCAGCCATTTCTCGACAATTTCCTTGCATTGGTTGATTCTCTCAATGTCTTTGTGTAGTATGACAAGTTCATCTGCATATCGGATGATGCTGAGAGATTTTATATTTCTTTCTTTAGTTCCTTTCCATGTACTGGCAAACTGTTTTAGTTCTATTTCTATACCATGTAAGGCTATATTGGCTAATAATGGAGATATTACACCTCCCTGTGGTGTGCCTTCATTAGTAGGGAATAGTTGTTTACCGTCTATGTATCTACTCTTAAGCCATGATTTTATCTCTCGTCTTAATTGTGGATAGGTTTCAAGTTTTGCAAGTAATTTGTCATGGTCAATGTTGTCGAAACATTTGGCAATGTCTGCATCAAGTACGTATTTTGGTTGATACCTAGTTGCATTGAATATTGCTTCTATAGCGTCATAACATGACCTTGCTGGTCTAAAACCGTAACTGTTATGTTCAAATTTCGCCTCCCATTGGGGTTCAAGTGCTAGCTTAACTAACCCTTGTTTAATTCTATCTTCCATTGTGGGTATCCCAAGTGATCTTGTTTCTCCATTGGGTTTGGGCATATTCACCCTCCTAGATGGTTTACATTTCCCTCTCAATTTGAGGTTGTTGACCATTTCAAGGCATTGCTTAGGATTCAATGATTTTTTACCGTCTATTCCTGCTGTTTTCTTGCCTTGATTATCTTGTGACACCCTTCTGGTAGCTAGAAGTTTACCGTAATAGGATTTTGTCAATAGGCGTTGTAATTTGTGTACCAACTTGACATTACCACTGGCACTCGCTCTGTATATTCTTTTTTGTAACTTAAATACCCGTCTTTCGACTGTTTTCCAGTCGATTTTATTCCAGATATTCCATTTATACTTCTTAGAGTTCATAACTTATGAATTACTACTAGAGACTATACATTGTTTATCGCAGTGTTCACGTCAGCATATCCATTACATTAAATAATGGTGTTGGCTTCTTGAACAATCCTATTCCTCATAATCTTACGCTGGTTACTACTCGTTGATTGCTCTTTGAGAGATTATGAGGGTTTCCCCGTTCCCTATTTCCATATTTTCAACCTTAGATTCACTCTGTCCACCGACTCTGTGTAATTACCCCCAGTTCAACGAAATGAATTTGCTGGTACATTAGAGCGTTACCTTTTGGTTCTAGCCTGTCAGCCTTATTTGGCTAGTTATGTCCTTACGATGGTTCATGCGAGTGTTCCTGTGCGTAATCATAGTTGAATTGCTCGGTGGGGATTCCCTTTTAGGCTAAGAGTTACCACCTTTTAACCCTGCTTTACCGTATGGCTTACCAACACCATATCGATAAGGGTTATGCTTTCACATTGGTAATCATGGGTAGGACTTTCACCTACATGGAAAATAGAGTTGTCTAGGTATAATTGCTTCTACGGTGATCCGTACATTGAGTATTCGGTAATCCGTACTGAGATTTGTGAAATTCTCTTAACAATTATCCTTAAAGACCTCGTTTTGATGAGTATTTCTACTTATCATTTTAAGTTATAAACTTTTTAAGGTTCTTAAGATTCTCCCATTCAGAATCGCCTGTAATAGGCTTTAGTTTTCTTTTTGGTCTTTTTTTTACCTAGCTAGTGTTTATGTAGGCTTAGAGGGGTCTCTAGGCTACGCTATTTGAGCGTATCTCCTGCGACTGGAGACTAATTTCACACTAAACGGGTCGCACCATGTCTCTGACAACGTATAAATAACCTTCTTTCCCGACGGCACCCCCTACATCTAATTTTCCTTTCTCATTAGGGGGAAGTTCCACAAAAGGATTGGATACATAACCTCTCACCGTACCATCTAACCTTGCATCGACTAACAAACCACCTAAAGGACCATTCCCCTTAATTTTTATATTAACTCGTGATCCCTCTTTTTTCATATTAGAAACCAAGAGTAAACCAGATGACATCGCCCTTCCTAATGCGGCAGTGGCAACATAGGATAAATCGTGTCTATCCCTTGCTTCTTGTACGGCTTTGGTTGTAATCACCCCAACTGCACGAATACCACCATCAGCGGCGGTTGCTCGAATTAAATGATCAGCCATAATTTTCGTTACATTTCTCAACAATATTTATCTATATAGCAATCCTAAATCATTTAAGAGAAATAAAAACATATCTAAATGGATTTTCTAATTCTGGTTATTTTTTCTTTCTCGCAGTGGTTTTCCTCGCAGTAGTGGTTTTTTTCCTCGCTGTGGTGGTTTTCTTTTGAGTGGTAGTTTTAGTTGTTTCTTCCTTGTCTTTTAATAAGGTTAAGGCTTTTTCCAGTGACATACTCTCTACGGTTTCCCCTTCGGGTAATTTAACGTTGGTTTTACCGTGTTGAAAATAGACTCCGTAAGGTCCTTGATAAATATTTATGGGTTCGTTATCACGAGGATGGTTGCCTAATTCTCTCAAAGGAGTTTTACTTTTACCCCTTGCCCCTCTGGTGGATTTGGGTTGTGCTAAAAGTTCTAAAGCCCTTTCTAGGGTGACGGTTAAAACGCTATCTTCTTTCTTCAATGAGCGATAGTCTTTCCCATCCTTGCCTTGATCATGTACTACATACGGTCCGAATCGCCCTAAGGCGGCTTTGACGGGTTTACCAGTGTCAGGATGTTCTCCTAGGGTACGGGGAAGTTGCAAATAGTCTAAAGCCATTTCTAAATCAATATCTTCTAATTGTACTCCTTTGGGAAATGAGGAAGTTTTTGGCTTTTTAGCTTTGCCTATAGGCTCATCTCCTAATTGCACATAAGGTCCATAAGTACCAATTAAAAGATACACGGGAAAGCCTGTTTCGGGATCATTTCCTAAGATGGTAGGTCCTTCTTTTTTCTGTTTCAATAAGGTTTCAATCTGCCGGGGATCTAAATCGGCGGGGGTTAAGTCTTCAGGGAGAGATGATTTGACGATTTCTTCTCCTTCTTGGGATTCGATATAAGCCCCAAATTTGCCGATTTTGACGATCGCGCCTTCGAGATTTTCCAGTGCGATTACTTTGGCTTGTAGGGCATCAATTTCCGTTTCCCGTTGTTTAACCTGATTTTCTAAACCGTTTTCTCCTTGATAGAAGTTGCGCAGATAAGGCAACCACTGTTCCTGCCCAGAAGCAATGTCATCAAGGGTTTGCTCCATTTTCGACGTGAATTTGGTATCCACTAATTCTTGGAAATTCTTTTCTAATAAATCCGTGACGGCAAAGGCGGTAAAGGTGGGAATCAAGGCTTTTTGACGAATTTGGGCATAGCCTCTGTCAATAATTGTCCCGATAATACTTGCGTAGGTACTAGGACGACCCACGCTCTCACTTTCAAGGGTTTTAACTAGAGATGCTTCGGTATAACGGGCAGGAGGTTGGGTTTCATGCCCCACTACATCCAATTTTTTACAGTCGGGGCGATCGCCCACTTTTAAATCAGGAAGAATTACCTCTTGGTTTTCCAATGCCGCTTCTGGATCATCTGATCCCTCCACATAGGCACGGAAAAACCCTGCAAAATCAATGCGTTTACCGCTAGAGCGAAATACAGCGTTTTCTACGGCGATATTCACTGCTATTTGAGTTAATTGGGCATCCGCCATTTGACAGGCTACGGTACGCTTCCAAATCAAGTCATAGAGGGCAAATTCCTTGTCTCTTAACCCCGTTTCTTTGGGCAGTTTAAAGGTACTTCCCGCAGGACGTATGGCTTCGTGAGCTTCCTGTGCTCCTTTAGCTTTGGTTTTATACTGTTTCGGTTTTGGACTTAAATATTCTTTACCGTACATTTGTTCCACACAACTCCGAGCGGCGGCGATCGCCTGTTCAGAAAGATGTACCGAATCGGTTCTCATGTAGGTGATATAACCATTTTCATAGAGACTTTGGGCAATCCGCATGGTATCTTTTGCCCCTAAACCGAGTTTGCGGTTCGCTTC
Organism: uncultured Cyanobacterium sp.; assembly: GCA_964409355.1. GTDB lineage: Bacteria > Cyanobacteriota > Cyanobacteriia > Cyanobacteriales > Cyanobacteriaceae > PCC-10605. The sequence goes on from CAYPDC010000006.1 coordinate 48,570, forward strand.
CTGTTGTAAAGTAGAAGTAGTAAAAGGAGGATAGGGCGATCGCTTCGTGGGTTTTTCCTCACAATCTGTTACTTGCCAAGTTTTACCCTTTAACTGTGTTTGTAAAGCAGTGGCTTCTTCTTCCGATAAAACTACAACTTTTTTCCCCTTGATTAACTGCCCAGTTTTCGGCTCAAAATCGCTCCCATTGGCTAATTTTTGCCCATCTAAAGTAATTAGTTTCGCCTCAAAATCGCTTTTATCCTGACACAATAAAGCCTTTAAATCCCAATATTTAGCCTGTACAAAAGCCCGTCTTTCCCTTTCTTTTTGTACCAACAAACGCACTGCCACCGATTGCACTCTACCGGCAGATAAACCCCTCGCAATCTTTTTCCACAGCAAAGGAGAGAGAGTATAACCTACCAAACGATCTAAAATTCTACGAGTTTCTTGGGCATGAACCAAATTTTCGTCAATATCCCGACAGTTAGATAAAGCCTGATTAATAGCATCTTTGGTAATCTCATGGAAAACCATCCTTTTAATTGGCACATTTGGCTTTAACAACTGTAATAAATGCCAACTAATACTTTCTCCCTCTCTATCTTCATCCGTAGCAAGGATTAATTCTTCTGCATTGGCTAAAGCCTTTTTTAACTGTTGTACAACTTTATTCTTACCTTTAGGAATCACATAAATCGGTTCAAAATTATGCTCGATATTCACCCCTAAACGACTCCAAGAGTATTGTTTATACTCTGCTGGAACTTCTGCTGAAGAAGAAGGTAAATCTCGCACATGACCCATTGACGCTTCGACAATATAATCTTTAGGTAAATAGTTACGGATGGTTTTGGCTTTGGTGGGTGATTCGACGATGACTAATGTTGACATAGAAATTTTTTATTCTCTCTCTCTTACTACTTTATATAATTTATCTTAGTGTGTGCAAAGAAGACCAACGCTATAAATTGTCAATAATAACGATATTTCGGGCTAGAAGCCCTATTTGTGGTGAAGTCCAAAGAAAAAACTATATAATAAATAAAAATGTATTGCATAGATATGTTAATTGGACGAACTTTTTATCCCTAAGATTTCCTTAAATTTAAACCATTGTTCTCTCATTTGCCAAAATTTACTGGTTTTCATCGCATTAATTTCTGTTTCTAATTCATTAATTCGTATTTGACTCCATTGATAGCGATCGCTCAATTCTTGTAATTGTTTTTCTAAAGATTCACTCCCACTGTGATGATTGACTTCTTGATTTTTTGGTTTTTCAACTAAATTGTTATATTCTACGAAGCATTTATCTAATTCTTTTTCGCAGTAATTTAAACCAAACTTGTTTTTAATATTAAACTTAACTTCCTCGGTTAAATTGCCAAATCCAAAGCCTTCAGGAACAAAATGGGCGGCTAAAGATCTTCTCCTTAATTGGGGGTTTGTGCCTTCTGTAGAACCGTGAACAATTCTTGAACCCCAGAAAAAAATATCTCCTTTTTGCAGAGCAGGGGCGTACATTTGTGAGGTAGTTGAGGCTAAAACTTCTTCAATTTCTTTCAGAAAACTCTCATGTATGCTGTGGGGTTGGTTAATAACCATTTCATCGTATTTAGCTTTCGGATAAAATTGATGAGTACCCGGATAAACGTAAAATCTAATACTTTCAGGATAAATGTCTTCTAATGCTACCCAAGCGGCGATTAAATGCCCGTTAGGTTTGGAATCAAGAAAAATCCAATCTTGATGGGGTTTTGTCGTTGTCTGATCAAAAAACATAGTCTGAAAAAGTTTAAAATCAGGGATTTTTCCGCTAATTTCCGCTAATGCCCCTTGAATTTGTTGAGAACTTAAAACCTGAAAAATGTGATCTGCCCATTCACCGTTAATTCCTTCTTCATAGCAATGGGGATCTAAAAAAGTATTGGTAATTCCTCCTACTGGAGATTTTTGATTTGATTCCCACTGTGCAGATTGTCTTAAATACTTGGATGATGAAGTAACGATAAACTTTTCATAGAAATTAATTAACTCATCTATCTGTTGTAAATCTGTTGCCCCTCGACAAATAATATAGTCTTGTTCTTGATAAAATTCAAAGGGATCTTCTACTTTTCCTAAATGACCAAAATACTCAATATTTTTCATTTGTACTTAAATTTAGGTTTTTAATTTCTCAACCTGTAAGTATAGCTGAGTTTATAATTCATTGTCTATCTTAAATGGTGCGATAGCGACCTCTACATTCTTGACAAAATTTTGTAGATAGTCTAGGATATAAAAAACAAAGATTGTCTTGTCTGATGCTAAATCTCTCCTACGAGTATAAACTCAAGTGTACTAAAATCCAAGTTGAACAAATAGAACACACTTTAGATGTGTGTCGTTCAATCTGGAATTTTGCTTTACGGGAGAGAATAGATTGGATACGTTCACGCAAGTCCCCGATAAATGCTTGTTCGATTGAGCAGGAATATATTATGTCGGCGGAGACAAAATACCCTAATTACAACGAACAGGCAAAATCTTTGACTTTGGCAAGGAAGCAAAACGAAAGGATTGCTTCGGTTAACGCCCAAGTTGAACAACAGGTACTGAGGACGTTGGAAAGAGCGTTTGCGGATAGAGAACGGAAAAACTTAGGATTTCCCCGTTTCAAAAACCGTAATAGGATGAGGTCTTTGGTTTTTCCTCAAATGCTCAAAAATTGCATTCAGGGAAATCGCATTAAGTTACCGCAACTAGGATGGGTTAAATTCCGTCAATCTCGACCGATCCCTGACGGTTTTGTAGTCAAACAAGCCCGAATTGTGAGGAAAGTGACGGGATATTTCATAATCCTGTCACTTCAATTGGATGTGGATGTTCCTCAACCATTACCTCACGGACACCCCAAGGGGTTAGATCTAGGTTTTATATCTGCGGTTGTCACCAGTGATAAGGAATCAATCCCAAGACCACGATTTCTGAATAAGTATGCTAGGGAGATGAAAAGACTACAGCGAAAACTCAGAAATAAAAATATTGGGTCTTGTGGGTGGCAAAATTTACAGAAACGTATAGCCCGTTTACACTTTAAGATTGCTTGTCATCGGAAAGATTATCACTTTAAGCTCGCACACCATTTAGTACAGGATGCAGGTATGATCTTCTGCGAAGACCTTAATTTTAAGTCTTGGCAAAGATCCTTTCTTTCTAAGTCCAGTGCTGATTTCGCCTTTGGGCAATTCGTTAATATCCTAGAGTGGGTTTGCTTCCGCAGAGATACTTATTTTGGGAAGGTTGATTATCGCTACACATCTCAGGAATGCCCTGAATGTGGAACAAATACGGGTAAGAAAGACCTCAAGGAAAGAGTGCATCATTGTCCTGAATGTGGATTCACCACAGGTAGGGATCATGCTTCTGCCCTAGTGGTTCTAAAACGTGGCTTAGATTTAGTGGCGGTGGGGCACCCCGTCCAAGAAAAAGCTGGTGGAGATGGTCGGACGGGGGCGAGTCCACTCGTCTAGTTACGAATCTGCGAAGCCAGAATCCCCCACTACAACTGTAGGCTGTGGTGGTATGAGTGCCAAACTGTTACGGGTAGTGAAATACTGCCAAAGCCAAAATCAATAAAACAGGGCTGTTTCATTTTCGAGAAAGAAAAAAGAGGGGGAGATGGGGGGAAATCAATCTAAAAATCTCGCAAATCATAACTGATTGCTATAGCTAATTATGTCATTCAAAAAGCTAAAAATAATTGGAAATAAAACAAACTTAAAAAAGAGGAAAAATTATGTTAATTGCACCCAGTATTATTACAGTTTCTGCCTTGTTAGTTTATTTTGTCATAACATTAAACGTAGGACGTACAAGGGCAAAATATAAAGTTATGCCTCCTGCTATGACTGGAGATGAAAACTTTGAGAGAGCCTTAAGGGTACAACAAAATACCCTTGAACAATTAATCTTTTTTCTTCCTTTAGTGTGGATTTTTTCTTATTTTGTTAGTGAATTGTGGGGAGCAATTTTAGGAGGAATTTGGATTTTGGGAAGGGTGTTATATGCTTGGGGTTACTATCAAGAAGCCAATAAAAGAATGTTAGGTTTTGGGATTAGTAGTTTGAGCGGAATAACTCTGTTATTAATCAGTTTATACACTTTAATTACCCTAGCTGTGGCAAAATTACAGGTATCTTGACAAATCCATAAATCATGTTGACATTGGGGCAAAATAGAGGTCGATCGAATCTATAATTGATCAACAACTGTTAAAGAGACAAATAAAATGTTGCTCAATGCCAAATTCTCTTAATCGAGTTATTACGGGTTCAGTCTTTTTCGGTGTCACCATTGCGATCGCCATTATTGGCTATATGGTGTTTGGCTGGACATTATTAGAATCAACGTATATGGTAGTCATTACCATTTTCGGAGTCGGTTATGGAGAAGTCAAACCATTAGAAACCCCCGCAGAAAAAATTTTTACCATTAGTGTGATAATTGCAGGTACATCTTCAGCAATTTATGGTTTAGGGGGATTTATTTCCATGATTACAGAAGGAGAGATTAATCGGGCTTTAGAGGCTCAAAGACAAAGAAAAACCATTGATAACCTAGAAAATCATGTGATTATCTGCGGTTTTGGGCATATTGGGCAAGTTTTGGCTCAACAGTTAGAAGGAGTTGCCGAAAATTTCGTGGTCATTGACAATCATCATGACATGATTGAGTTAGCTAAAACCCGCAATTATTTAACGGAAGAAGGGGATGCCACAGACGAAAATATTTTAACCAAAGTCGGTATTGACAAAGCAAGAGTCTTAGTGACAGTGTTATCCAGTGATGCTAGTAATGTTTTTATCACTCTCACTGCCCGTGAATTAAATCCTAATCTAACGATAATCGCAAGGGGAGAATTTCCTAGCACCGAAAAAAAATTGCGATTAGCCGGAGCGAATCATGTGGTGTTACCTGCTTCGGTCAGTGGTATGAGAATGGCAAATTTAATTACTTCTCCTAACACTAATGATTTTTTTCAACATCCCGAAGAGCAAAGTTATCTGAATGATTTATTAAAACAACTAGAGGTACAAATTGAGGAGTTATCCCTTGCAGATACTTCTCCTTTGGTGGGTAAAACTGTCAAAGAGTTAGAAATTAGAGGCAAAGGTGCTTTTTTAGTGGTTGCCATTAGGCGTTATAGTGGGGAGTTAATTAGTCATCCTGCCCCAACTTTACTGTTAAATAGAGGAGATATTTTGATTGTTTTAGGACATCAAGCAGATTTACCTCAATTTGCCCGTTATTATCGACTTAATCGCTTTTTATCGGCTAATCATAATCAACATGGATAAACTTTGGGTTTTGTTATGCACGGGGTTAGTGTTTTTGATGCAGGCAGGTTTTATGTGCCTCGAATCGGGGTTAACTCGTTCTAAAAATAGCATTAATGTAGCTGTTAAAAATTTAGCAGATTTTGGGATCTCTGTCTTTTTATTCTGGGCTTTTGGCTACGGCATTATGTTTGGTGTTTCTCAAGGAAGTTGGATTGGGAGTGATAATTTCTTTTTTTCTGCGGATAGTCAAGGGGATATGACGGTTTTCTTCCTCTTTCAAGCTATGTTTTGTGGTACTGCTACAACTATAATTTCAGGTGCGATCGCAGAAAGAATCAAATTTTTAGCCTATAGTATATTAGCAATCTTAGTTTCAGGAATAGTTTATCCTTTTTATGGACATTGGGTGTGGAATGACAACGGTTGGTTAAAGCAATTAGGTTTTATTGATTTTGCAGGAAGTACAGTAGTACATGGTATTGGGGCATGGGTGAGTCTAGCTACATTAATTATAATCGGTTCTCGTCAAGGTAGATTTGGCAATAAAGGAGAAATTAATAAAATTCAAGGCTCAAATTTACCTTTTGCCGTGTTAGGGGCATTATTATTGTGGTTAGGTTGGTTAGGGTTTAACGGCGGTAGTACTTTTGCTTTTAATAATCAAGTGCCAAAAATTATTCTTAACACCGTTTTATCAGGGGTAGGGGGAATGATAATGGCGATGATTTTTTGTCAGATTAAACACCAACGGGTTGAAGTGGAAGAATTAATTAACGGCTCAATTTCTGGTTTAGTGGCAATTACCGCAGGTTGTCATGTAATTCCTACCCCATTGGCGGTGATTGTGGGCATAACAGGCGCAGCAATGGCTAAATTAGTATCACTAACTCTCCTCAGAAATAAAATTGATGATGCAGTGGATGCGGTGGCAGTACACGGAGGTGCAGGGTTATGGGGTACAATTTCCGTAGCATTATTTGGTGATTTAGCTTTAATTAATCATCCCGTCAGTCGCTTAGGAATTTTGTGGATTCAGTTATTAGGCATAGGAATAGCTATAATTTGGGCGTTTGGTTTAACTTGGTTAATCTTAAAACCTCTCAATCAATTTTTTCCCCTGCGAGTTTCTCCCGAAGCCGAAGAATTAGGGTTAAATGTAGCTGAACATCAAGCGAAAACTGATACTTATGAACTATTAAATGTGATGGATTTACAGGCAAAAACCCATGATTTAACCTTGCGAGTGCCAGTAGAATCTTTTACGGAAGTAGGACATATTGCCACTCGTTACAATCAAGTTATGGATGCGTTAGAACAAAATCACCGTCAAAATATGGAGTCTTTAGAGGAGTTATATACGGTGACGGCAACCGCAGTTTCTGCCGTGGAAAATCAACAGTTTTCCGCCGATGATTTCGATGGTTTTTGCGATCGCCCCGATGAATTAGGGATTCTTGCTCAAGCCCTACAACAAATGATTAAAATTATTAATAATCAGCAACAACAGTTACAAGTGTTAGCAGGAGAAACCCCAGAAGACTATAATCAGGAAACCAGAATTTTACAAGATACAGTGGTAGAAATTTTGACTACTCGTTTCGGAGAAATACCCCCTCAATTAAATACAATCATCCACAATACTAATAATTTAGGTGAAATAGCCAATTTACTCAAAAAAGCTATATCAGCAAAATCCATTCAAGAAATTTATTAAATATTTTTATAGTTATGATGTTAGAAAATAACTTTTGTCAACATAGAAAAATTTTTAACCTTTTTAACCTAATATTCACGAGTATTTTGCTAATAAATTACCCACTCAAAGCCCAAGAAAAACGGTTGATCCCTAATCCGAACAATGGTAATCAATATTTTTTAACACCAGAGATGTCGTGGCAAGAAGCTCAAGATTTAGCGACAAAAATGGGAGGAAATTTAGTCACTATCAATGACGAAAAAGAGAATCAATGGCTGATAGAAACTTTTATTACTCCAGATACTAATTTTCTTTGGATTGGAATTAATGATCAAGCCGTAGAAGGGGAATTTGTTTGGGTTAGTACAGAAAAAACCACTTATCTCCATTGGGCAGAAGGTGAACCAAATAACAATCCACAACAAGGAGGGGAACATTTTGGCGTTATTAATGGTTTCAGTAATCCTTTTAATCGTCCCGTTGGAACTTGGAGTGATGCTCCAGCCCATGCTAAACTAAGAGGAATTGTAGAGCTAGAAAAATAAAGAAGAGTTAGTCATAAGCCGGATTCTGTTCCTTATCGTTAGATAAGGGGTAGTTATCTATCTAGGATGATTATTACTAATCACCTCAAGCGGTACACCAAACACGGAATCGGAAAAAGATCAACCATAATTCCTTCGACCTTGCTCCCCACCGGGGTTTACCGAGCCAGTACCTCTCGATACTGCTGGTGGGCTCTTACCCGCACCTTTGCACCCTTACCCCAAAATTCAAATCTGGGGCGGTATTTTTCTGTGGCACTATCCTCGCGCTCACACGCACTGGGCGTTACCCAGCAAGTCTGATCTTTAGGGAGTCCGGACTTTCCTCAAACCAAATCTACACCTCACAGGAAAATTTAGTTCGCAACTACCTCCCTAACTCTCCTTTAATTATTTAATTATAAAACAGGGAATCTAGTTTTTCTACTAGACATCTCCATAAATTATTTTTCCGAAGGCTCGTAGTAAGGGCTAAAGCCCTTAAAATGTCTATTATTGGAGATGTCTAAGTATTTTGTCTGAAAATATCATCAAACAAAACGTTTTTTTGTTGGTCAAAATTCATCCACTAATCCGCTACGCACTTGTTTAGGGACTTCTTTTGCCATTTACGTTAAATATTTTGCTTTGCGTAACCTCTCTTAATACGATAAAATTGTGCTAAATTGAAAGAAGCCCTTGAGCAAAAACACCCTAATTAAAATTAATCTAAATGAATAAATTAATTAGTCAGATTGTCGTTTCTAGTAGCTTATTAATCATGGGTACAGCACTAGGTGTTTGGGGTAGTCGTCAGTTAGCCACCTTAAATCAAACTCCCATATCTGATACCACCATACCCTCTGAAACGTCTCTTCAGTCCGTTACTAATTCAGTTTTTCCCCCTTTAAAGCCTTCTTCACTTCAAAAAGAAGGTAATTTTAATTTTATTGCCCAAGCGGCTCAAAAAGTAGGCCCTTCTGTGGTAAGAATAGAAGCAACTCGGAAAATTTCTTTTGATCATTCAGGGAAGTTTGAACATCCTCTATTTCGACATTTTTTTCAGGATGAGATCCCCTCAGATCGGACTGAAAGAGGTACGGGTTCGGGTTTTATTATCAGTGATGATGGTTTAATTCTGACCAATGCTCATGTGGTAGAAGACACTTCTTTTGTCTCAGTATTATTACCTAGTGGGAAAACCTATGAAGGAAGGGTGTTAGGTATTGATGAGATGACTGATGTGGCTGTGGTAAAAATTACGGGGGAGAACTTACCTACAGTTACTTTAGGTAGTGCAAAAGATTTAATCATTGGAGAATGGGCGATCGCGATCGGTAATCCTTTAGGGTTAGATAACACCGTCACAGTAGGAATTATTAGTGCCAAAGATAGATCTAGTAGTGAAGTGGGAGTACCTGACAAAAGAGTTAAATTCATTCAAACCGATGCGGCGATTAATCCGGGTAATTCAGGAGGTCCACTTTTAAATGCGAGGGGAGAAGTTATCGGTGTCAATACGGCTATTCGTGCCGATGCCCAAGGATTAGGTTTTGCGATTCCCATTGAAACTGCCTCTCGTATTGCAGAACAATTGTACACCATGGGGAGAGCATTGCATCCCTATATCGGCATTCAAATGATTACTCTTAACCAAGATGCCATTAAAAACGGAAATATTCCTCAGAGTTTGGGTTTCGATACTGTACTAGAAAAAGGGGTGTTAGTGGTAAAAGTCATGGAAAACTCTCCTGCTTCCAAAGCCGGTTTTCAACCCGGAGACGTAATTAATAAAGTAGATCGGGTTAAAGTTTTTACCGCTCAAGATGTGCAGGAAGAAGTAGAATTGAGCAGTATTGGGGAATCATTAACCATCGAGGTCGATCGGCTGGGGAAAAAAATAATATTAGAGGTAAAACCAGAAGAATTCCCTAATTCCTGATGGGGTAAATGAAATTCTGGGTGGAAATAGAATAAATAGTAGAACTTATGCACCAATAACGAAAAACTGTCCCCATACAAAAGCTAACTCAGATTATTCATTCACTTTTTCCACTTTTTCCAACTGCCAAAGAATTTGATTTCCCTCTCGTCTAACTCTTGAAACAATCCAGTTACGCCAAGACCATTCCTCTCCTCTACTGGTAACAGCACTGGCATTGATGTCCATTAAATCAGCTAATTCTGAACTGGTAATTAAATAGCCATTCCGAGATATATCTTCGGCGATACGAAGTGTATCAATCATATTTTTTAACTGTTTAACTCTTTCATCACGACTTACATTTTGTTCTTCCATCAGATTAGTTGTTTCGCTCATAATTATCATAAGATTATCTATTTTTTATGACTTTGTTTTGCTATATATTATCACATTTTATAGTGATTAATTATAGTAGAAAAAATTTTTTTATCTACTTTTTTTATCTAAAACTTATTATTTTTATTTATGGCAACTAACCTCATTTTAACTTAAAAAGTTAAAGTATCAATAACTTTCACACCATTTTAAAATTTTTTTTATTTAACAAAAAGCATCTAAGTGATAACACTGAAGATTTTAAAAGATTCGTTTTTTTTTGAGAAATCTTTACAAAAACTTTATAAAATTAGAAAAAGAATTAAGGATGAAACTTAAATTAGGAGTTGGGAATTAAAATATTGAATAACCCACAATTCTTCCCTTTTCTCTTTTTTGATAAGATCAACTAACATAAACTACTGAGAATTACTATACCTATTGTGTACTATTTGTATTTTTGCCAATTGTTCATGTTGTTGTTGAATTTGAATGGAAAGAGAGTTGCAGACTAAATCGCATAACTCAAACACAAAAGGATTGGCTATTTGATAGTAAACATTAATTCCTTTTTGAGTACGGGCAACAACTCCAGCTTGTGCTAATATCTTTAGGTGTTTAGAGACATTAGCTTGTCCTAATCCTGTTTTCTCAATAATTTCTGTAACATTCTTCGAACCAGTTCTTAAACAACAAACAATATTTAAACGGCTGGTTTCAGATAATACTTTAAAAAAGTCGGCAACCAAATCCAATGCCGCAGGGGGCATTTCTGCCATTAAGCAATCAGATAATGATTTCCTATTGTTTTGTTCTTCTGTTGAATAGTTAGTTTTGTTAATCATTTTTGTCTCAATTAATACTGATTTATTATAAATTAGACTTTATTTTTAATGATACTAGGAGTTACAGATTTAACAATGGGAATAAAAATAGGGAAATATTTTGATGGTTATTTATTCCCTATTTTTGATCTTTAATCTAATTATCGATAATTGATTATATCATCATAGAGTAAATTTATCAAGGTTAATATTTTTCGTTCTACTACAAATGAGTCAATTTGTTAATGGTTATTCTGAAAAAGAAGTAAGTTACGATAATTAAGGCAAAAAGTTTATTTAACCAATCTCCATTACCCACATAAAAAGTTTGTTGCTGACGGCGGTAAATAGTATCTATATGGGTTTGATACTCATTGAGATGAGAAAGCCACATCGTCTCACCGTGAGGGTTAACAATGGCAGAATATCCCGTATTGGTTGCCCTTGCCATCCATTTTCCTGTTTCAATGGCACGCATGACATCTTGAGCGTGATGTTGTTCAGGCATCGTATCGCTATAATGAGCATTATTAGATGCAGTAACGATAAACTCTCCTCCTTTCAATGCCTGTTGTCTGAATACCTCACTAAAAGCCGAATCATAACAAATAGATGCGATCGCACCTCCTTTGGGTGTAATAAAATGTTGACTATAATCCCCAGCAATTAACTGAGTATCTAAGGGAGATAAACGGCGGATAATCCCCCCTAAAATTGAGTGAAAAGGGATATATTCACCGAGGGGAACTAATTTAATTTTATCGTATCGACTGATAACTTTTCCTTCACTATTAATGCTAAATAAACTATTGGTATAATCGATTTTATTTAGAGCTTGAAAAGCACCTAAAATAATCGGTATCTTTTCCTCTTTAACTATTTGATAAAAACTGGTGTTATATTCAATATCATCATTGAAAAAAGGTAAAGCAGTTTCGGGGGTAATAATTAAATCAATATTATCTTTAGCTAGGGTTTGATAACCTTCTTGATAGTTAATTAATGCCTGTTTTAAGCCCGGATCATTTAATTTAATTTCGTTAGGAATATTCCCTTGAATAATACCAACTTTTATCTTTTGACTAGGATTATCATTGAGAGGATTTTGATAAATTAACCATCCGATAAAATAAGTAGATATAAAGATTAATAAAGTAGAAAATGTTAGCAAATGTAAATATATTTTAGAGTAATTTTTAGAGAAAAAATAGCTTTTAATAATAAAATAAACAAGAAAATTAATTAATAAAATGAAAGCCGTAACAGTAGTTGTACCAGAAAAAGTTAATAACTGTAAAATAGGCAAATTATGAGGACTTTGAGTATAGGCTAAAGATGACCACCAGAGAGAACCTAAACTCCAAGTTTTTTCTAACACACACCAACTGCTAACACCTAAAATGATCGTGATCCAAGAAAAAAGCTGTTGACTATATTCGATCTTTATGATATAGTTCATTATGATAGCCCAAATACTGACTAAAATCGCACCCCAAAAGGTAATAAACCACCAACACACTAAAGCTATTAATAAACTATACAGCCAAGGAACACCCATCCAAGTCATAGGGTGAATCCCTGTAATCCAGAATAAGGCGATACCGTGATAACCGCAGCCCCACAAGAAACCGGCGAGAGAGGCGGTTAAAACAGATTGAGACAAAGCGAAAATCAAAGGAATTAGGGCAACATAGGCTAAAAACCACCAGTTAACGGGTGCAACAGTCAATCCCATGGAAACTCCCCCCAATAATGCCATAATTAAGGAAAATTTACGGAATAAATGATTAACTGTGGGATGTTGAGTAGGGGGAAAGTGGTTATTAGTCAAGGTTTTTAAGCAGAAACATCCATATAAGTTATTCTTCCTCACTGTCGAACTCCGAACTCCGAACTTCTAAACCAATTCCGAAATAGTTTCTTTTAGGGCAGAAAGGGCAGTATAAACATCTCTTTCAGAAACAAAGCCTAAATGACCGATACGGAAGATTTTACCTTTCAAATGGTCTTGTCCACCGGCTAAGGCAATGTCAAATCTTTTTTTCATGGTGCTACGAATTGCTTCCGCATCATGGCGATCGGGCATTACAGCAGTAATGGCTAAAGCCGCATCCTCATCACTAGCTAATAAAGGCAATCCTAAAGCCTTGACACCCTCACGGGTAATTTGAGTTAAGCGTTGATGACGGGCAAAAATATTTTCCAAACCTTCCTCTTTCATCATCTCTAAAGCGACTTTTAAGCCATACATGAGATTAACGGGGGGGGTGAAAGGAGAACTATTTTCAGCATTAGCTTTTTTATATGCTTTTAAATTCAAGTAAAACTTAGGTAAATCAGACGTTTCAGCCGCTTTCCATGCTTTCTCACTCACTGCCACGAAACCCATACCCGGGGAAATCATATAACCTTTCTGAGATCCAGAGGCTACCACATCCAAACCCCATTCATCCACAGGTATATTTACTGCCCCTAAACTGGTGACAGCATCGACAATAATTAAGGCTTCGCCGTGGGCTTTAACGTGCTTGTTAATGGTTTCTAAGTCGTTTAAAACCCCCGTAGATGTCTCGGAGTGAGTAATGATAACCGCTTTGATTTTTTTCTCGGTATCAGCTTCTAATTTGGCTTTGAAGTCATCGGGATTTAAACCTTTACCCCATTCGGCAGTAATTTCTTCTACATCTAAACCATATGCTTTGGCTACTTTCCCCCAACGCTCACCAAATTTACCATTATTGCCCACTAAGACGCGATCGCCCCTACTCAAGAAATTAATGATACCAGCTTCCATCGCCCCAGTACCGGAAGCACAAAGAGTACAAACTTCATTTTTGGTTTGATGTAACCACTTCAAGTTTTCATTCAATTCAGCAATAATCTTGCTAAAATCCCCGCTACGATGCCCAATGGGATGCTGTGCCATTGCCAACAATACTCTTTCAGGTACAGGAGTAGGACCTGGAATCATTAACATTAATTTATCTTGCATTTGATTTGTTTCCTAAATTGTGTTGAATTATTTTTTGGATTCGATTTCCATTAACTGGAATTAATTAGACATCAGGCAAAAATCATAATTTTTGAACGGTATTTCGGGCATAAGAGCCCGATTTATAGAGATGCCTATTAGACTTCGACCATATTTTTGTAAATAAGGACGCTTAACCCATAAGGATTGAATAATATTCAACCCCTACGAGCCTATATTACTATTTTCTACCAGATGTCCATTTAATTGTTAATTATTAATTATTAATTATTAATTATTAAGGCTCTTCTACAGTAGTTATGATAAATTTTTAGAAAATAATAGCTATAAACCTTA
>CAYPDC010000007.1:0-61872 GCA_964409355.1 uncultured Cyanobacterium sp.
GAAAGTGAAACCCAACGAAACGTTTATCAATAACGAAAGTGAAACCCAACGAAACGTTTATCAATAACGAAAGTGAAACCCAACGAAACATTTATCAATAACGAAAGTGATACTCAACGAAACGTTTATCAATAACGAAAGTGATACTTAACGAAACGTTTATCAATAACGAAAGTGATACTTAACGAAACGTTTATTAATGTTGGGTTTCGTTCCTCAACCCAACCTACTAAATATTAGTGGGTAGAGTGGTTGCCCACCTTACGGTTATTTTTTTTGCCAAGGATTGTTAATTAAATCCCAAGTGGGGTTATTAATGGCTAAATCCATATCACGAGCGAACACTGCAAAGCCTTCATAACCATGATAAGGACCAGAATAATCCCATGAGTGCATTTGACGGAAAGGTAATGCCATTTTTTGGAAAACGTATTTTTCCTTAATACCTGCGGCGATTAAGTCGGGTTTTAATTGTTTGGCAAATTCCTCAAATTCATAACCACTGATGTCATCGTAAATAATTGTACCTTCTTTGGTATAATCAGCAGTACGTTTATAATCGTCATTGTGACCAAATTCATAGCCTGTACCGATAACATCCATACCTAAATCATCAAAAGCGGGAACAACGTGACGGGGGCGTAAACCACCAACCATCATCATTACTTTTTTGCCTTCGAGACGAGGACGATATTTGTCGGTGATGGCTTTCATTTCTGCTTCATTTTCGGCAATTACTTGTTCAGCTTTAGCTTGAATAGTCTCATCAAATTGAGCGGCGATTTTACGCAGAGATTGAGCAATTTGAGTCGGTCCAAAGAAGTTATACTCTAACCAAGGAATCTCGTATTTTTCTTCCATGTAACGGCAAACATAGTTCATGGAACGATAGCAGTGAATGAGGTTTAATTTAGCAAGGGGAGTCATTACCACTTCGTTAAATGTACCATCTCCAGAGAATTGACAAATAACTCTAAGTCCGATCGCCTCTAATAATCGACGACTAGGCCAAGCATCACCACCGATGTTATAGTCACCAATAATGTTCACATCGTAAGGACTAGGTTCAAATCCTTCGGGTAACTGACGATACTCGTCTGCTTTAGGTAAAACCCAATCTCTGACGGTGTCATTGGCGATATGGTGTCCTAAAGATTGGGATACACCTCTAAATCCTTCACAACGAACGGGAATAACGGGTTTACCAGTTTCTTCTGCTTTTTTACGAGCTACTGCTTCAATATCATCCCCAATTAAGCCAACGGGACATTCAGATTCGATCGTTGTTCCTTTGCTGAGAGGGAAAAGGACTTCTAATTCATCAATTAATTTTGCTAGTTTTTTGTCACCGCCAAAAACAATATCTCTTTCTTGGAAATCTGAGGTAAATTGCATTGTACCGAAACTATCAACTCCAGTCGTACCTACATAGTAGTTACGGCGACCAGACCAAGAGTAGTAACCACAACCTACAGGACCATGACTGAGGTGAACCATATCTTTAACAGGACCCCAAACCACCCCTTTTGCCCCTGCATAAGCACAACCACGAGTGGTCATAACACCGGGTACAGATTTCTTGTTAGATTGTACGCCACAGTCCGATTTTTCTTCTTGAACGTTGAGGTGTTTTACCCGTCTTTTTGCCGCTTTTTCGGGATAAGCGTCTAATACCTCTTTAATTAGATCTTTTCTGTCTTCTATAGTGGTCATAATTTTTGTCCTATGTTTTGATAGTGTTGGTGCTGAGGGCGAAGGTAAATCGCCCAAGTTATTTAGTAGTTAGTAGGATGGGTTGAAGAATGAAACCCATCAAAACTCTTGTTAGACATCTCCAAAAACTATGACTTTATAACGATAGAATAAGGTTTATAGCTCTCTTTTGAGGAAATTTGGTCGATGTCTGTTGGGTTGATAACCCAACCTACGAAATTAAACTGCTGCTTCCGCGGCTTGTCTTGCTTTATCTGCTTCGAGAGCTTTTATATATTCTTCATCGGAATCCATAAATCCGTAGGCAACTAATAATTCTTCTAACTCGTCCATAGTGATAGGAGTAGGAATTACTAAGTTAGTATTGTGTTCGATTTTACGAGCTAAAGCACGGTATTCTTGAGCTTGAGGATGTTCTGGTTCATACTCAATTACGGTCATACGGCGTAATTCTGCGCGTTGAACCACGTTGTCACGAGGGATATAGTGAATCATGTGAGTGCCGAGTTTTTCCGCTAAAGCCTCGATTAATTCGATTTCTTTATCAACTTTACGGCTGTTGCAAATTAAACCACCTAAACGCACACCGCCAGACTGGGCATATTTTAAAATACCACGAGCGATGTTATTAGCTGCATACATAGCCATCATTTCCCCAGAGGTGATGATGTAGATTTCTTGGGCTTTACCTTCACGAATAGGCATAGCAAAACCACCGCAAACAACGTCACCTAATACGTCATAGGATACTAAGTCGAGATCTTCGTAAGCACCTTCTTCTTCTAAGAAGTTAATGGCGGTAATAATACCACGTCCTGCACAACCAACTCCCGGTTCAGGACCACCAGATTCAACGCACTTAACTCCGTTATAACCAGTGAGTAATACTTCGTCTAATTCGACATCTTCAACGGATCCACGTTCGGCAGCTAAGGATAAAACAGTGGTTTGGGCTTTACTGTGAAGCATTAAGCGAGTAGAATCTGCTTTAGGGTCACAACCCACAATCATAACTCTTTGGGTTTCAGACAGTGCGGCGATCGTATTCTGAGAGGTAGTAGATTTACCAATTCCGCCTTTTCCGTAAAATGCAATTTGTCTCATGATAATTTTTCGTGTTTGTTTAATGGATGTGTAATCTGGAAATAATTTTGCTGACTCTAAAAGTAGAGGGCAAACTTGGTTAATGGGAACGGTTGAGGATTACTGTAATTTAAGGTTAAAGAAGATTGATAGTCCTTAAATCCTAAATATTTGTTCTTGTGTCAACTCTTAATCTTTCTTATTTACTTACTGGTAGAATCCTCAGAGAACTACGCTATAGGGGGCGATCGCTCTCCTTGATTTTCGTTGTGAATTGATTGCATAAATTTCAGTCTTTTATTTGGTTAATGAATTGATTGTCCTTTTGCAAGGGGTTTAAACCCCTTGTTTGTCTTTACACCCTTCTTTGCCTTTACAAAGGGAAATTAAACCGCTTCAACGATGAGAGAGGGTAAAACTCGATCGCGCAGAGTAGCTTCGATGGCCATTTTGAGAGTTTCGAGGGAAGAAGCGCAGCCTTGACAAGCACCTTTGAGAATGACTTTGACAATATCCCCTTCTAAGTCGAATAACTCCATATCCCCACCGTCTTCAGCTAAAATCGGTTTAATCTCATCTTCAATTACCCGTTGAATTAAAGTAATCTTTTGCAGATTAGTTAAAGGTTTTGTGGATGTAGTTGTCGGTGATTGTGCTGATAAATAATCGTCTCCTCCAATTTCTGTTGCCATCGCCAAAGTTTCCTTTTCGGCTGCAACTTCGAGGAGCAAATCGTCAATATCTGGTAAGCATGAACTACACCCTCCACCAGCTTTAACATAGTTTGTAACTTCTTCCGCAGTGGTGAGATTATTTTCTCGAATAATCCTCCTAATCTTGGCATCGGTAGTGCCGAAACATCGGCAAATAAGTGTTCCTTCATCTTCTTCGTGTTCCTGAATGGTGATACCTTTATATTTGTAGATAGCGGCTTCTAAAGCCTCCTGCCCCATCACGGAGCAGTGCATTTTTTCCTCTGGTAATCCGCCGAGAGATTGGGCAATTTCTTTATTGGTGATTAGCAAAGCATCGTCCACTTTTCTACCTTTCAACAATTCCGTTAAAGCGGAGGAAGATGCGATCGCACTCGCACAACCAAAGGTTTGAAATCTTGCGTCTTTAATAGTTTGAGTGGCTTCGTCGATTTTGAGATGTAACTTAAGAGCATCTCCACAAGCGATACTGCCCACTTGTCCCGTTACAATTTCTTCTCCCGCCGTTTTCTCGGTAATCTTACCTTGATTTCGGGGGTTATAGAAATGTTCCATTACTTGATCTGTATAGTCCCACATAGCAATTAATAATTAATAATTAATAATGAATAGTTAGGAGTTCCGTAGTACGGGCATCTTGCCCGTTTAAAAGCAAACTCTGGTTATTTGGCTAATAAGGCTTGTTCTTGTTCTTTAAGCCAATCAGCATCGTCGCTGTTGAAGGGAGAAAGTTCTCGGAGGCGATCGATGATGGATGGTAAAATTTCCAAGACTCGATCGATTTCTGCTTCAGTAGTGAAACGGGATAAACTGAAACGAATTGAGCCATGTAGAACGCTGTAAGGTAATCCTAAAGCTCTAAGTACATGAGAAGGTTCGAGAGAACCAGAACTACAGGCTGAACCAGAAGAAGCACAAATACCATATTTATCCAAAGAAAGTAAAATGGCTTCGCCTTCAATATATTTAAAACCGATATTAGTGGTGTTAGGTAAACGATGGATATAATCACCATTAACTACGGTGTTGGGAATAGTTGCTAATATGCTTTGTTCGAGCTTATCTCGTAACCGTTTTTCTTGGTAAGTATGGCTTAAATGTTGTTGAGCTAACTCGGCGGCTTTACCCAAACCGATAATCCCTACCACATTTTCCGTACCGCCTCTGCGTCCTCTTTCTTGATGTCCACCGATTAATAAAGGACGAAATCTGACTCCTTTGCGCACATATAAAGCTCCAATTCCTTTCGGTGCATGGATTTTATGTCCTGATAGAGTCAACATATCGATCGCACTGTTTTTCATGTCGAGGGGAATTTTACCCACCGCTTGTACTGCATCCACATGGAATAAAGCACCATACTCTTTAGCAATCTGTCCAATTCTTTCGATGGGGAAAATCACTCCCGTTTCATTGTTTGCATACATAACAGAAACTACTGCTGTATTGCCTGTCATCGATGCGTCCAACTCATCAAAATCAATTTGCCCTTGATTGTTAACCGAAAGATAAGTAACGGTATAACCCTCTTTTTCCAATTTGCGACAGAGATTTAAAATGGCAGGATGCTCAACTTCAGTGGTGACAATGTGTTTTTTATCGGGTTGGGCCTTGAGAGCCGCTAAGATAGCCGCATTATCCCCTTCAGTGCCACAACTGGTAAAGATGATTTCTGATTCCTCAGCATTCAGTAAACTAGCTACTTGGGTTCTTGCCGATCGCACCGCCCGTCCGATTTGTCCACCAAAAGTGTGCATACTGGAAGGATTGCCATAATAGGTAGTAAGATAAGGTAGTATTACCGCCAACACATCTTCATCTATTTTCGTGGTAGCATTATTATCGAGATAAATACAATCATTCATGGTTTTAATCCCCCCGTGATTATACTTGCTTGAATTGTTGATAGAAGTTCAAAGCTAAAGAGTCGATCGTGTCGTAACCCTGTACAGGTTGAATACCTGCTTTAAGTAGCATTTCTTCAGGGCAATCACCAATCTTAGAAGCTAATACTGCTTTGCAGTCTTTAATGGCAGAAATAATCCCTTCTAAAGTTGCCGATTCACCGTAACCTGTTTGACAGTAAAGATCAACCTTACGATGCCCCACAAATTTAGCCTCAACACCATCAACCTCAAAGATTTGAAACTCTTTAGCGTGTCCAAAATGTTGATTAACGATACCACCGCCTTTAGTTGCCACAGCGATTAAGATTTTTTCCCCTCTAGCTTTTTTCTTAGCCATTCTTTCGGCTTTAGCTAATTCTTGAGCTTCTTTAACCTGTTTAATCTGGGCATGAACTTCTTGACGTTTTTCAAAGTCATATTCAGGAGTCATTTCTAAGAATTTATCTTTAGTAAACTCTTGAGAACGATCTTCCCCTAGTAATCCCACCGCATCTGCTCGACATTGACGACAGTGACGCATCATTTTCATGTTGCCAGAACAACTATCCTGTAAGGCTTTTAACTCTTTAGGAGTAGGTCCTCTTTGTCCATTTAAGCCAAAATAAGTACCATGTTCAGGAGCAGAAATCAGGGGCATAATATTGTGTAAAAATGCACCTCTAGCCCGAATTGCATCATCAACTTCCACCAAATGTTGATCATTAATACCGGGTATCATTACCGAGTTAACTTTGCAGAGAATATCCGCATCTTGTAAGGCTTGTAAACCTTCCATTTGACGCTCGTGGAGTAACTGAGAGGCTTCCTCTCCCGTCCAGCGTTTCCGTTGATAACGTACCCAAGGATAAATCTTAGTACCGATTTTGGGATCAACCATATTAATAGTAATGGTGACATGATCGATATTCAATTCCTTGATTTGATCCACATAATTAGGTAACATTAAACCGTTAGTAGATAAGCACAACTTAATATCTGGTGCTTTTTCCGCTACCAATCCAAAAGTGCGGAAAGTCTGCTGAGGATTCGCTAAAGGATCACCAGGTCCTGCAATACCTAAAACTGTCATTTGTGGTATTTTACCCGCAATTACCAAAACTTTATGAGCGGCTTCTTCAGGAGTAAGTAATTCACTCACAACTCCGGGGCGACTTTCGTTGGCACAGTCATACTTGCGATTACAGAAATTACACTGAATATTACAAGCTGGAGCAACTGCTACGTGCATCCGTGCAAAATGATTATGAGCTTCTTCGCTATAACAAGGATGTTTGTCGATTCTTTCTTGGATTTTCGGATCAATTTTCTGGGGGGTTTTAGAAGTACACCCACAGTTACCAGACGTTTTTGTTGCTGCTATTGGTGGTGCTTCTGGTATCAGAGTGGTGCTAGTAGTTGGCGACATTGATTTATCCTAGTAAATTGTCTGAATAGAAATTGAAATTGAAATTGAATTAACATTAAACTCTCAATCACTTATTTGTTTAATAAACCTCGTCAAATAGTAATAACGCTGTTGGTTTACTGAACTTTAGTTAAATTAGTTGTTCTAGTTGTTTCGTTCGTTATTAAATTTATAACACTGGGATTTTTGCTTCCGAAAAAACTTGTACTCGATTAGTTTTATTAGACTTCTTATAGCTGTACTCATTTGCTTAAACCCTTAATCCATGGGAGTATCAATGAAGAGAAAAAAAGTTTAGGGGTATAGGTGCGAGTATTTTGGTGAGGGGTGATGAGTATTTATTCTTGAGTGTCTAGCATTTAATATTTTTCATCTCCTATTCAGAAGTCTCTTTTTTTATAGGAATTCTCCCCGTTTTTTCTCAGATTGTTGTACTCAAAATCGCCTCTGATTATCCTAAAAGTCTTATTGAACTCCGAACTCAGGTTTGAGGAAGATGTCTTTTGGAGAAAGATGGAGTTAGTTATTTCCCCTTCCCCAAAACAATTAAAAATTCAATTTCAATTTCTTTATATAGATCTAGCAATTTCTTTATCTCTAATCCAGAAATCTGTATCTAATTTAACATCAATCTTTTTTTGAGTATAATAGCTCTTGAGGGAATTTTTTAAGAAATGTAACAAAGGCTACAAACTAGAGAGAATAACCGTTTTCTTTTCCGTTAGTTTTTTTCTTTTCAGTCTGAAAATGATTGAGCTAATAGATGACTCAATCAACCAATTCATAAAGGTTTGAGCAAGAAGATGATGAGTACAAAATACTCATACCTAAAGTAAAAAATACTCGCAGGTACTCTGAAAAATACTCGCAGGTATCCCCCAAAAAAAAATTATCAATCTCTACAACGGTTATGGGGCAAAACTTATCAAGTTATAGAGTACATATAATAAGTCTAATAAGTCTAACCTTCCGTTGCTCTGAGAAAGAAATTAATGATGTTGATATAAACTTTACATACGGTTATAACTATTGTTAGTTGTAAGACTTCTCCCATAATTCTTAATCAAAGAAAACTGAAAAGCTCATTATAGCTTGTCGAAATCTTATTTTTTACCAGATGTCTGTCGATCGATAACTTTATCGGCAAATATCCTAAGACTTTCTCACTAGCAAAACTTTCCTCTTAGAACAATGCAACAACCCCTAACGATTAATCTCAAACTGGGAAAAAAGAGCAACAAAGAAAATAACTTGCTCATCAATGTTCCTTGGCTAGTCAATATCTGGGAGGATTTTCAAATTATTTTTGAACGTGATCCTGCCGCTAATAATTGGCTAGAGGTCATTATTTGTTATCCCGGATTTCATGCCTTGATTTTACATCGTTTAGCCCGTTGGTTGTGGAAAAATAAATATCCCCTTTTACCTCGTTTATTGTCTCATTTGGCAAGATTCTTCACGGGAATTGACATTCATCCGGGAGCGGCGATCGGTCAAGGAGTCTTTATTGATCACGGTATGGGGGTTGTTATTGGTGAGACTGCCATAGTCGGAGATTACTGTTTGATTTACCAAAATGTCACTTTAGGTGGTACTGGAAAACAAACGGGAAAACGCCATCCCACCCTCGGTAAAAACGTGGTGGTTGGTGCTGGTGCGAAAGTTTTAGGCAATATTAACATTGGTGACAATGTTCGAGTGGGTGCAGGTTCGATCGTACTTCGGGATGTTCCTAGTAATTGTACTGTGGTGGGAATACCGGGTCGTATTGTTTCCAAAACAGGTCATGGTTGTCCTCTGGAACATAATCAACTACCTGATCCTCAAGCTAAGATCATTCGTTTTTTGCTCGATCGCATCGAGAAGTTGGAACAAAAGATCGAAAAACTATCCCCCTATCAACCTGAAAATCATGAATAAATTAATCAATCAAATTTTCATCAATGATACAACCTTAAGGGATGGGGAACAGGCGGCAGGAGTTGCCTTTACCCTAGCGGAAAAAATAGCTTTTGCCATTGTAATGGATGCCATTGGTGTTCACGAACTGGAAATAGGTATTCCTGCCATGGGTGGTAGTGAAATCGAAGCCATCAGGGAGATTAACAATTTAGGTTTACAAACTAAATTAACCAGTTGGAATCGTGCCGTGCGATCGGATCTTGATGCGTCTTTGGCTTGTGGTTTACAAAGGGTACATATATCCGTGCCTGTTTCCGAAATTCAAATTTCTGTTAAGTTTCAGGGCGACTATAAGTTAATGTTGACTCGACTTAAAGAAACTATTAGTTATGGGCGCGATCGAGGTTTATATATCTCTGTCGGTGGAGAAGACTCCTCCAGAGCGGATAGTAACTTTCTTTTGGATGTGGCTTCAGCCGTCCAAGATTGGGGAGGAAGCCGATTTCGTTTTTGTGATACCGTGGGCATTTTAGATCCTTTGACTACCTATAATAAGGTAAAAGAGTTAGTCAATAAGTTAACTATTCCCATTGAAATGCACACCCATAACGATTTTGGTATGGCAACCGCCAATGCCTTAGCAGGTATTCAGGCTGGGGCAAAATCCGTCAATACCACCGTTAACGGTTTAGGAGAAAGGGCAGGAAATGCGGCTTTAGAAGAAGTGGTAATGGCATTAAAACAAATTTACGGTATTAATGTCGGAATCAATACAACTCGATTTAAAGAGATTTCCGAATTCATTGCTCAAGCCTCTGGTTGTGATGTTCCTCCTTGGAAGGCGATCGTAGGCAAAAACGCTTTCACCCACGAATCAGGCATTCATGGCCATGGAGTCCTCACGAATCCTGCTACTTACGAACCATTCAACCCTGAAGAAGTCGGAGCGGAGCGTCGCTTAGTTATCGGGAAACACACAGGGAAACATTTAGTTAATAACCTTTTACAACAATATGGCATTACTCTCGGCTTGGAGGAAATGGGTTCTCTAGTGGATGCAGTAAGAGACTTATCTGTCAAGTTAAAAAGAAGTTTAACTCCAGAGGAAGTAATTAATCTAATCCCGAATAATTAGTATTTCCTCAAAAATTTAGTTTTTGTTATTTACTACTAGTGAAAGAATTTAAACTACAACTTTTCATTCCGAGCTTGTCAAGGAATCTCAAAACGTCATCAACAATAAACTTGGGAGTATCAAACCGATGAAAGTAATGTTACATAAAAACGAAATCGGACATTTATCCGTATATGTTCCGAAAAAAGACTTAGAGGAAGAAGTAGTGGAACAAACCATCACTTCTGAAGGCAAAATTCTAACCCTTGCCAATGGTTGGCAATTAGCTTTTGACAATTTGACGGATGATATGAAACTTCCACAAACGTTGAATGCTAAAAAACTGTCATGAATTTTGCCATTCTCACTATCTGAGTTCCATGGGAAAAAACTGTGAAAGTAGGGTGGGGAGGCTTATGAAGAAATTTTACCTCAATATTTCTAAATATTGACTCCGAACTCCGAACTCCGAACTCTGAACTCATGTATAACCCATAGTAATTATTCATGGAGATTATGACCTTATGTTAAAAGCATCTGATATTATGACTGACGACGTGGCTACTATTCGTGGTTCGGCAACGGTGGCAGAAGCAGTTAAGTTAATGAAATTGAAACAATTACGAGCTTTAATTGTCACTTTACGCAATAACCAAGATGCTTACGGAATCGTTACCCATAAAGATGTTGTTGATAAAGTAGTTGCCTACGGCAAAGACTCTAACAATATGCGAGTCTATGAAATTATGACCAAACCTTGTATTGTTGTCAATCCTGATTTAGGGGTTGAATACGTTGCTCGGTTATTTGCCTTGACTGGTATTCGTATTGCACCAGTAATTCAAGGAAAATTATTGGGGATTATTTCTGAAACCGACATTCTCTATAAAGGAGACTTCTTAGAAAATCCAAAAGTACCTTTACTACGGAGAGAATTAGAAAGAGCTATTCAAGATGCGATCGCCTTCGCTAAAACTAAAGGAGCAACTTCTCAAGAGTGCATTGATGCTTGGGCTTTGGTGGAAGAATTGGAAGCAGAAGTAACCTATCAGGAAGGAGAAAAAGCACCTGATACTACTCCTTTCCAACAATTCTGTTTAGATCATCCAGAAATTCTGAAAGTTCGTCATCAACAGGCTGAATTAGCGTTGGTTTAATCAAATAAGCCTCAGTTCTTCAGCAAGAATATCCGACTGAGGCAGGTAGCAGGTAGCAGGTAAGCAGGTTTTAGGTTAGGAAAAAACAACTCATTTTTCGAGATTCATCAAACTCAATCAGGAGAAAATCAATGACTACAACAATCACAGGTTTGACTCAAGGAGGCTTAACTTGGGAACCTAAATTCATCAAAGCCATTAATCATGAAGTTTGTTTAGGTTGTGGCAGATGCTACAAAGTGTGCGGTCGAGGAGTATTAGAGTTACAACCCATGAATGAATTTGGCGAATTTATCGATGAGGATGATGACGATGATATTGAACGTCAAGTTATGACGATCGCACATCTGGAAAGATGTATTGGTTGTGAGGCTTGCGCTCGTATTTGTCCGAAAAAATGTCATACCCATGAGGCTTTAGCCGTTAGTTAAATTAAGGAGCAAAAGTGATGACTGAACCTCAACGCCAAGAAGAATATTACCAATTAATCGATCGCCTCTTACGTTGTCCCAATGGTAAAGAGCCAGAAATTTTGGAGGCGAATGCCAGTTTAATTGATGAAAATTTTATCCGCACAGTGGTTCAGGTGGCAACGGTTATGGCTCACGAAGACAATCAAGAAGGATCTAAATTCCTGATTTTCATTGCCCGTAATCTTGCCCGTGAATTGGGGTTATATCCAGAATTATCAACCCCCAGTTCCCCCTAATCTAAGGATAAACCATGGCAAAAGTGATTTTTTATCAAAAATTAAATTGTATTAATAATGGCAAACAAAAAGACTTGCTTATCGGGGCAGGACATGAGGTAGAAATTCATGATTTACTCAAAACCCCTTGGAATCAAGCAAGTTTGCGTCCTTTTTTCGGCACTTTGCCTGTGAGTAAGTGGTTTAACCCTACAGCACCTCGAATCAAATCAGGAGAAATCAACCCTTGTGATCTTGATGAAGAAAAGGCTTTAGAGTTAATGATTACCGATCCGATCTTAATTCGCCGTCCTCTAATACAAGTGGGGAGTTTGTGTCAAGTAGGATTTGATCCTGAAAAAATAGATGCGTGGATAGGCTTAAAGCAAACTTCGGCACTGTTTGAAGATTTAGAAACCTGTCCTCGTAGCCATTGAATTTAGTAAATATATTGAAAAAAATAAATTTATGATAGTTTGTCATCAATATCTATTAAATTTAACTCAGAACTCCGAACTCTTATGACTCCCTGCCCTTCGTAAATCTATAAAGAGGTACTTATATGCCATTTATAACTATTCAAATCGCTAAAGGTCACTCTGTTGAGCAAAAACGGGAACTTGTTCAAGCTCTCACAAATACTTTAGTTTCTACTTTAGGAACTAAGCCTGAATGGGTGACAGTTCATATTGATGAGTTCGATCGAGAAAACTGGGCGGTTGGGGGTGAATTACATATTGATAAGCATTCTGGCAAACACCATGAGAACACAGGAGGATAAATGGATTTACAGGCAAAGGATGCTGAAAAATTAGCATTAAATTATTTCCTTGAAGATTGGGAAATCCCAGAAGATGAACAGGATTTTTTTGTGGTTCTTGAATCTCGCCCTGTGGATAATCTTTGGTATGTGGTGGAAATCGCCATAGAGGGTTTACCTGATAAATGGATCATTCAAGTTTATGACGAAACCAAAGATTGCGATCCTTGTTTTACTTTTTATTCTCCCATTAAAGCATCCCATAGTGACACTGGATTAGAGGAATTACCTGAAAGTCTTGCACAAATGTTGCGAAAGGAACGGTTATCTCTAAGATAAACACAATCATGGAAAAGTAGAAACAATGATTGACTCAAGGAAGGCTCAAGAAATAGCCCTTGATTTTCTAGTCAAGGAATGGCTAATACCTCCAGAAGATCGAGACTTTTTTACTGTATTATCCTCTCATTCTTTAGGGGAAGATGGTTACAGTATCAAAATTGGCATTGAGGGTTTTCCAGACTACTGGATATTAGACGTTTATGACAACGGGCAATGTGAATCCTATTACGACTTTGTTTCCCCTATTAGAGACTCTGAAACTGGTAGTGACTTAGAGCAATTAACCCCTTGGGTTATCGAGGTATTACGAGCAGAGAGAAAACATAGATGACAATGGATGACTAAGACTATGAAAGGATCAGATTGGCTCATCAAAGAAGATGGCAAATTCTGTTTGTGCAAATCTGTGCAGGAGTGGAATTTGCTAACAGAAGAATATCGACTCTACCGATTCTTAACGGAAGTGGAGGATTTAATTCGTTTAGCCACAGTGGAGGGAATTGATGAGGAAAGTTCTTTGTCGGGATTGCGAATGTTGGTAAGAAAGTTGATTCTTAACTGTTATACCGTTAAAACTCGTTTACCTCAACCCAATGAAAAAACCGGTATTTCCCTAGTGATTTTGTACGACGAATTGGGATTTCCCCTGACTATTCAGACGGAAATGAGTTTACCTCAAACCACTTCGTTTGTCCATAATCATGGCACTTGGGGGATAGTGATGGTTTTGCAAGGCAAACAGAAAAACACTTTTTGGAGACGCATTCCCAATAATGTCTTCCCTGACAAAATTGAGCCGGTGGAAGAAAAAATTATCGAGTCTGGAGATCTTATTAGTTTTACTACTGATGCCATTCATAGCACGGAAGTTGTCAGCAGTGAGCCTAGCATTACCTTTAATTTATACGGAGAAACTTATGCGAATAAACGATTTAAGTTTGATCCCGTTCTTCACACGGCAAAACATTTTTGATTAATTCTCATTCTATGTCAATATCCCACAATGAAATGAATGAGTCCGTTGGCAAAACATTTTGTTACAGAAAATTTGACAAAATCAACAATTTGTGAATAGACAAAAAGTTGGTAGTGTATCATAAACCGCCAAGAAATAAATTTCATGGCTTATAGCTTAAGTTAGAAGACAGCGACTAAATTAAACCTATATTTATATAAGACAAATGCAAGATAATGAACAACAATCCCTGTTAAATCGCTTTAGCCGATTTTAGCTATTAGCTTCGTCAATTTATTGCGAAGCGGGTTATTTCACAAAACCGACTTTTTGTCAAGTTTTATATTAAGATTTATTTCGCCAACAGGATCATAAATTTCATGGCTCATAGCTCAACTCTACTAAAGTGAGTTAATTTCTATCAAAAATATTTTGTTTTTTCTAATAATTAATTTGCTAATCAGAAAAAATGGATTTGATTTAATCGCTTTAGCCGATTTCAGCTATTAGCTTTGTCAATTTATTGCAAAGTGATTTATAACTTAAAACCCTCATTTAGTTAGGAGAAAAATTAATGACTAGCACACAACTTATTTCAGATGACGTTGCTCTCAGAATTGCCTTAGCCGCAAAGGCTATACCTGATATTTCTGTTAAAGATTTAATTGAGGCTTTGCAAACGGAATTTGATGGGGAAATTACCAGTGAATCCCTTGATAAAATTACAGTTACTCAACTTAAAAGAGCTTTTGGTAATATTTATGAGGGTGATGACGGGGAATGGGAAGGGGAAGATGCCAACAACCAAGACATTAGTGCTTTTAAGGAAGCCGTTAAAATTTTATGGGGAGAAACCACGATGAATGAGCAGGAGTCTTTACCGATCGAACCTTATCAGGAGGGGGATATGCCTAACTCCATTCGGGTTGCGGTTTCATCTAATACTGGGGAAGAATTAGACGGGCATTTTGGTTCTTGTCACCGTTATTTAATCTATCAACTATCCGCCGATCGCATCAAACTCATCGATGTTCGTTCAGCCTTAGAAGCAGATTTAGCAGAGGAGAAAAATACATTTCGAGTGGATTTAGTTAAAGATTGTGCGATCGTCTATGTTGTTTCTGTGGGAGGTCCTGCGGCGGCAAAAGTAATTCAAGCCAATATTTATCCCATGAAGGTAGAAAAAGGCGGTTCAGCACGGGAAATTTTAGCAGATTTACAACGCGCGATCGCAACTTCTCCCCCTCCTTGGTTAGCCAAAATTTTAGGCATCTCAGCAGATAAACGCCTTAAAAACTATCAAGCAAACTCCTAAATTGGAGATCAAGAAAATGAACAAAAACAAACAACAGGCAGAGGAAATTCTCAAAATAACAGGATTAAAGCCCACTCATTTTGCGGATTTAATTAGAGTCGCCCAAGTGATTGATCACCCTAGGGGTTGTGTCTTTGGCAAAAAAATAGAGGTAAATTGGTTAAATTTTGATATTCCTCAAGAAGTGGCGGATAATTTGCAAAGATTAGGTCGTAAATATCGTTATGAATCTCCCCATGTCTCTATTGAGGTAGTATGGGAACAACTGACTCCGGCAACTCGTAGTTGGTTTATTGCCAACAAAAAAATTCTCTGGCAGATTGAGGAGGCTTTTCCCGCCTTAGATGAAGATTAAAAGAAAAATCATTAGACTCAGATCTTGCACAAGGGCTTGAAAACCCCGATTTTTAAGCAAAAAGTAACGAGTTTGATAGGGTTTCAGCTCATCACCAATCGGGGTTTTGCGGTTTTTTAATAATGGTGCAAGATCTCAGGAGACATCGACAGAATTCGTGCTAGAAGCCCGAAATACGGTTTTTTACACAAGTCTATTCAAAAAGGAATAATCAACAAAAAAAGAGGTAAATAGTGCAATTTCTAGGAGTATTCAACAAATTTGAACAATATGTTCTCAATATGGCTTTAATTAATATCTGTGATAGCGAAGGTCATGTTGGTCAACAGATAAGACGACAATACAACTCTTGGGAGGATTCAATTCAGACCATTGAAAATAATGGTATTAACCAATATACTATCTATTTACCTCATCCTCGTCAAACTTATGAGGATCTGACTTTAGAACAAGGACTGACTCAAGGCTATAATATTGAAGTCAAACCTATTCAAGAGCAAAATAACTTCGTCCAGAAGATTCCCCAAGGTGGACATTTTGTGGTAGTAATGAAACAAAACCGAGTTGATGAAGACTTTGAGATCGCATCTACAGGAATTTTTATTCGCCCCCTAGCCCTTCTCTGTCTTGATGTCATCATTGATCCAGATCAAGGAGAATATCAATCTTTCATCATTAAACATCCCATCATCAAAAACTATCCCTCAGACTGGGAAAGTAAATTAAAATTATTTCTCAACCAACAAATTAGCCTACAGGAACTACCGCAAGTAGTAAGATATGTCGATCGCTATTTTAACCGAGATTTTAGAATCCCCTCTTGGGAGGAATATTCTTCTAAACTAGGAATGATGTGAACTACTCACATTCGCTACGCTGAAATGTGAGCTTCTTACCCAACAGAATGCGTTATAGTAGATTTCTTTCGTCCTCTACTATCTCGTCTTACATCTGGGCAGCAAGCTGAAACTCCAGTTCCTGAAGCCAAAATTCGCAGTCCTTCATCTCTTATATTTTTTGATGCGTTTATATCTCTATCGTGTTTAGTCTTACATCTTGGACATTCCCATTGTCTTATATCTAATGGTAAGCTGTCAACTACATTCAAGCAATGGTTACAAGTTTTGGAGCTAGGGAAGAATCTATCTACTTCAAGATAAACCTTGCCTTCTTGTTCACATTTATACTTGAGCATTGTTTGAAACTGTCCCCAACCTACTTGTTGTATTGACTTAGCTAGACAATGGTTCTTTACCATCCCTTTGATGTTTAGATTTTCACATATTACGACTTGATTCTCGTTTACTATCCTGCGTGATAGTTTATGTTGGAAATCTTCACGACACCGAGATATTTTATTATGAACCTTTGCAACTTTGATTCGGGCTTTATTACGGTTGTTTGAGCCTTTCTGTTTACGGGATAAATCTTTCTGCTTATTCCTGAGATTACGGATGATATGCAATCTTTTAATATAAAGAAAAAATCATTTATAACGTTCAACCAACTATTATCATAACGACTGTAGAAGAACCATTATTAATGGTCTAAAGAAAGTTCCTCTTTCCTGCCAAGAATACCTTGAGGGCGCCAAATCATCAATACCATTAAAATTAAACCTATAAACATCACTCGAAATGCCCCTACTTGGGAAGAAGTTATAAAAGGTATGTTACTAAAAATGAAACGGGTTAAAGAATCGTAACCCCAAAAAATCATCGCCCCTAAAATTACTCCAGCGTTGTTTCCTGCACCCCCTAAAACCACGATAATCCAAGCGTTAAAGGTTAGTAAAGGTTCAAAACTGCTAGGGTAAATGGTGGTTAATTGCCAACTGTAAAACCCCCCCGCCATACCTGCGATCGCACCTCCTAACATAAAGGCTTGTAGTTTATACCAAAAAACGTTTTTACCCAAAGCCTTAGCGATTTCTTCATCTTCTCGGATGGCTTTCAATACTCTACCCCAAGGGGAGTGAATCACCATGTCTAAGGCGTAGTAAACCACCGCTAAGGCAATCAATGTTAGTAACATCAATCCTGCTTTGTAACTATAATCCATAAGTGCGATCGCAGCGTTAAGATAACAAATCAGAATCAAAATAAAAGCGATACTACCCCAAACATAAGTGCTGAGAGGACGAGGAGGCTGATAACTCTTACCCTGAATATTTTTCGCACTTTGTAATCTCTGACGCACATTTAGCCATAAACGCCACACCACAAATATAGCCAAAAGAGTAAGGATAGCCACCATCACCAATTTACCCAAAGGATTCGGCTTAAAAGTTCCTAAAGGCAAATTATACCCCTGAATGCCAAAAGTTCCCCTTGTTAACCATTCCTCATTCTGCACGATCAATCGTACTAATTCTCCCGCTCCAATGGTGACGATCGCCAAGTAGTCTTCTCGTAATTTAATGCTACTAAAACCGATCAATAAACCGAAAAGAGATGCACCTAAAGCGCCGATAATCATTGCCAAGAATAAAGGTACTCCTTGGGCTTCTAACAATACTGTAGCATAAGCACCAATGGTCATAAAAGCCACATGACCAAAATTAATTAAGCCAGTAAAACCCCATTGTAAATTTAAACCGAGGGCGAATAGGCTATATAAACTTGCAGAAATCGTCAAAAATACTAAATACTCAACCACTTTAACTTCACCGTAAGCTAATTTGCATCTCAGTGTACTGGTTAATATCCGTAATAAGCAATAATTAAAATGAAAGACATTTTTTCAGCAACATAACATTTAAGCTGTACAAGAGTAGTGGCGATCGCATCTACCATAAAATGAAAACAGCCCACCCTAACCATAACAAAAAACAAGCACGGGTTAAAAATAAAGCCTTTTTAATGACTTTCTCATCAATATCTCTTTCAGGTTTTCCCAACAGAGGTTTAAACTTTTTCACTCCCCGATAACTATTTTCACCCCCTAATTGTACCCCTAAAATCACAGCGTAAATGCCCTCACTCCAACCAGAATTAGGGCTAGGATCTTGTCTCGCATACTTTCGACACTCTATAATGTTATGAATCGGATTGAAAGAAATTAAGCCTAAAGTTAACACCGTTAAGCGACAAGGCAACCATGTCATATAATCTTCCCATTTAGCACTAAACCAACCAATATCGTGATATGGTTCTCTCTTATAACCGATCATGGAATCCAAAGTGCTTAAGGTTTTGTAAGAAATTACCATCGCTACACAACCAATTATAGGAATAAAAGCACCCAATAAAGCATAAAATAAAGGTGCAGTAACTCCATCGGTAGCATTTTCTGACACCGTTTCTAAAATTGCTCGATAAATTTCCTTTGCCGATAAACTATCTGTATCCCTTCCCACATAAAAACTAAGACGATACCTAGCCTCTGATAAATTATTCTCCCGCAAAGCCGATAAAACGTCCTCGGCCGCATCCCGCAGACTTCTTCCGGCAAAACAACTAGCCAATAAAACCACCTGAAAGACAAAAGCTAACCAAAAATTAATCCTTGATAGTAGATAAATAATTAACCAAACAATTACACCACTACCCAAAACTAAAACTAATCCGATGAAAACCCCTGCTATTTTCCTGATAATTTTATTCTCCGTGTAATTGATAACAAAATTAACGGATTGTTCAATTATCCAACCGATTAATTGCACAGGATGAAACCAATTTTTTGGATCTCCGAGCAGATAATCTAAAATAGAGGCTAAGTAAATAATGATCAAATATGCCATAACTGTATCTGAGTTCGGAGTTAACAGATATTACGGTTATTTGGAGGGCAAAAATTACCTATCTGTATTGTATTTGAAAATATAGTGGTATCTTTATGAGTAGAAATCACCTTAGCTCCACTTAACTTTAAAGTTATCTTATGACAATGGATAATGGACAATTGATTTTTAAACTGCAAAACCTGACACCCGATACCTGACACCTCAAGTCAACAATTAATTCTATTTTTGCCTAATATCAGTTCTTAATTCTTAATTTATTCGACTTCTGGTAAAAATTATGATTTTTCCCGTGAAACAGCTATTTTATCCGTGTTCTCGCTATGTATATTATAAAGCACCTACACTAGCTAAACCAAGAATAACTCCTGCACCAAGTAAATGCCCAAAACTGGTGGTTGCTAATAATGCGGGTAATCCCATACCGCCAAAGAATGCTTCTCCGGGTAATTTTGGACCTGCACTGGGTTCTTTCATGGTATATTTAGCAAAGGCGATCGCAACTATATTGCAAATAATCATAGTTAAGCCAACGTTCATATTCCATTCTAAGGTAGTAGGAACAGCAGTAGCCAATAAAGAATTAAGATACAACATGGATTTTTAAAGAAATAGGTTCGTAAAATGTTTTCAAGGTTCTCATTTTAGATCTAAAGGGCAAAAAAACTTTGATTTTGTTGCAATACTTTGCATTTTTGTTAATTATTGTAAAGATTAATGGATAAAAAATTAATTGTCATTTGTGGAGCAACTGCCACAGGAAAATCGGCGTTAGCTCTCGAAATAGCTCAAAAATTAAATACATTGATTATTAGTGCCGATTCTCGCCAAGTATATCGAGATTTCAGTATCGGCACGGCTAAACCTTCCCTAACGGAACAAAATTTAGTATCTCATTATTTAATCGATATTTGTGATCCTCAAGAGGTTTTGACTGTTGCACAATATCAGACTTATGCTCAAGATATTATCAATCAGTCTCAATCTATTCCTTTAATGGTAGGTGGTACGGGCTTATACATCAAATCTGTCACTAAGGGCTTAAAAATTCCCCCTGTTGCCCCTCAACCGAAGCTGCGATCGCAACTGGAAAAATATAGTCAAAAAGAAAGATACGGTTTTTTACAACAGATTGATCCGATTTCTTGCCAAAAAATACATCCCAATGATGATACAAGGACGATTCGAGCATTAGAGGTATATTATGTCACAGGCAAAACCATTTCCGCTCAACAAGGGCAAAATCCTCCGTCCTATCCGATGTTGCATATAGGATTACACTGTGAGAGGGATCATCTACGGCAAAGAATTGCCACTCGCACTGAAAAAATGTTGTCAACGGGTTTAGTGGAAGAAACAAAATTTTTAATCGAGAAATATGGTGTTGACTTGCCCTTATTAAATACTTTGGGATATGCAGAGATTAAACAATATTTACGGGGAGAAATCAGTTTATCAGAAGCACAAAATTTAATCGTCACTCATACCTGTCAATTTGCCAAAAGACAGGAAACTTGGTTTAATGCCGAAAGTGAAATTATCTGGTTAGATGTTACTTCTGCCACTATCGTCTTAGATGCTTGGACAAAAATTCGTTCGTTTATCGACTTCTATTAAGGTTCGATCGATTTATCCCTTGTCATTTCCCTTAAAAATTGCATTCCATTCACATTATGCCCTAAGATTTACCTGAGTTCGATATAAGAAAAAATGATGAAAGCCTTATTTTTAGATCGAGACGGAGTTGTAATCGATTATATACCCTATTTAAGTAAACCAGAACAAGTAAAAACGCCTCAAGATGCCCCCATTGCCTTAAAACAATGGCAAGATAGAGGGTATCGTTTAGTAATTGTCACTAATCAATCTGGGATTAGTCGGGGTTATTTCTCCTTTGAGGATCTCATGAAGATACATCAAGAATTAATCACTCAATATGCCCATTTTGAGGTATATTTTAACGATATTTTAATCTGTCCCCATCAACCTGCGGATAACTGTCTCTGTCGTAAGCCTTCTCCTTTTTTAATTAAAACTTACGCCCACAATCACGGTATTGATTTAAGTCAGTCTTTCTTCATCGGCGATGCGCCTAGTGATATAGAATGTGCTATTAATGCTCAATGTCAACCAGTATTATTGTTGACGGGTAGGGGTAGGGAAACTCTTACCTTATTAGAGGAGAAGATACAAAATAATGATGAAGATCCACCACTTGTTGATCAAAACCTTCATAAAATAATAAAGTATAAGGGGAATTTTTTTATTCCCGTCTTTGAACATCTTAAAGATACTCTTGCTTTACTTGCTTCAAAGATCATCTAAAATCAATTTGTTCTAATTTTCTTCTTGCCTCTTGCCAAATCTTTCCTCAAAACCATAAATTTTTTTAAGGAATAAATGAGGTGTCTTTTTTTTTACCCTCTTATTACCAAAGCACTTTTTCTGTACCTGCCAAATAAATTGTTTCCACCAATGGCTTAAAAATGGGAATTAAATTTTCCTTTGCCACTGCTAAACAGGGAAAACTAACATTACCATAATTAACACCTTTAGTTAGAGGAAAAGCATTTTCAGGATCTATATTGACAAAACTCCCCCCAGATGCGAGGAGAATAGGGTAAGCACCAGCAATATCCCAAATTTTTGGACTAGCTTCGATCGCACCTAGAGTAGCACCACAAGCAATAGAAACAATATCATAACTGGTGACACCGGTGATTCTAACTTTACAGGGAAAATCCTGCTTGAGAATATCCAAGCTACGATTACACATCGTCACCACATGATTCATGGTAGGAGAAGCATCGCTACTAAAAATCGGACTATCATTGAGAAAAGCTCCCCTAGGACCAGTTAACCCCGTACTGCCATAATAGTAACCATGATAGATTTGTTGTACTTGGGGAAAATAAACAAAACCAAATACAGGGATACCACGATAGAGTAAACCAATAGAAATACCCCAAATAGGAATACCCCTAGTAAAATTAGTTGTGCCGTCAATGGGATCAATGACCCAACACCATTCATTAGGGGGTAAAATATGCTCAGTTTCCTCAGTCAAAACCCCATGAGTAGGAAAACATTCTTTGATTTCCCGTCTTAACTCTTCATCTGCCCATTTATCTGCCTTAGTAACTAGACTACCATCAGCCTTGCGAGTTGGTTCTAATTGGGCAAAATCCACTAATAAACTTTCCCCAATGCGGCGAGTAATCTGGTGACAGAAATTATATACTTGATGCCAGAAGTAAATCATTTTTTTCTCAATAAAATTGCTTTGACGAATAAATAAAGAGTTTAGGTTCGGAGTTTGCCGTTCGGAGTTAATTATTAATTCCTTTACAAAGTATAATTGATAATTCCTAACAATTGATAAATTCTATTTATAGATATTCGTGTCTGTGAAACAACCTCGTTTACTCATCGCCGCTAGTGGCACAGGCGGACATTTGTTCCCCGCTTTAGCCGTTGCTCAACAGTTACCCCATTGTCACATTCAATGGCTAGGTGTGCCTAATCGTTTAGAAACAACTTTAGTACCTTCAGATTATCGTTTACATACCGTTGATATTGAGGGTTTTCAAACCAGTTTCGGTATTAAAACTATCTTTGTTATGGCTAAAATGTTAGGTGCGATCGCACGTACTTATCAAATTATCAAAAAGAGTAAAATCGAGATAATTTTTACCACAGGAGGATATATTGCCGCCCCTGCGATTATAGCCGCCAAATTAGCCAAAATTCCCGTTATTTTGCACGAATCTAACTATATACCGGGTAAAGTTACCAAATTATTAGGGAAATGGTGTCAATTAGTTGCCATCGGTTTTCAAGGCACAGAAAAATATTTACCGAAAAGTAAAACCCAATGGGTAAGCACTCCTGTCAGAGAGGAATTTTTGCAACCCCAAACCCTAGAATTAGACATCCCTACCGATGCTCCTCTAATCGTGGCTATGGGAGGTTCACAAGGGGCAGTAGCCCTCAATAAATTAGTCAGACAATCAGCACCTCAAATACTTGAAACAGGAGCTTATATCGTCCATTTAACGGGAAATCAAGACGATGAAGTCGGCACATTTACCCATCCCCATTATTTAGAAATGCCCTTTTATGATAAGATGGGGGCATTATTACAAAGGGCAAATCTTGCCATAAGTCGATCGGGAGCAGGAAGTTTGACGGAATTAGCCATAACCAAAACCCCCTCAATTTTAATTCCTTATCCCTTTGCAGCCGAAGATCATCAATTTTTTAACGGACAAGAATTTGTTAATGCGGAGGCTTCTTTAATGTTTAGACAAGAACATTTAACTCCTGAAACATTGGCAGAAAACGTCTTAAATTTGCTCAATAACCGTGATGAATTGACTAAAATGAGTTATCAAGCTGAAAAACTAGCAGATATAAATAGTGCAAAAATCATTGCTAATCTTATTGATAATGAGTGTTAGGTGGTAGCAGGGTTTTTCAAAGTTGGTATCAAAACGCTTATGTTTTGGAAGGGGAGAAAGGGAGAAAGGGGGGATTTTTTCTAATAACTGAGGTTTATTTAGGCTCTTGTACACTAGTTATGATATTTTAATAGAAAATAAGTTCTATAAGCTATTTAAATTAAAAGATTAACGATAACAAAAAATTAATTGTTATAAATTAATATTTATTATTTAACCTGCCACCTGACACCTTTTCCTAATCAATAATTTACATACTCAAAGTAAGAGAGTCTTTATTTATAAAATAGTCGAGGAAAAACTATGACGATCGCACCTTTAAAAACTGAAAAAAGACTAACCTTTGAACAATTTATCACCCAAATACCCGATGAACAAGGGCGCTATGAATTAGTAGATGGAGAAATTATGCGTACTTTACCAACTAGAAGACACGAAACCCTTGCAGAATTTGTCACAGACTGTTTTAAAGATGAAGTAAAACGTCTCAAACTTAACTATTTTGTCTCTGGGAGAATTATGATTAGAACTGAGAACAAATACGGAAAAGAACAAGGAAGACATCCAGATATTACGGTGGTTGATAAAATAGCATGGGAAGCCCATCCAACGGCTTATTCTGCCCTATTAGATGCCCCTGAATTAGTGGTAGAGGTAGTTTCCACCAATTGGGAGGATGATTACATAGATAAACTCGAAGAATATCAACTTTTAGGAGTTAAAGAATATTGGATTATCGACTATTTAGCCGTTGCCTCTCGCACTTATTTAGGTAATCCCAAACAACCCACCATTTTTGTTTATAATCTTGATGAGAATAACAATTATCAAGTTAAATCTTATCAAGATGAGACTCTTATTGTTTCCTCTATTTTTCCTGAATTAAAATTAACCGCTCAACAAGTTTTCAACCTTTAATATTATCTCTGTTACAATTATCAACAATTCACTTTTTAATGCGATATGTCTGTATCTACTGAGCAACAAAAAAAAAGCCTTAATACCCCCAATAAAAGTCAGAATAAATCCCCCGTCAAACCTTTTCGGCTATGGCAAGACATAGACAATCATCAAGAGGTAAGAATTGAAATCGTGCCGATGATTGATGTTATTTTCTGTATCTTGACTTTTTTCATTTTGGCGGCAGTAGGCTTTTCCCGTCAACAGGCTATCAGTCTTAATTTACCCAAAGCAGTGACAGGCACTCCCCAAATGCGGGAAATTCTAGTAGTAAGTTTAGATAATCAAGGGCAACTCTATCTTGAAAAACAACCAGTTAGTCAGGTACAATTGTACAGTGCCATCAAAAATTATCACAGTCTTAACCCTACTGGTTTAATGGTACTTCATGCCTCCCAAGATGTCCGTTATAGTCAAGTAATTGAAGTGTTAGATATGTTAAAAGAAGTAGGGGGCGATCGCGTCGCTTTAGCCACATTAGCAGGGAAATCTAACGCACCAAATCAAACCGTTGATCCCTATTCAGGCTTTAACCCCTACTACCCTAATCCTAATCCTACCACACCAGTCATGCCCTCTCAACCTCCTTCTGCTCCTCCCTCTCCCGACAGTTTTAATAATTAGGTATCAGGTATGAATTAAAAGTTAAAAATTATGATAGAAATATAAGAATTAATTATTAAATAATTAACGGTTCATTATTCATTTTTAATTATTCATTGTTTCCATGAGTCAAAAATTTCATTCCCGTGTATATGTCACCCTTAGATCATCTGTACTAGATACCGCAGGTACAGCCGTAGAGTCTGGGCTACACCAGTTAGGCTATCAAGGAGTAGAAAATGTGCGTATCGGTAAATATATCGAATTAAGTATTACAGCAGAAAACCAAGAAGAAGCCGACAAACAATTGCACACTATGTGTGATCAACTTTTGGCTAATCCCGTGATTGAAAACTATTGTTTTGAGTTAACCCCCGTTGAAGGATAAAACCGAGAGGTAAAAGAAAAATGAAATTTGGTGTAGTTGTATTCCCCGGCTCAAACTGCGATCGTGACGTGGCGATGGTGACAGAAGGAATCTTAAATCAGCCTACTCGCATGATATGGCATCAAGAAACCGACATCGATGACATAGACGTGATTATCATACCGGGGGGGTTTAGCTATGGTGATTATCTTCGTTGTGGTGCGGTGGCACGTTTTTCTCCCGTAATGAAAAGTGTTGTCAAACACGCTGAAGCAGGAAAATACGTCTTGGGTATTTGTAACGGTTTTCAAGTGTTAACGGAAGCAGGTTTACTACCCGGTGCATTAATTCGCAATCGAGACTTACACTTTATCTGTGATCAAGTACCCATTAGGATAGAACATAATGACTCCATTTGGACAAAGAATTATGAATCTTCCCAAGTAGTTTGTTTTCCCATTGCGCACGGAGAAGGCAACTATTATGCAGAAGATGATACCCTGAAAGAATTAGAAGATAACGGACAAATTTTGTTTCGTTATGCCAGTGAAAAAGGGGAAATAAATGAGCAATTTAATCCTAATGGATCATGTCAAAATATAGCAGGAATTATTAATCAAAAAGGGAACGTTTTAGGTATGATGCCTCACCCGGAAAGAGCGAGTGATTCCATGTTAGGATTTACAGATGGGAAAGCCTTATTTACGGGGTTACTAACTTAATTAACTCCCAAAAATTTAAAATCGTAGGTGGGGTTAATGAAAGCGTAACCCAAAAAAATAATAGTAGGTTGGGTTAGCGTGATTCGTAACCCAACAAAACATATTAGGCTTAAAACCCTTACTACAAACTGGTAAAAAAACAATGCTAAGAATTAAAATACTAAAACAATAATGCCAACCATTGAAGACTTAATAAATCAAATTCAAAAAGAAGCAAAAAGAGAGGAATTTCCTATCGATATTCCTGTCTATGAAAACTGTCAAAAAGATCCGACAAAACCGATTTTATATTATGGTAATTTAAAGAGTAATATTTGCTTTTTTGGGCGTGATTTGGGGCGAGATGAAGTCAAAGCTGGGCAACCTTTAATCGGTGCGGCGGGGCAATTAGTCAGACAAGGATTTTACAAAGCAATTTATCAAGAAGAATTAATCGAAGAAGACAAATTAGCATCCATAAAAAATCGTTTAATTTTAACTAATACTGTCCCCTATAAACCCCCTGAAAACAAAGCCTATCCGTTGAAAGTAAAAAAAAGATTTCGACCTTTTATCGAACAATTATTAGTCATTTATTGGCAAGGAACACAGATAGTTACATTAGGGACAGAAGCCTTTAGATGGTTTGAATATTATAGCAGTAAAGAAGAATTTAACACCTTTTGGAATCAGGGCGATCGCCGTTATGAAAGCAGTTTAAATGTTACTATCTGTAACATAGGAGAAGAGGGAAAAACTTACACAAAAGATTTTACTATTTATCCGTTACCTCATCCCTCCCCTTTAAATCAAAAATACTATAATCGTTTTCCTTTTATGTTAGAAAATACCCTCTCTCGATTAGCTTTTTAATCATAACACTTTTATTTATTGCTACTATATAAAATAATCTATCCATCGAAGTGTCAATTCTTGAAGAATGTCCAAATTAACATCTATTAGCAACAAAGTTAGTCAGGTTTCTAGTTTACAAGTTGCCCCCGGAAATATTATCAAAGGAGATAATTGTTTAAGTAATAGTGGAGGGGCGATCGCCCAAGGCACTGCTGCACAGATCGCATCTTTCGGTAAAATGCCCTTAGTAGTGGGTGGAAAAAAAACATTAAAATTAATTGAAACCTATCTTGAACCCATTAGGGAAAAATATCATCTCAAACCCCGTTATGAAAGCTATATTCCTGATTGCAGTGAAACATCCTTAAAACGTCTGGAAAAAGCCGTTAAAGCTCATCAAGCAGACTTTATCATCGGTGTCGGAGGAGGGAAATCCCTTGATAGTGCCAAATTATTAGCTCATAACTGTGGGTTGCCTGTGGTGACAATTCCTACTTCTGGGGCAACTTGTGCCGCATGGACTGCGTTGAGTAATATTTATTCAGAGTCGGGCGCATTTGAGTATGATGTAAGTTTGCGTCACTGCCCTAATTTACTCATTCTTGATTATAGTATCATCGCTTCTGCTCCTAAACATACCCTCATAGCTGGAATAGGAGATGCGATCGCAAAATGGTATGAAGCCTCCGTCAGTAGTGGTAATTCCACAGCCACTTTAACCATTGCCGCCGTGCAACAAGCCAGAGTCTTAAGGGACATTCTACTGCAAAAAGCGGAAATAGCCCTAGAAAATCCCCTCAGTGAAACATGGAAAGAAGTAGTTGACGCAACGGTTTTATTAGCAGGAGTTAGCGGAGGGTTGGGAGGGGCAAATTGTCGCACTGTTGCCGCCCATGCCGTCCATAATGGTTTAACCCACTTAGAAGCTACTC
The DNA here is from genome assembly GCA_964409355.1 of uncultured Cyanobacterium sp. Lineage (GTDB taxonomy): Bacteria > Cyanobacteriota > Cyanobacteriia > Cyanobacteriales > Cyanobacteriaceae > PCC-10605. The sequence goes on from CAYPDC010000007.1 coordinate 28,030, forward strand.
ACGGGCAATTACACGGTGCAAAAGTCGCCTATGGTATTTTAGTACAATTAAGATTAGAGGAAACCATTGTCAATAACCAACTAGCGAAAACCGCTAGACAACAGTTAATCAAATTTTATCAAACCATTGGTTTACCCTGTACCTTAGAAGATTTAGGCTTAGAAAACATTACCCTTTCTCAACTGCGTCAATGTGCGCAAATTACCTGTAAACCAGAATCAGACATTCATCGCTTACCCTTTAATGTCACTCCTGAGATTTTAGTTAGTGCCATGGTTTCGACAATGGCATAATAGTTGGGGAGTGGGAAGCGTGGGCATCTCGACTACGCTCGATAACCAGCGTGGGAAGAAATTAAATCACACCTGATACCTGATACCTGACACCTTTCAATTGTTCATTGTAGATGGTTTAATCTATAAGTACAGATTTCAAATTTTTATTATAAATAACATAAGATGCCAAGATCCCAAAGAAACGACAATTTTATTGATAAAACTTTTACCGTTATGGCGGATATAATACTAAAAGTTCTGCCCATTGACGCTAAAGCAAAAGAAGCCTTTGTTTACTATCGAGACGGTATGTCCGCACAGGCGGAAGGGGAGTATGCAGAGGCTTTAGACAACTATCAAGAAGCTCTGAAATTAGAGGAAGATCCCAACGATCGCAGCGAGATACTATATAATATGGGCTTAATCCACGCTAGTAACGGTAAATTAGAGGAGGCCCTAGAATACTATCATCAATCATTAGACTTAAATCCCCGTAAGCCTTCGGCTTTGAATAATATTGCGGTGATTTATCATCATTTAGGAGAAAAGTCTAAACAGGCAGGAAATGAAAATGAAGCGGAAAATTTATTCGACAAAGCGGCTGAATACTGGAAACAAGCCATTCGTTTATCCCCCAATAGTTATTTAGAAGCCCAAAACTGGTTAAAAACTACGGGGCGATCGGAAATGGATGTCTTTTTCTAGTGTACACTGTTACCTAACTTCATTAACCATTAAATACATTTATAATCTTCCAGCATCTATGAGTTTAAGTCAAGCAGAAGTGAAAAAAGTTGCTAATTTAGCCCGTTTATATCTAACAGAAGGGGAAGAAACAGCCTTCGCCCCTCAATTAAGCGCGATTTTGGATTATTTTGAGCAATTAAAAGAGTTAGATACCGATAACGTTGAACCTACCACAAGGGCGATCGATGTTAATAATATCACCCGGGAGGATGTACAATCTACTTATGAAGATCGGGAAAGTTTACTCAAGAGTGCCCCTGAAAGAGATGACGATTTCTTCCAAGTACCAAAGATTCTCGCTTAATTAAACTTCTGGTAAAAATTATGATTTTTGTTCCGTATTCTTATACACTCTAAATAGTTACAAGCCAGACTTTTGTAGGTTGGGTTAGCTATAGCGTAACCCAACATTATCGAAAACTTTTTTCCAATGATAATGATATGATAAAAAATTAAATGTACCATCAAACAACATGGCAGACAATCAATACTATTCAGATGTAGTTAAGAATAACGTTCCCTTAGGGGGAGAGCAAAGTGTTGAACAAGTAGAAGCTCCAGAAGGAGAACTACATCTTCGCTTTTTACTGCCCTCTGGAGATGAATTTGCTCTATCCGCCGTAGGTATTCGAGAAGTAATGCAACAAGAAGCCGATCGCATCACCTCTGTTCCTAATGCTTCACCATTATTACTAGGAACGATCAACCTTCGGGGGGAAATAATTTGGGTTGCTGATTTAGGTCAATTTTTAGGGTATCCTAATATTTTAAACACCGATAGAGCGGAAATACCTGTGATTGCGGTGGAAGAACAAGAAACAATACTAGGATTAGCCGTAGATAAATTGGGGGCAATGGAATGGGTTGACGTAGAAACATTACAATTACCACAAAATTTACCAGACTACATAGCTCCCTATATTCAAGGAGAATGGATTGATGATCAAAATAAAAAAGTTCGGTTACTGGATCAAATTGCCATTTTACGTTCCGCACGGTGGGTGGCTTAAATATTACCTCAGTTCGATGCAATAATCTCCGATTTAGGCAGGTTTCAGGTAGAATTGTCAGAATATTGATGATTTAATCAAAGAATTGAAAAAAAAATTAAGATATATTTTTTGTGAATTGTTTAACCTAGCACCTGATACCCTTACACTAGCGAAAATTTTATATCGAACTTAGGTAAATATTAATCATTAATCTGTTTAACATTTAATATGGAATCAAGGACATAGCAGGAGACAACGAGGGCAAAATGGTATCAGAAACCAATTATCAAGAAAGATTTAAACAAGCTCGTACCGCATACTTAGAAGGGGATTTGCAAGAAGCCTCTTTGATCACCGATGGTATCATGGATGATTATCCTGACGATCCTAGTGCATTTTTACTTAAAGGGCATATTCACCTTAGACAACAAGAATATGACTTGGCTCAGGTTAACTATCAAAAAGTTTTAGATTTAACAGATCATCAAGATTTGGTGACATTGGCAAAACAAGGATTAGCTGAAATTCAAGAAGATAGCGAAGATCAATCATTATACCCCCCTGAAGTAGAAGAACCAAATTTTGAATATGAAGTAGAAGAAATCAGCGATGATAATGAAGACGATGATAATTGGACAAGTAGTATTCAATTTGATAGTATTGACTGGGATATGGATGACTTGGAAGAGGAAGAAATAGAAGATCCAACTCTACAGCAAAACTCTCCTTTTGAACGAAATATCTCTGACAAAGGAAGTAATTCTTCAGCCTCAACCATCGATAAAAGTGCCAACATATTTAAGGATGATTCCGAAGACGAAGACACTGCCACGAACTTGCTCGATGCCTCTTTGGAAAATAATGACTTTGAAGATGAATTTGATTTAGATAAGGTTTCTGATGATGATTTATTATCATTCGATCTCGACACAGGGGATATAAATTATGATGATTTAGAACATGATCATGAGGATGAAGAATTTGATCCTGATGGAATGCAATATACTGGTGCCCCGACTTTTGTTGTTTCCAGTGAGGAAGAACCAGAATTAAGCGATTTAGAGCAAATGTTGACGGGGGATGGCGGTTTATTCAGTGAATTAGATGATGATTTCGGAGATTATAGCTCGAATCTTCAACCTTTAACCACCACAAACACTTCTACTAATACAGGACTCAATTTAGAGCAAGATGATATACCCTTAGCACCTGAAGGAGAAGAAGATTTATTTTTTGCCCCTGATGAATTGGATGATATTCCGGATATTGATGCGGAGGAATTACCCGTTTCCAGTATCTTTACTAAGGATAATAAAGTTGAACCTAGTTTTCCTAATGTACTTGAAGCGGACGACAATGTTTTTGACAATGATTTTGATGATGAAATTACTGGTAGTTTTTCCTTTGATACCGACAAAATCAATTTAGATTTAGAAGATGATATAAGCGTTTCTTCCTCTTTAGGGGATATGTCTGGTATTTCTTCTTCCATTGCCATTAATCCTGAAGTGGAAGTGCCTCAAGGACAATTAGCGAAATACTATAACCTTCCTTTATTTACTAAACAATTAGTTCATGGAGGAGTAACAGGGATTGTTACCTTCATTTTAGTTTTAATGGTTAGTTTATTTCAAGGGGATGTGACAGTTAAAGATCAAACTCCGGCTACTAATGCCGATGCTAATAAGGAACAGACTCAGGAAACTGCACAAGAAAAACAAACACCTTTACCTTTGTCTCGAACACTTTTCTTAAGTTTGATTGCGGGGATTGCAGGAAGTGCATCAACCATTGGGATGGGTTATTTGATGACGAGTCACATTAAACGTTATACCAATGACTTACAAAATCACTTTGAATCGATTTATCAAGGGGATTACGAAGTTAAAGCAACGGTTTATTCTCAGGATGAATTTGGTACTTTAGCGGCCGGTTTTAATCAAATGACGAAAATGATCTATACCACTACTACTGAGGCGAGAAAGAGGGCAGAAGAAACTGAAAGAGCGAGGGAAGACTTACAAAGACAGGTTATTCGCCTTCTGGACGACGTGGAAGGGGCTTCTAGGGGTGATTTAACCGTACAAGCTGAGGTGACAGCAGACGTATTAGGGGCGGTGGCGGATGCTTTTAACGTGACTATTACTAACCTACGGAAAATCGTTAAACAGGTACAACAGGCGGCGGTACAAGTAAATAAAGCTAGTACCGATAGTGAGGTGTTTGCTCGAAATCAGTCTAGTGATGCTTTACGCATGGCGGAAGAATTGGCTGTTACTCTCAATTCTGTACAGATGATGACGGATTCTATTCAAAGGGTAGCAGAAAACGCACGGGAAGCGGAGGAGGTTGCTCGTTCTTCTAGTGTCACGGCGTTAAAGGGTGGTGATGCGGTAGAGAGAACCGTTGCGGGTATTTTACAGATTAGGGAAACGGTATCGGAAACTACTCGGAAGGTAAAGAGGTTAGCAGAAGCATCTCAACAAATTTCCACTATTGTTGCTGTAATTTCTCAAATTTCTTCTCGTACTAACTTACTGGCGTTAAATGCTTCTATTCAAGCGGCACGGGCGGGAGAAGCTGGTAGGGGATTTGCTATCGTTGCTGATGAGGTACGGCAGTTAGCAGACAGATCTGCGAAATCTTTACAAGAAATTGAACAAATCGTGTTACAAATTCAAACGGAAACAGGATCGGTAATGACGGCTATGGAGGAGGGGATTCAACAGGTACGAGATGTAACGGAGCGATCGGAACAGGCTAAACGCTCCTTAGAAGATATTATTCAGGTGTCTAATCGTATTGATGCTTTGGTGCGATCGATTACGGCGGATACTGATGAGCAGAGAGAAAACTCCAGAGGTGTTGCAAAGGTTATGCAGGCGGTGGAATTAACTGCACAGGCTACTTCTCAAGAGTCTCAACGGGTTGCCGGTTCGTTACAGAATCTGGTGGGTATTGCAAAAGATTTAATTTCTTCGGTGGAACGTTTTAAAGTGGAAGAGTAAATAAGGAACTAAGAAAGGGCATAATATGTTATGCCCCTACGAACTACGAACTAAATATTTCCTACTCCTAACTTTTAACTCCCAATTCCTTGAAGATAATGAATAAATTACTAGAGCGTATTGTATCAAGTTTATTTTTGACGGGGCAAATTATTGTCCATATTTTACAGGGAAAAATTTATCGTAATAATATGATGGAGCAAATGGCTTTTGTGGGGCCTGCTTCCCTGAGTATTGCCTTAATTACTGCTGTATTTGTGGGCATGGTTTTCACTATTCAGGTGGCGAGGGAGTTTATCTATTTTGGAGCAACCAGTGCGGTGGGGGGGGTGTTGGCGATCGCACTTACGAGGGAATTAGCACCAGTATTAACGGCGGTGGTATTAGCGGGAAGGGTGGGCAGTGCCTTTGCCGCCGAAATTGGTACGATGAAGGTGACAGAACAAATTGATGCTTTACAAATCTTAAAAACCGATCCCGTGGATTATCTGGTGACACCGAGGGTAATCGCTTGTTGTGTGATGTTACCAATTTTAACTATAATTTCCCTACTCATGGGGATGATGGGAGGATTATTAATTGCCGATTCTCTTTATGATATTTCTCGGGTGATTTTTCTGGAATCAGTGCGTAATTTCTTAAAACCTTGGGATTTGATCGCTTCTATGCTTAAATCTTTAGTATTTGGAGGGATTATTGCCGTTATTGGTTGTAATTGGGGTTTAACTACCACTGGAGGGGCAAAAGGTGTGGGGCAATCTACCACAGCCGCAGTGGTAATTTCTTTGATCTCTATTTTTATTGCTAATTTTTTGTTATCTTGGTTGATGTTTCAAGGCACTGGTAATGCTGTTATTGATTAGATTTCTTGCTTTAAATCCTTTCTGAAACCCGATAATTACTTGAGGGTTGCAGGAAAAGTATTTTAGTTAGGGTAGGAGTCTCCGAGTGACAGAATTGCTGACTCACCTGAGTTCGACATAAGAAAAAATGATGAAGATGAGAAGGGGGGAAAGGGGGAACTTAGCTTAAATTTCTCACAAATCATTCCTGATTGCTATATCTATCAAGTTTAACTCCTCAAAATTAGCCAAAACGATAGCCAAATCCTCTAACAGTGACAATATATTCAGGATTACTAGGATCAATTTCTAATTTTTCCCGCAACCAACGAATATGAACATCAACGGTTTTTGTATCCCCCAGAAAGTCCGCACCCCAGACGTTTTCGATTAGTTGTTCTCGATCCCACACTCTTTTAGGATAGGTCATAAATAACTCTAAAAGACGAAATTCTTTTGGGGAAAGACTCACGTCTTCTTCTCTTACGGTTACTCTACATTCAGAAGTGTAAAGAATTATATCTTTAAATTGACGAATTGCATCAGATGTACTGCAATTTAAGGTGTTGCGTCGTAGTAAAGCTCGACAACGAGCTACTAATTCTTTCATACTAAAAGGTTTGGTAAGGTAGTCATCAGCACCTATTTCTAAGCCCAAGACGCGATCGGTTTCGGCGGCTTTAGCACTTAAAATCAGAATAGGAATGTTATTTCCCCGATAACGTAATAACCTACAAATATCTAAACCATTGATTTCCGGTAGCATTAAATCCAAGATAATCATATCAATTTTTTCTTTTGAGCTTTGTTGATTGATCTGTTCAAGGATGTTTAAGGCTTCTCGTCCATTTTCAGCTTGGATGACATCATAACCTTCATCAGCGAGATTCAAAGTAATCATATTGCGGATTAATTCTTCATCTTCCACGATAAGAATACGATAACTGACGGACACTTTTTCACTAGAGGCAATTGGTGGTAAATCCAGAGACAACATAAAAATTTTCTATATTTTGTTCCCTAGTAACATATATAGCAGAAATATTCGGTTTTAGTTCTTTTTTTTTTAAGACTTCTACCCTATCTATGATTTTTCCATCGTAAATCACTGGAGTTCGGAGTCAAAAATAAGAGTCAATTGCTCTTACTCAGCATCTCTGCCTATTTCTAGGCTTTATCTAGTAGGGGTTGAGTATATTCAACCCCTACCTAGAACTCGAGCAGGAAACCGCCTTCCGCAGTTCCATAGAAAAAAATTTTAAACTGCAGTAATTTCTTCTTCTTTAAAGTGAGCTTTGAATTTTTTACTAAATTGTACTAGATAGGGAAAATTTGCACTAACGGGTCTTCCTTGCCATTCGGTTACAATTTTAATTAACTCCCCTTCCATTCCTTTGATGTCAAAAGGTTCTTTTTTGTGGTCAGGATGATGATATACTATTACAGATTCTTTAACTTTAATGCGATCGCCTACTTTCATAGTTAAGATTAATCTAAGTTGTTTAAATAAATTTAAGAATACAGATATACAGTCTTTTATTCTTGCACAGTTGGTCTGTTCTGCAAAGTGATTGTTAAATAAGTTCACTATCTTTGAGGAAAAGGAGTAAGACGATTATTTGGATCTACTTGCCAATGAATTTTCGGTTGAGAAGATTCTTCATCAGGTTTATTTTCCTCAGAGGGAATCTCTGTGGTAATTCTTCTTAAGGGAATGACATAAAAAGTTAATTCTAATTCCTTGTTTAATCTTTGACTCAGAAAATCTTGTACTAAGCGCACCTGATTGGGAGTGATTTCTTTATCGGTTTCAAGGGTGACAGAAACACTGGGTTTTTCTCTTGTCCATATAATGTTAATACTAACGTTTTCTACTTCTTTCCCCACCGTAATTGTCTCATTAACTAATTTGGTTCTAATATCCCTTTCAATGCGTTGTTGTTGTATGAGACGGTAAAAACTGGCACTGAGAGGAATAACCAAGAATAGAGTAAGTAATGTTGTCCATCCCACTGCCTGATTGGCTTTAGTATAACCTGAGACGATAAAAACGATCATACAAGCGAGGGTGATTCCTAGTAAATTTGTACTATACAGTAAAAAAGCACCGAAGGCAAGGGAATAGTTATTCACGGTTAAAGAGATTCCTACCACGCATAAAGGAGGCATTAAAGCAACGGCGATGGCAGTTCCTGCCAGAGTATCACTAATGCCTTTTCTAATGATGCCAAAACCGCCGATCGCGCCTGCGGTAATGGCAATGCCTAAATCGATTAAATTGGGTTGAGTTCGAGCTAAAATCTCTGATCCCATATCGACTAAACCGACTAATTTTGTGATAAAACTAGAAAGGAAAAGAGACACGATGGTCGCTCCAATGATAGAGAATAAAGCCGTGCGAAATAGCTTTACTTCTCCCTCACAAGCGGAAAAAGCCAAACCTCTTAAGGGTAACATCAAGGGTGCAACAATCATCGCTCCAATAATAACGGCGGTACTATTACTGATCAAGCCAAAAGTTGCAATTAAACAAGAGGAAACGGTGCATAAAATGAAATCTTTACTCCAAGCAGAATCCTGAGATAACCGTAAATGGAGACTTTTAACCTCATCAGAATGAGAGGGAGGTATTAGGCGAGAAAGAACAATTCTCAACCAACGATAAATGGCTTTAATTTTCTTTTTAGTTAACCATTTACGGGAATTTGCCTGAGAGTTAGGAAAATTGGGATCATTCACACTGGTTGCTCCTAAAAATGCAAAAGAGACTTTAAATTTACCTAAATTATGACCTTGTTAAGTATAATTAACTTTATCATTGTAGGATTTCTGGATATTAAACCTGCTACCTGATACCTGCCCTTATCAGACATTCTTCCATCGAATGAGGTTATTCAAGATAAATCTGATTATTCATTCTACATTGTTCTATAATGACGTTGACAGGATTTCCCTCAGATATAGAGTAACTTAAGATGAATGCCCCCCGTGAACAATCACCCGAAGCCTTAGCCATTGAGGTGGCTTCTCTCAAAAAATTAGTTGTCGATTTAAGCAAGTATAAACGGGCAATGGAAGCCCAAGAAGAATTATTTCGCTCTCTGTTGATGATGAGTAATGTGGCGAGTGGAAAATTGATGCTACGTTCTGTTTTGCTGGAAATATCCGAGGTGACGAGAGAGCTTCTAAAAGCCAAGGATGCTAGTCTATTTATTCTCAATCCGAAAGGGGTAATTACTGAGAGTATATTGGCAAGGGGGCCAACAATTCAAGGGGAGAAAACAGAATTAATCGGGAAAATCTTAGATAAGGGTTTGGCAGGTTGGGTATATCGTTATCGCCGTATGGCTTTAGTGAAAAATACTCAGGAGGATGAGCGTTGGTTTAATTTTGACCATCAACCTTATGAGGTAGGTTCGGCTCTTTGTGTACCTTTTTTAAGGGGGAGTTTAGTCTTAGGTATCCTTACTTTAACTCATCCAAAGCCCAAACATTTTAATGAGGATATGGCAGATTTTATGAAGATGTTTTCCCCTTCCATTGCGATCGCCCTTGATCAAGCGAGAATTTATCTGGAGAAAGGTTAGGAAGAGGCGTGGGGAGATGGGGGAGATGGGGGAGAAATTAATTGATTCTCCGCAAATTTTGACTCCTGACTCCTTAATTTTTAACAATATTCTCTAAAGCAGATTTTAAATTAGAATACTGAAAGTCATAATTCATTACTTCTTGAGTTTTCTGAGGTAAAACTTTTTGCCCCTCTAATACCACTTTTGCTCCATCACCCAATAACAATTCTAAGGCAATACTAGGCACAGGCAACCATGATGGGCGTTTTAAAACATCCCCTAAAGTATCACAGAATTGACTCATGGTGACAGGATAAGGGGCGGTAGCGTTAAAAGTTCCTTGAAGATTATCAGATGCGATCGCGTCTTCTATCAACTTCACCACATCATCAATATGAATCCAAGAAAACCACTGCTTCCCAGTGCCAATAGGGCCTCCAGCGAAAATTCTAAAAGGAGGAATCATCTTTGCCAACGCCCCTTCATTACCCAAAACAATACCAAAACGGAAAATAATCAATCTAACTCCTTCGGATGTAACCTTTTGAGCTTCATTTTCCCAAGCCTGACATACTTCTGCTAAAAAATCATTTCCGGCAGGACTAATTTCTGTATAAGTTTCAGTTTCACTCGTACCATAAAACCCGATCGCCGAAGCATTAATTAACGTCTTTGGTTTATTGGTTGCTTGAGAAATTGCCTCGACAATCATCCTTGTACCTAATTGCCTACTCTCTAATATCTCCCTTTTATAATCAGGAGTCCATCGTTCTGCGATCGGAGCTCCTGCTAAATTAACCACCACATCACAACCATCAACTTTCTTTTGCCATTCTCCCCCTTGTTTTGGGGTATAAGCTACAAACTCCAAATTAGATAAAAGATTAGGCTTAAAGGCTAACTTCGCCCTTTCCAGATTGCGGGTAAAAACAACCATTTGATGATTAATAGCTAACTTACTTACTAATTCTTTACCGATAAAACCCGTAGCACCTGTGATTGCAATTTTCATAAACTATAACTCCGATAAATTATTTATAAATTATAATAGAAACCTATTGACTAACCCCGATCAAAATGTTCTCTACTAAAATTTCACTGTTTTTTATCATCTACTGATAAATAAATTTTAAGCTCGATCGAACTGTAAAATATCCTAGAAAATAAATTATTTCTTGACTTCATAAGAATAGAAATTGCTATATAGCAATCAGGAATCATTTATGAGAAATTTCAACTAAATTCCCCCTTTATTTAAGGGGGGTTAGGGGGGATAGTATTCTCACAACTCATAACTGATTGCTATATTTCAGCTTGAAAAGCAGCAAATCAGGAAAAAAACAATATCAAAATAGAATTTTATGAAACAAGAATAGGATTTTTCTCATGCAGAACAAGGTAAGTTTTATCACCCTAATAGTAAGTTTAATTTACCCATTTATTTAGATTCCGATGTGGAAGAATTTATCACTAATTTAGCTGATAAAAAGAATGTGGATATTTCAGACTACTTAACAAATATAACGTTTCTACTATGCTATTATAATTTTCTTGCGAAAGTACGATCGCCCTTACAGAATCAGATAATTGAAGACACACCGGTTTCTAATTCTTCTAAATTATCTTCCTCTAAGGGACGATCGCACCTTTCTTCCATAACTGAAATTCTTTGAATAAAACGATTATTTGTACCTTGTAAAGCAGTAGTAGGATCGATACCATACCAACGGGCTAAATTCACTACCGTAAACAGTAAATCCCCTAATTCTGTGGTAGCGTGTGCCTTATCCCCAAGGGCGATCGCCTCTTGAAATTCTGTTAATTCTTCCTGAAACTTATGCCAAACTCCTTCGACATTTTCCCATTCAAAACCTACCTTTGCCGCCTGTTTAGAAATCTTGAGACTAGTCATTAAAGGGGGTAAACTACGGGCATAAACCTTCAGTTTTTCGCTCAATAACTCTTGCCTTTTCTGCTTTTGTGCCTTTTCTTCCTGTTTAATTTTTTCCCAATGATAACGCACTTCCTCTGCACTATTCACCTCTAAATCACCGAATACATGGGGATGACGGCGAATTAACTTATCTGCAATACCAACGGCAACTTCTTCGAGGGAAAAATACTGATTTTCTTGGGCAATTTGTGCCTGTAAAACCACCTGTAACAGTAAATCTCCCAATTCTTCCGCAATTTCTGCCTGATTTTGGCTATGGATAGCGTCAACGGCTTCATAAGCCTCCTCTATAATATAGGGTATCAAAGACTCCTGAGTTTGTTCTAAATCCCAAGGGCAACCACCAAGGGGCGATCGCAATTTTGCCACTACTTGAATTAAGCGATCCAAAGCGGTTAGTATATTCTGATTAGTTTGAGCTTGGATTGGTGTCATATTTGATTAGGGTATTGGGGGTGTTTTTTCTAAAGAGAATAATTAATTATAGCGATTTGGTTTGAGTTATGAGATTCTCATGAAGGTAGGAGTCCGGAGTCAAGAGTCGCGGAGAGATACTTAGAAATCAACGTGTTTAGTCTAATTTTTGGTTTTAGGAGGTGTTGATTATAACGCTTTTATTTCTCACATAAGATTCCTGATTGCTAAAGCTAACAGTTTTCGTTCAATGAATTTTACCCTGAACGAAGCGGTGCATTGAGCTTGTCGAAATGTCGAAGGGTGAACTGATAAAATGTAATTATGCCCCGACGACGAGTGAAACAGCCCTGCTAACCCGTAGGGTTTAACGGGGTGAGTTGTCAGAGAGGCTTTGTGCTAGGATAAGGCACAGTATTTTTTTGCTTAGTTATAATATTATGTAACTAAGCTCGTGCGATACTAAACGATTATTTTAAAAACTTATTTTATTTTTTTGGTCAAAAACTGTGGAATCTACTAGCATCAAAGGTAAAACTCATAATCAAGCCCCAAATCCACAAGCCCCAAACAATTTTTTTCTGGGGGTGGCAAAGGCAACAACAGGGACATTTTTAGGTCTAACATTGTTGACGACATCTGCCATCGCAGGTAGTTTGGTGGGATTAGCAGTTAGTTTTCGTAACTTACCTGATGTCAGAATTTTAAAAAATTATGTCCCTTCTCAAACTAGCTACATTTATGATGTCAAGGGGCGTTTATTAACAACCTATCATGGAGAGGAACATCGTACAGCAATTGATTTTAACGATATTTCCCCGAATTTGAAAATGGCAGTATTGGCTATCGAAGACAGTAACTTTTATGACCATAAAGGTATTAATCCCACCAGTATTGCTAGGGCGGTTGTGGTAAACGTTCAAAGTAGAGGTGTGGTAGAAGGGGCGTCAACTTTAACTATGCAGTTAGTGAAAAATGTCTTTCTTTCCCATAAGAGGGCATTTTCTCGAAAGTTAGCGGAGGCGGTGTTAGCTATTCGGGTGGAACAGGTTTTTGAGAAAAATGAGATTTTAGAAATGTACCTCAATAATATTTACTGGGGTCATAATAATTATGGGGCAGAAACGGCGGCAAAAAGTTATTTTAACAAGTCGGCTTCAGAATTAAGTTTAGCGGAAGCGGCAATGATGGCTGGTATTATTCAAGCACCTGAAGTCTTTAGCCCTTTTGCTAATTACGACATTGCCAAACAAAGACAGGCTTTAGTTTTGGGAAGAATGGAAGATTTGGGGTGGATTACCCCAGAGGAAGCAGAGTCCGCTAAAAAAACCCCTCTTTATGTGGGTAAACCTCAAGCATGGAAACAAAGTAAACTTCCTTATGTCACTGATTCTGTTCGCAAAGAGTTAACGGAACGTTTTGGGCAAGAAATGATTACTCAGGGAGGTTTACACGTTCAAACTACCGTTGATTATGATTTACAGGTAAAAGCGGAAGAAATTGTTCAAAAAGCTCATAAAAACCTTAGATCGTGGGGAGTAAAAGCGGATCAAATGGCTTTAGTGGCGATCGACCCCCGTACTCATTTTGTGAAAGCTGTGGTAGGAGGTGTGGACTATAATCAAAGTCAATTTAACCGAGTATTACAATCTCGTCGCCAACCCGGTTCAGCCTTTAAACCCTTTGTATTTTATACCGCCTTTGCATCAGGTAAATATACTCCTAGTTCATCAGTTCCTAACTACTCCAGAGGCTTTCGAGAAGGTAGCGGTTATTATCGCCCTCAAAATTATGGCGGGAGTTTTGGGGGAGGAAATGTAAGCATTATTCAAGCCTTAAGCCAGTCGTTAAATATTCCTGCGGTGGTTTTGGGGCAGGAAGTGGGATTAGATAAAGTTATCGAAATTACCCGCACTTTGGGCATTGAAAGCCCTTTAAGCCCTGTGGTATCCTTACCTTTAGGTCCGATCGGGATTACTCCCATGGAAATGGCGAAAGCCTACGCTACCTTTGCCAATAATGGTTGGCAGTCAGAAACAACAATGATTTTACAAGTGACCGATAGCGAGGGTAACATCTTACTAGATAATACCCCCAAACCGAAGTTAGTTTTAAATGAATGGGCGGCGGCTTCTCTTTCCGCAACTCTAACTCAAGTAATACAAGGGGGGACTGCTACCAATGCGGGGATTGGCAGACCTGCCGCTGGAAAAACGGGTACTACATCTGGGGAGAAAGATGTATGGTTTGTGGGTTATGTACCTCAATTATCAACGGCAGTATGGATTGGCAATGATGACTTTAACCGTAGTTTAGGGCGTGGGGTAACGGGGGGAGGCTATGCCGCACCGATTTGGCGAGATTTTATGGTGATAGCCTTGAAAAATCAGCCTGTGCAGTATTTTCCTGCCGCTTCTCAATTTACTCGCCCGAAGCCTGTTAAGGAGAAGTAGAACTTGACACTCCCACCGAGTCACGCAAATGCTATTCTTGGTTTAGACCTATTGCCTCTATACAATTAATTTTGCATAGGAATACTAATCTAGCCAAAGTCTAGGCTAATTCCGACCAGAACTTTAATAATCATTGACAATCCCAAAAAAACTGTAACAATTCTTTATAATATAAGGAATCAAGATTAACGGTTATCAATCCTGTAAAGCCCTGTATCAGTAATTACTAATTTTGATAACTGAATATGAAGTAATATAACGAATCTAAGTATGCAAGGTCAAGATATAATGACAAATTCTATGGAAAATAATAATTTAATTCCCTTTCAAGGACAACCTTGGTTAGTGGAAGACAGAGACGCTTGTGGTGTCGGTTTTATTGCCTATGAAGGCGATCGCACCTCCCATAAATTAGTAGAACAAGCCCTGAAAGCCTTACACTGTATGGAACATCGTGGAGGATGTAGTGCCGATAGAGACACAGGTGATGGTTCAGGCATTATGACAGGTATCCCCGCAAAAATCTTTGAAAAATGGTTTAGTGAGAATAATATAGTAATGCCTCCCGCCGAAGAATGGGGAGTAGGCATGGTATTTTTGCCCGAAGATGACAAGGAAGCAGAAGAAGGGCGCAAATATGTAGAAGAAATGGTGGCAGTGGAAAGCCTTAAAACCCTCGGATGGCGTAAAGTGCCTGTTAATCCTGATGTTTTAGGCACACAAGCAAAGGCTAATCAACCCCGTATTGAGCAGATTATTGTCACTTCGGGAGAAAAACACTATAAAGGGGATGAACTCGATCGCCGTCTTTATGTAGCACGATCGCGCGTAGGGAAAAAATTAACCGACGACTTTTATATCTGCTCTTTTTCTTGCCGTACCATAGTTTATAAAGGGTTAGTGAGAGGAGAAGTATTAGGACAATTTTACCAAGACTTAACCAATCCTGAATATGAAAGCCGTTTTGCGGTATATCATCGCCGTTTTAGTACCAATACTATGCCTAAATGGCCCTTTGCTCAACCCATGCGCGTTTTAGGGCATAATGGCGAAATCAATACTCTTATCGGTAACATTAACTGGATGAGTGTAAGGGAAGCCAATTTAGAGTTACCCGGTTGGAGTGATGAAGAATTTGAAGGTGTCACCCCTGTTGTCAACATGGCAAATAGTGACTCTTACAACCTTGATAGTTCTTTAGAATTATTAGTTCGTACAGGTCGC
The DNA here is from genome assembly GCA_964409355.1 of uncultured Cyanobacterium sp. Taxonomy (GTDB): domain Bacteria; phylum Cyanobacteriota; class Cyanobacteriia; order Cyanobacteriales; family Cyanobacteriaceae; genus PCC-10605. The sequence goes on from CAYPDC010000007.1 coordinate 43,508, forward strand.
AACATTCCTGAAGCGTTGATGATTCTAGTGCCTGAAGCCTACGAAAATCAACCAGAATTAGAGCAATATCCCGAAATTCTCGACTTTTACAAGTATTATAGCGGATTAAAAGAGCCTTGGGATGGTCCTGCTTTACTCGCTTTTAGTGAAGGTAAAACCGTTGGTGCTTGTCTCGATCGCAATGGTTTACGTCCTGCCCGTTATGCTATCACAAAAGATGGCTATGTGGTAGTAGGTTCAGAAACAGGAGTTGTTGACTTAGACGAGTCAGAAATCATCGAAAAAGGTAAACTAGGCCCCGGTCAGATGATTGTGGTGGACTTAGAACATAACAAAATCTTAAAAAACTGGGAGATTAAAGGTGCGATCGCATCTCAAAAACCCTATGGGCAGTGGTTGAAAGAATATCGCCTACATATCCCCCCTACCCCCCTTACTAAGGGGGGATTAAGGGGGGATCAAACCCTCACCCCCAACCCCTCTCCTGTGGGAGAGGGGAGTAATTCTGGGTTGTCAGATACTGGCTTAGTGCAACAACAGACAGCCTTCGGTTATAACCTCGAAGATGTAGAAATGATCATTACCGCTATGGCACGGGATGGCAAAGAGCCTACATTCTGTATGGGGGATGATATTCCTTTAGCAGTATTATCCGATAAGCCTCGTTTATTGTACGATTACTTTAAGCAACGTTTCGCCCAAGTTACCAACCCCCCTATTGATCCTTTACGGGAAAGTTTGGTAATGTCTTTACAGATGCACTTAGGAGAAAGAGGTAATCTATTACATATCGAACCGAAAAACGCCCATACTTTAGTTATCGATTCTCCTGTTTTGTCGGAATCTGACTTAGATTTCATCAAAAAATCTGACTTTTCTACCATTGAATTATCGACTTTATTTGCGATCGAATCTGGCCCTGATGGTTTAAAATTAGCCTTAGAAAGATTATGCAATGAAGCTACTCAGGCAGTTAATGAAGGGCATCAAATCATCATTTTGAGCGATCGCACTCCGCCACAGATCCCCCCTAGCCCCCCTTCACAAGGAGATCGATCCCCCCTAGCCCCCCTTCACAAAGGGGGGAATAATACGAATGAAGTCCCTCTTAATCAAGGAGAGAATAATACGAATGAAGTCCCCCTTAATCAAGGAGGGAATAATACGAATGAAGTCCCCTTTAATCAAGGAGGGAATAATACGAACGAAGTCCCCCTTAGTAAGGGGGATTTAGGGGGATCAAATCCTTATAATGGAGATTTAGGGGGATCAATTTCCAGTGAATATTCTTATATTCCTCCTTTATTGGCAATAGGTGCAGTGCATCAACATCTGATTAAAGAAGGATTAAGACTCAAAACATCCTTAATTGCCGATACTGCCCAGTGTTGGAGTACCCATCATTACGCTTGTCTCATCGGTTTTGGTGCATCCGCCGTTTGCCCTTACTTAACCTTACAAACAGTATCTGCTTGGTGGCATGACGAAAAAACTCAAAAATTGATGGAAAATGAGAAAATCGATCGCATCACCGAGGAACAAGCCTTAAATAACTATCGTACATCGGTAGAGGCAGGATTGCTGAAAATCTTGTCGAAAATGGGTATTTCTCTCCTATCTTCTTATCACGGTGCGCAGATTTTTGAATGTATCGGTTTAGGTGCGGATGTGATGGAATTGGCTTTCAAAGGCACAACTAGCCGTGTCGGTGGTTTAAACCTCTCTGAAGTAGCTAACGAAATCATCTCCTTCCATCAAAAAGCCTTCCCTGAGTTACAAGCCAAAAAGCTCGAAAACTACGGCTATGTCAACTATAAAAAAGGTGGCGAATATCACATGAATTCCCCTGAAATGGCGAAAACCTTACATAAAGCCGTATCCGCTTATGGTACTAAAGAGGGTTATGATCATTATGAATGGTATCGCAAATATCTGCAAGAGCGTCCTGTTACTGCTTTGAGAGATTTATTAGAGTTTAAGTCTGATAAAAATTCCATCTCTATTGATGATGTGGAGTCCGTAGAGAGCATTGTAAAACGCTTTTGTACCGGGGGGATGTCTTTAGGTGCATTGAGCAAAGAAGCTCACGAAACCCTCGCTATAGCCATGAATCGCATCGGCGGTAAATCCAATTCAGGAGAAGGAGGCGAAGATACTAACCGTTATACTCCCATTGATGATGTGGATGAGGAAGGCAAAAGCCCTCGTTTTCCTATCTTAAAAGGCTTGAAAAATGGCGATCGCGCTACTTCTGCTATCAAACAAATTGCATCGGGGCGTTTTGGTGTCACTCCTGAGTATTTAATGAGTGGTGAACAGTTAGAAATAAAGATGGCACAGGGTGCAAAACCGGGAGAAGGGGGGCAATTACCGGGTAAAAAAGTTAGTGATTACATCGCCACTTTAAGACTTTCCAAGCCGGGGGTAACTTTAATCTCTCCTCCTCCTCACCATGACATCTATTCCATTGAGGATTTAGCCCAATTAATCCACGATTTACACCAGATTAACCCTAGTGCTAAGGTATCCGTTAAATTAGTGTCTGAAGTGGGTATCGGTACGATCGCCGCAGGAGTAGCCAAAGCGAACGCTGATGTAATCCAAATTTCTGGTCATGATGGTGGTACAGGAGCATCACCTTTAAGCTCCATCAAACACGCAGGTTGCCCTTGGGAATTGGGAGTAACAGAAGTACATCGTACCTTACTAGAAAATCAACTGCGCGATCGAGTTTTACTCCGTGCTGATGGTGGTTTAAAAACAGGTTGGGATATTGTCATGGCGGCGTTAATGGGTGCTGAAGAATACGGCTTCGGTAGTATTGCCATGATTGCAGAAGGCTGTATTATGGCTCGTGTTTGCCACACAAATCAATGCCCTGTAGGGGTTGCCACTCAACAAGAAAGATTACGTCAACGTTTCTCAGGTGTACCTGCGGATGTGGTTAATTTCTTCTACTTTGTAGCGGAGGAAGTTCGATCGATCCTTGCTAAACTAGGTTATCGTAGCTTGAATGAACTTATCGGGCGTGGTGATTTGTTAACCTACCGTGACGATGCCAAACTTACCAAAACTAAAGCCCTTGTTTTAGACTGTTTAACTAACCTTCCTGACGTGAAAAATAACCGTGATTGGTTGAATCATGAAGATACTCACAGTAACGGTCATGTTTTGGATGATGAAATTTTAGCAGATGCTGACATCATCAGTGCGATCGAATCTCATGGTAATATTACCAAAGAAATTAAGATTATTAACACCGATCGTTCCGTAGGGGCGAGAATTGCAGGAGTTATCGCCAAAAAATATGGGAATTTAGGCTTTAATGGTCAATTAAACCTCAATTTCAAAGGTTATGCAGGACAAAGTTTTGGTGCTTTCAACCTTCAAGGCATGAATATTCACCTCGAAGGGGAAGCAAACGACTACGTTGGTAAAGGTATCAATGGAGGTTCGATCGTTATTGTACCTCCTACTGAATCCACTTTTGAGCCATCGGAAAACGTCATTTTAGGCAATACCTGCTTATACGGTGCTACTGGGGGTGAATTATACGCCAATGGACGCGCTGGAGAGCGTTTTGGGGTTCGTAACTCTAATGCGATCGCAGTAATTGAAGGTGCAGGAGATCATTGTTGCGAATATATGACAGGAGGCTTAATTGTTGTCTTAGGAAGCGTTGGGCGTAACGTGGGTGCAGGTATGACAGGAGGCTTAGGCTACTTCTTAGATGAGGATGGTAATTTTGAGGCAAAAGTTAACCCAGAAATCGTCAAAATTCAGCGTATTTGCACCCCAGAAGGAGAAAAACAATTAAAAGATTTAATCACTATTCATGTTAATAAAACTGGTAGTAAAAAAGGTCAATTAATCTTAGATAATTGGGCGAATTATGTACCGAAATTCTGGCAAGTTGTTCCTCCTTCGGAAGCGGAAAATCCTGAAGTTAAGGCTCAAAAAGAGTTAACAACGGTGTAAAATCAGACATTGTGATGGTTAAGGATTATGGTGGGGAAGAGTTGAATGGGTTAATTGATGGGGATGGGTTGAACAGTGTTTAACCCCTACAAAGCATATAACCGTAGGGGCAGAATATCATTCAGCCCACCTCCACCAAAATTTATTGCTCACTCTCACCCATAAAACTTGTATTAATTTTGACACAATAAACTGTTAGGATAATCATGAATAAATTAAATTAATAAATTTTATGAAAACAAAAAAATTAGATCGAAATACATTAGGTAAAACGACTGAGGCACATATCAATAATAAAAAAACTAAAGGGAAAATATTGGCGATCGCAAATTATTCTACCCATCAACAAGTTTGTTTTCAAACCGAAGAAGGAAAAACAGGTGCTTGGATTCCAGCCCTTACATTAGTTGATTATGAAAAACTTATTCTTTCAGTATCACCTGATATTTTTGAACAAGTGGTGAAATTACCTCAAAATGTCATAGTTTCAGTGCAAAAAAAAGCAGAGCAAGATTTAACTTCTTTGGTAGATTTTGCAGATAATTTAGCTAAAAATATTAATGATAAAGTTGCTAGTGATATTCAATTAATTAAGTCCGCAATAGAAGAAACTCAAAAATTAATAGATCAAACAACTAAAGAAATTGCAAAATCTGGAACTAATACGATTAAATTTATTAATCAATATTTAAAAGAAGTTAATTTGGCACTCGGCGAAATTGTCAATCAAATATCAAATACAATACAAAATGTCTGGAATGAAACTTTCCGTCAATGTATTGCCATGGGAATGAAAGTGGCAGAAGATTCTTTTGATAGTGCCAAAAAAGTTGTTAATGAATTAAAAAAAGAATATCCGAAAGAAAACTCTTTTGATATTGCCAAGAGATTAATTAACAGAAGTACCATATTTTCCATTGGTTTTGGTATTGTTACAGATGGATTCAGTTTAGCTGAATCATTGACAGGATTATCCATTAGTTTAGATTTGATTAAAAACGCAACTCTTTTGTCAGAGTTAGTTTATCAAATAGGTATTACTTATGGTTTTAATGATATAACCAAAATTACTAAAGGTGAAGCCATCGCTATTATTGGTTTGTGCTTAGGAATAGATGTTTTACAACAATTAGGATTAAAGGCGTTAACCTTAACTAATCCGATTGTTAGTATTCCTGTCAAAGCAGTATGTAATGTAGCATTATTTCAATTAGTTGGCTATGCTTCATGCTTATATTTTGATATTAAAGCAAATAAGGAAGAAAATCCTCTGGTTTCAGGAAAAGCCTATGAAGAATTTACAGCTAAATTAAAGGCTTATTTAGACGAAACATTAAGCGAGACTGAAAAATTAGGGGAGATTGTTAAAGATGCGATCGCAATCAAAAAACAAGTACCCGCTTTTGCTAGGGCATAATAGCAAATGGTTTGGTTGATGAGGATGGGTTGAACAATGTTCAACCCCTACAAAGCATATCACCGTAGGGGCTGAATATCATTTAGCCCATCTCCACAAAATTTATTGCTCACTCTCACCCAAATATCTTATCCCTACTTTATTTTAAAATCGAGTGTTTTATTATGAATATTAAAGAACAAATTAATGCAGAAATCGAGCAATTAAATGATGAACAATTACAGGAAATTTATCAGTTAGCAAAAAAAATAAAAAAATCTCAAATATCGCCTAAAAAACATTTACCTCGTTGTGCCGGAATCGGTAATAGTGGATTAGGTAATTTATCAGAAAGAGACGAAAAATTATTATGGCAAAAAGATTAAAAATTTTAGCTGATACCAGTGGTATAATTGCTCTCTTGGATGCCAGTGATAAACATCATCAATCAGTAATTGAAGTTGTAGAAAATTATGATATTATCATTCCTTCAACTATTATTCCTGAAGTTGATTATTTAGCTACAAAATACTTAGGGGAATCTGCTTTTGCTATATTTATAGAACCCACCTTCCGCACATCTCAATATATCTTGATATTTGTTTACATTTTCAAAATAGGTTTAACGATAAAACCTTGTTTCATAGAGTGCGATCGCACTTTACCCAGTAAATACTGAGAACTTTCTTAATAAATGTTTACATTTGCGTATTTCATCCTAAATATCCAAAAATATTAATAATTATAAACTCTGACTGAAATATAAAAATAGTTTATAAATCAAATGTTAAGAAGTGCGGAAAGTGGGATAGAAGATTTATTTAATGGTTATTTTGAGTATCTTTCGGTAAATATCGATGATTTAAAAAGAGCTTATATAATTATGCAAAAATATCAAGATATATATTTAGGAATAGTGGATACAAGTATTGTTGCTTTAGCTGAAAAATATGAAATTAGAAAAGTACTCACTTTAGACAGAAGACATTTTAGTTTAATAAAGCCTGATAAAATAGAATATTTGGAGCTTTTACCTTAAAAAATGAATACGAAATAAGCCCCTTGTTGACTATAATCATAATATTTTAAACGGAATGAGTCATAATTTACCATATCCCTATATTTTAAAACCGTTATCTCCCGAAGATGGAGGCGGTTATTTAATCGAATTTCCCGACTTACCCGGTTGTATGTCTGATGGTGAAACGGAGGAAGAAGCTATTTTGATGGGGAAAGATGCGATCAAAGCATGGATTAATACAGCAAAAGAGTGCGATGCCAAAGGCACAGAGAAGCTGCCCGTACCATACCCAAACCAAGTCATCAAAAAGAGATATTAAGTTTAAGTTAATTTAATTTTATTCATTAAGAAAAAACTATGATAAATAAGCAACTAATTTTTCAAGAAATTGAAGGAATATCAGAACAAGAATTGGTAAAAATACTTAATTTAATTCGTCATTATAATGATTAGCAAAGACAAATAATTAAGAAAAAAAGAAGATAAAAACAATAGTTAAATAAAAGCAGGTTTTGTGCTGTCAAAAAATAAGAATAATAGCCCACAAAAGATTTTTGTTCATCCCAAAATTGAAAAAAAATTGACAGATGCGATCGCACCTATAACTTAATCACTATATACTATATGAAGTTTCAAAAAAAAGTGCGGAATGTAGGTTCTAATCATCGAATCTGCTTTTTTCCAATCTAATCCCCATCCCTGTAATGAACCTAACTTCTTATATGTTAAAGCCCTAGGAATACGACATAAAGCCATAATTTTCTGAATCTGAGTCATGTCAGAACAAGTCACTACAGGGATTACTTGTGTATAAACTTCATAAATATTCTGACATTGTTTTTGGGACATCTTCTGAGATTTTCAAACTTGATTCCTATTATACTTTAATCAGATTTATCTGTCAATACCTCTGTGATAATTGTTTCTCCTGCTATGTGTAACGCTTTCATTGCTTTAAGGTTACGACGGCTTCTACGTCCATATAATCTAGCAGAAAATACAGTGATGATTGAAAGTATATCTTCACACATTTCCTGTTCCGGTTCTAAATTTACTGGTTTATTAAGAATTATTACTTCTGTAGAATTTCCCTCACATAGTGCAAAGATTAGTTCTGAACCAAATCTTAAAAGTCTATCTTTGTCTGTAATTACTAATCTTTCTACTTCATTACGTTGTAATAAGTCAATTAGTTTCAACTTACTTAGTTTTTTTTAGATTAGCATAGATTCTTTGTCAATAGTTAAACCGCTCTTTCCTCAATGATGCCCATAAGGATTTAAAGGCGGATTTTGTCATTGCTAACCCTCCTTTTAATGACAGTGATTGGAGTGGGGATTTATTACAAAATGATGGACGGTGGCAATATGGGAAACCCCCCGCAGGTAATGCCAATTTCGGTTGGGTGCAACACTTTCTCTACCATTTAGCGCCTACGGGTTCGGCTGGTTTTGTCCTCTCTAATGGTTCATTATCTTCTAATACCAGTGGTGAGGGTGACATCAGAAAGGCTTTAGTGGAAGCTGATTTGGTGGATTGTATTGTTATGTTGCCCACTCAGTTATTTTATAACACGGGTATTCCAGCTTGTTTGTGGTTTATGAGTCGTGCAAAAAGTAACCCTCTCCCAAAGGGCGAGGGAGTAAGAAGTCGTAAGGATGAGGTATTATTTATTGACGCTTCTGAGTTGGGCTATATGGTAAATCGCCGTAATCGGGCTTTTACCGATGAGGATATAGCGAAAATAGCTGATACTTACCATAGATGGAAGAAAAAATACTCCCCTCTCAACTTGGGAGAGGGGCAGGGGGTGAGGGAAAATCTCCCACAGGGCGAGGGGAGTTATAGGGATGTTAAGGGTTTCTGTAAGTCAGCAACTTTGGCGGAGATTGAAAAGCATAATTTTGTCTTGACACCGGGGCGTTATGTGGGCATACCAGATGAAGAAGACGATGGTATTGCTTTTGAACAGAAGATGGAGTTTTTAACGAAGGAGTTGGCAATGCAAATGCGAGAGGGTTTGGCTTTGGATGAGGAGATTAAACTACAATTAGCTAAGGTAGGTTTTCCTTTGGAGGTGAACTAATGACTATAATTGAATTAAGAGAGAATATTTAGTAACATTTGAAGAAGATAATGCAAATATGACATTAACTCAACAAGATTTTGAATCCATTATCCAAAATTCTTCTAAATATATTCAAGGTGATATTAAATGGCTACAACATCCTCAGCATGAATTATTGGTTAAATTTAAGACAGAGATTCAATCTGATTTAGACCTTGCTCTTTCTATTCGAGGAACGTATAATTTAATTACTTTAGCTTTGAGTTATCATCTTATTTTTCCGCCTTACGGCAGAATTTATGGCTTGGATTTAGGAAAAGAGCATAAAAACCCAGATGGTAAACTCGTTGGAGAAAAACATAAACATCGCTGGACGGAAATTTATAGGGATAAGTTAGCTTATGTTCCTGATGATATTACTGCTACTCAAGATGTTTGGCAACAATTTTGTCAAGAAGCGATTATTAGACATAAGGGAGTCATGCTAACTCCTCCAGCACTACAAGGAGATTTGTTTTTATGATTACTACACCATGTCAAACTATATCAAATATTTTAGGGGATTTATTTTCTTGTACTACTATGGATAATGGGTTTACTCGTATTTGTACTCCTTATCTATACCCTGATGGAGATGTCATCGATCTTTATTATAAGGTTACGTCTAGTAATCTATTTATTACGGATTTGGGAGAAACAATTCGTTGGCTTTATTCTCAGATGGTTAATGATTTTTTGTCTCAAAAGCAACAACAAGGAATACAGGATATTTTACTTACTCATGATGTTGAGCAATATCGGGGAACTTTCATGATTAGATTGAGAAGTGATGATTCTCTCGCTGATGCTATTACTCGACTTTCTCAAACTACGATCGCTGTTAGTAATTTATGGTTTTTGTCAAAAACGAGGATTCTTTCTTCTCTACAAGATGAGGTTGCGGAATTATTAAGGGAGTCAAATATCAGATTTGAGGCTAACGAGAAGCTATTAGGTAGATCTGGGCGTTCTTGGCGTGTTAATTTTCATACTTGGCATAGTGATCATAGTTCTTTAGTACAAATTTTAAGCACTGGTAGTAAGGTGGCGGCGAACACAAAAGCAAATAATGTTCTAGCAGGGTGGCATGATTTATCTTCTTTAAAGGTTGGTTCTCAGGCTTTACGTTTTATTTCTCTATTTGATGATACTTTGGATGTTTGGAATATGGAAATTATTAGCCAATTAGAAGAATTTTCTGATATTGCTTATTGGTCAGATCCAGAAGGTTTTTTAGAAATGCTTACCAGAAACGATAACATGGTTTAACTTTAACTTGTGTTAGTTTTTTTTTGGAAGTGAAATGATGACTATAACTGAATTAAGGCAAAATATTTGGCAACGTTTGGTAAATATGGAGGAGGAAAAACTAACCGCCGTTGTGGATTTTTTGGATCGTTTAGACACTTCTTCATCTTCTCAAAATCAAGAGGAGAAAATGAGTAAGTCTAACAATGAAACACGAAAGCAATTAATCAAAAGTTTAAGAGGTATGGCAAGTCATTCGACCTTTTCTAGTGATGAGTTTATTGGTCAAAAGCAGAAAGATATTGATTGGGAGGAGCGTAATTGGTAAAGGTTATTTTAGATGCTTGTATTGGTTTTTAATTTTGTTTATAATCAAGGAGTTTTTAGGAAATGAATCAAATTATTTTAAAAGAAATCAAGCCTAGTTTAATATCTAAATTAACTGATTTAGCTACTCGACATAGTCGTACTTTAGAGGAAGAAATAACGGCAATTTTAGAACAAGTAACAGAAAACGAAGTGATAACAACTCCTGAAAATAAAGGTTGGCAAAAGGGATTTTTTGAGGAGATTATCGGTGGTTGGGAAGGTGAGCCTTTAGTTAGAGAAACTCAACCAAAAGAACAGCAGCGAGATTTTTTATTATGATTTATTTGTTAGATACTAATGTTTGTATTAAATTACTTAATAATAGTAATAAATTAGTTGTCACAAGATTAGCTCAAGAAGAACCTAAAAATATTAATTTATGTTCTGTTGTGGAGTTTGAATTATATTATGGTGCTTATCATAGCCAAAAATCACCAAAAAATATCAAAAAATTAGACCGTTTTTGTAGTCAATTTAAAGTGATTTCTTTTGATAGTAATTGTGCTAGAATCGCTGGTATAATTCGTTCTCAATTAAACAAAAAAGTTACTCCTATTGGGGTTTATGATTTACAAATTGCTTCGATCGCCCTTGCCCGTGATTTAATTTTAGTGACTCATAATATTTCTGAATTTAGCCGTGTAGATAATTTAAAATATGAAGATTGGGAAATGATGGCATGATTAAAAGTTTATTTTAGAGATTTTTAGAGTGTTTAATTAAAACATTAATTTGAGGGATAAATTTTATGGCTTTACGGGATTTATTAATAGAAAAACGAGAGGAAATTTTGAATTTAGCCGATAAACATGGGGCTTTTAATGTGCGAGTTTTTGGCTCGGTTATCAGGGGAGAGGATACCCCCGATAGCGATATTGATTTTTTGATTGATTATGATTTACAGCGCATATCTTCTTGGTTTCCTGTGGGTTTAATTCGGGATTTGGAAGCGTTACTTAATCATCCTGTGGATGTGGTAACGGAAGATGGTTTAAAGTCTCGTATTTGTCAAGAGATTCTATCGGAGGCGGTAAAACTATGAGGAGAGATGATGAACGTTTAAGGGATATACAGGAAGCGATTATTAAAATAGAAAAATATACAGTGCGAGGAAAAAATATTTTCTTTGAGGATGAGTTAATCCAAACTTGGGTTTTATTTCATTTGCAGACTATCGGTGAGTCGGCAAGTGCAATGTCGAGGGATTTTAAAGCTAGTTTTCCTCTAGTGCCTTGGCAGGATATGAGTGATTTTCGCAATTTGATTGTTCATGAGTATTTCAGAGTTAATTTTAAGGTGGTTTGGCAAATTGTTGAGAATGATTTACCTATTTTAAAGCAACAAATAGAGTTAATTTTAAAAGATTCTAAAGATGTTTAGAGGGCAAAAAAACTATAATATTAATTAGTTTGAGGGGATAAATTTTATGTCTTTACGGGATTTATTAATAGAAAAACGAGAGGAAATTTTGGATTTAGCAGATAAACATGGGGCTTTTAATGTGCGAGTTTTTGGTTCGGTTGTCAGGGGAGAAGATACCCCCGATAGTGATATTGATTTTTTGATTGATTATGATCTTGACCGTATTTCGTCTTGGTTTCCTGCGGGATTAATAGTTGATTTGGAGGAGTTATTGGGGCATAAAGTGGATGTGGTGACAGAAAAGGGTTTGCATTGGTATATCAAAAGTCGTGTGTTTCAGGAGGCGATCGATTTATGAAAGATAGTGCTTTATATTTAATCCATGTACGGGAATGTTTGGAGAAAATTAATTCTTATTTACCTGAGAATAAAAAAGATTTTTTGGAAACCTCAATGGTACAGGATGCAATTCTCAGAAATCTGGAAATTATGGGGGAATCAATCAAAAAGCTACCGCAGGAATGGAAAGATACTCAACCTCAAATTGAATGGGTCAAAATTGGTAATTTTAGAAATGTCTTGGCTCATGAGTATTTGGGGGTTGATTTAGATACTGTTTGGTTAATTATTGAGGATTATCTCCCTGATCTAAATAAAGCAGTAACTCAAATGTGTGCTCAGTTCTTAAACGGTGAGGTTTGAAATATGAATGAGTGGAAAGAAACAGAAATTGGTTTGATACCGCAAGATTGGAAAGTTACAAATATTGACTCCATAAAAGCAAATAAGAAAGCATCTATAGCAATGGGTCCTTTTGGTTCAAATATTACTAAAGATAATTTTGTTAACTGTGACATCCCTGTTATTAGAGGTAATAACTTAAATGATTTTATATTTTATGATAATGATTTTGTTTATTTAACTGAAGAAAAAGCAGACAGTCTTTCTTCTAGTAATTGCTTTGCGGAAGACATAGTTGTAACTCATAGAGGTACTTTAGGACAAGTAGGTTTTATTCCTGAAAACTGCAAGTACGATAAGTATGTGATTTCTCAATCAGGAATGAAATTAACTATTGATAAAAATAAAGCTGATCCAAGGTTTATCTTTATATTTCTTAAGTCAAAATTTGGTCAACATTTTCTTTTAAGAAATACATCTCAAACTGGTGTTCCTGCAATATCTCAACCAACAACTTCACTAAGAAGTATTCCTGTTTTTTACCTTCTCTAAATGAACAAAAAAAAATCGTTGATGTTATTTGGAATATTCAGTTAAAGATAGAGAATTTAAGGAAGCAGAATGAAACATTAGAGTCGATCGCACAGACATTATTTAAGCATTGGTTTATAGACTTTGAATTTCCTAATGAAGATGGCAAACCCTATAAATCCTCTGGGGGGGAGATGCGATCGACCGAATTAGGCGAGATTCCTAAAGATTGGCGAGTTGGGAAGTTAGAGGATGAATTTAATATATTAATGGGACAATCCCCGGCTGGTTCAAGTTACAACGAAAATCAGCAAGGATTTATTTTTTATCAAGGTAGAACAGATTTTGGTTTTCGTTTTCCCACAGTAAGATTATATACAACTGAACCAAAACGAATCGCTGAAAAATTTGATGTTTTAGTTAGTGTTCGTGCGCCAGTCGGTGATATTAACGTTGCATTTGAAAAATGTTGTATTGGTAGGGGTTTATCTGCTGTGAAAAGTAAATATAAATCATATTGTTTATATAAACTCAAATCATACAGAAAAACTTTTGATATTTTTGAAACTGAAGGTACTGTTTTTGGTTCTCTTAACAAAGAAAACTTTAATAAGTTAGTTAATATTATTCCTAATAATACAATAATTAGTCAATTTGAAAATATTACTTATTTTTTGGATCAGAGAGTATTTTTAAACACAAAGCAAATTCAAACATTAACAAAAACCCGTGATGAATTACTACCTAAACTAATGAGTGGACAGCTAAGAGTAAAAGATGAAACTAAAAGAAATTGTTAGTAAAATCAAGATAGACGATCGTAAACTAACAGAATATGCCCTTAATACAGATAATCCAAAAGGAGCAGATAAAGCCTTTATGTTTCAGAAACACTTAGGATTTACTCCTAATAATTATCAAATTCTTTTAGAACAAATCAAAACACAAATATTAGATAACGATGTTATATTTCAATTTGAAGATGAACACGGAAAACGTTATCAAATAGACTTAGAAATAATAGGCATTAAACCAGAACAAAAAGAAATAGTTAGGACAGGATGGATAGTTGAACCTAACACAGATACCGCCCGATTAGTTACCTTATATGTAAAGAAAAAACAATGATAAAACCAGAACTATTTGATATTATCGAATTAATCGTAAACCTACCCACAGTCAATCAATTTATCGGTAGTCAAGGAACAATAGTAGAATGTTTTGATGATAGTAAATATGAAATAGAATTTACCAATGAAGAAGGGGAAACCATAGCTCAATGTGTCTTATCTTCTGATAAATTTATTGTTATTTGGCAGTCAAAAACTAAACAATGGGTTAGCATTTCCGATAAAATTAATGCCGTTATTAACAACCTCTCAGAAGACAGAAAAAAGGAAGTATTAAACTTTGCTAGATTTCTCTATCAAGGAGGATAAAATTTCAGGAGTTAACCCCCTAGCTTGAGCAATTAACATTCTGTCAAAAGGATCTTTATGGTGCAATGGTAAATCTGTTACTTTTAATCCATGCTCTGCTGTAATATCTAAAACTATAAAATTATTATCTTTCAGTTTTTCTAATAAGTTATTAGGCACAGACAACTTACCCAAAGACTTTTTTATTGACATTTCCCACACCGTCGCCGCACTAACAAAAATCGTATTTTTAGGGTGACAAATAACTGCCCTTATTTGATATGATAATTTTGGTTCATTTCCTAACCACCATAAGAGAATATGAGTATCTAACAAAAACTTCATTCATCATCCCCATAAAACATAGCATTAATTTCCGAAGACTCATCATCAAAATCATCCGCCATCCAAATTTGTCCTTCCCAACCACCAGCAATGCGAGGCTTTAATAGTTCATTATCCCCAGTTACTTTTTCCTCATGGGATGGAAAGGGTAAAACTTTTGCTAAGGGTACACCATCACGGGTTAAAGTAACCTCTACCTGATTGTGAATAGCTGATAATAACTCTGACAAACCATCTTGTAATAAATTGACATCAAAAGTTTTTTTCAACATAGTCAAAACTTAATTGTTGGTATAACTTAATTATAGGAAACAAAAATATGCTATGAAATACACCACTGAAGACGACATCGAACTATTTAACCTAGAACTCTTACAAAAGAAACAACGGTTAAGGGTGAGGGCAACTTTTCCACAGAAACAGAGGTAAGAAATGAGCGAGAGAATTTCAGTGATGTAGTGTTACTAAACCGATTAGAAAATGCCCTCAGTCGCATTAACCCAGATATTCCCCCATACTGCCGAGAACAAGCTATTAAAGAAGTATTAAATATCACCAGTCCAGACTTAATCAGTAACAACGAGAAATTCCATCAATACCTCACCGAAGGTATTACCGTTGAATATCAAAAACAAGGAGAAACCAGAGGCGAACAACTATGGCTCATTGATTGGCAAAACCCAGACAACAACGAATTTCTAGCCATCAACCAATTTACCGTCATTGAAGATAACCACAACCGCCGCCCAGACATTATCCTGTTTATTAATGGTTTACCCTTAGTGGTAATTGAACTTAAAAACCCCGCCGATGCCAAAGCCGATACATATAAAGCCTATAACCAACTCCAAACCTATAAACGGGAAATACCAAGCCTATTTACCTATAACGCCCTGTTAGTTATCTCCGATGGTATTACTGCCAAAGCTGGTTCACTCTCCGCCGACTATAACCGCTTCATGGCATGGAAAACCAATTCCCCTCGCCTTCTGGGAGAGGAGTTAGGGGAGAGGGAAGATTTACCCTCAGAAGAAAAGCCCATCATAAATCAACTGGAAGTCTTAACCGAGGGAATGCTCAACAAACATACTCTCCTAGAAATAATCCGTCACTTTACCGTTTTTGAAGCCACCCAAAACCAAGATCCCAAAACCGATATAGTCACCATCAAAAAAACTAAGAAAATCGCCGCCTACCATCAATATTACGCCGTTAATAACGCCTTACATAGCATTATTCGTGCCTCTGGGATGCCCTCTCCCCCTGCCCCTCTCCCACGGGGAGAAGGGAGTATGACGTATCGTGGCGGTTTAGTTAGTACGACATTATTAGAGCGAGTTAGAGAATTAAGAAAAAATCAGACTTCGGCGGAAAATATTTTTTGGGAAATAGTCAGAGGGAAAAGATTTTTAGGTTTAAAATTTAGGCGACAACATCAAATCGGTAATTACATCGTTGATTTTTATTGTCATAGTGAAAAACTGATTATTGAACTTGACGGAGGTATTCATAATGAACCTGAACAACAGAAACGAGATCGCCAAAGAGATGACTATTTAAAATCACTAGGACATCAAATATTAAGATTTAAAAATCAAGACATATTTAACAACTTAGAAGAAGTTATCGAAACCATCACCAACCACCTGTGCCCCTCGCCCTTTGGGAGAGGGGTTAGGGGAGAGGGTAATTCGCCCTTTGGGAGAGGGGTTAGGGATGAGGGTAATTCGCCCTCTGAAACAACGGTTAGGGATATAGGAGATAAAAGAGGGGGAGTAATTTGGCATACCCAAGGAAGCGGAAAATCCCTGTCAATGGTATTTCTAGCAGGTAAATTAGTCCTCAGTGAAACCCTCAACAATCCTACCGTACTTATTCTTACAGATCGTAACGACTTAGATGACCAACTATTTGACACCTTCGCCAGTTGCCGTCAACTACTGAGACAAAGCCCCCAACAAGCAGGAGATCGAGCTCAAGTGCAGGAATTATTACAAGTCGCCTCTGGGGGAATTGTGTTTTCCACCATTCAAAAATTCGCCCCTACCGATTTTCCTCCTTCTGGGGGGAATCATTTGGGGGGCTATCCTCAACTCTCAAACCGTAATAATATCATAGTATTAGCCGATGAAGCCCACCGTAGCCAATACGGCTTCAAAGCTAAACAAATAGACGTTAAAGACGAAACAGGAAAAGTAGTAGGAAAAGAAACCAAATATGGCTTTGCCCGTTATATTCGGGATGCCTTACCCAATGCCACCTTTGTTGGTTTTACTGGGACACCCATTGAACAAACCGATAAAAATACTAAAGAAGTTTTCGGAAACTATATTGATATTTATGATATAGCCCAAGCCGTGAAAGATGGTGCTACTGTCCCCATTTATTATGAAAGTAGGTTAGTCAGTTTAGAATTGGATGAATTAGGCAGACAACTGCTAGAAGAATTAGAAGATGATTTACGGTTTGAGGATTTAAGCAGTACCCAACAAGCCAAAGCCAAAGGTACTCAATTAGAAGCATTGGTAGGTGCAACAAAAAGATTGAGATCGATCTCGCCCAAGACATGGTTAACCACTTTCAGGAGAGACAAAAAGCGAACCGAGGTAAAGCAATGATAGTCACCATGAGTCGCCGTATTACCGTTAATCTTTACGAGGAAATAATCAAACTACTTCCAGATTGGCATAACGAGGAACTAACGAAAGGTAAGATTAAAGTAGTAATGACGGCTAACGCCTCCGATGAGGAAAATCTAGTCAAACACCACACCACCAAAAAAGACCGTCAAATCCTCGCCCAACGGCTCAAAGATGCCGAAGATGACCTAGAAATGGTCATTGTCTGCGATATGTGGTTAACAGGATTTGATGCTCCCTGTCTCCATACCATGTACATTGATAAACCCCTTAAAGCCCATAACCTCATGCAAGCGATCGCTCGTATCAACCGAGTTTATTTTGAGAAACAGGGAGGGTTAGTAGTGGACTACTTAGGATTAGCTAGTGAACTAAAAAAAGCCCTCAGTTTTTACGCCGAAAGTGGCGGAAAAGGACAACCTACGTTAGATCAAGAAGTAGCTTTAGGCTTACTCCTGTCAAAATTAGAAATAGTGCAACAAATACTCCATGACTTTGACTATGAATGCTATTTTACGGCGGATACTAGGGAAAAACTGAATATCCTCACCAGAGCCACTAATTACGTTTGTAGCCCTGATATTAAGGAAAGATTCATGAGGGAAGTAACGGCGCTATCCAAAGCCTATTCTTTAGCTGTACCCCATCCAAAGGCGCTAAAAAAAGCCGAATTAATCTCCTTCTTCCAAGCCATCCAAGCCAGTATTTATAAACTAGAACCAAAAGACAACCGCTTAACTAATCATGAAATTGAAACCGCCATTCGTCAGGTAGTGGATCAGGCGTTAGTATCCGATACCGTCATTAACATACTAGACCAAGCGGGGATAAAAGACCCTGATATTTCCATCATCTCCGATGAATTTATCGCCGAAGTGCGGGGCATGGAACACAAAAACCTTGCAGTGGAATTACTAGAAAAACTCCTCAAAGATGAAATCCGTAACCGTCGCCGAGTTAACTTAGTCCAAAGTCGGAAACTAACAGAAATGTTAGAGGATGCCCTAGCTCAAAATCAAAGTGCCGTAGAAGTGATGGGGGTAAATGAACTCAAAGCCCTGGCGATCGCGCTCACAGAGAAAATCAGGAAAAATGTATCCATTGACTGGAACTTAAAAGAAAGCGTGAGGGCGAGAATGAAAGTAATGGTGAAGAGATTATTGAGACAATATGGCTACCCTCCCGACATGGAAAAACTAGCCACAGAATTAGTCCTAGAACCTACATTCCGCACTTTTTTTTGAAACTTCATATAGTATATAGTGATTAA
>CAYPDC010000008.1:0-59573 GCA_964409355.1 uncultured Cyanobacterium sp.
CTCAAATTGGCACAGGTAAATAGTTGCAAGTTATTTTCTTACATCGAACTCAGGTAAGATCAAAGGAAAAAGATGAGACAAAAAAAGGTAGTTAAAATTTGAGAATGAAAAAACCCTGCTTAATAAGGGGGGTTAGGGGGGATCGTACTGGTATATTTATTGTCAGAAATCACCTTAATGGTTAAAACCAATCATCATCGTCATTCCAATCATTTTCATAAGGGATTTCTCGATCTTTGCCCACACGATAGCCTCTTTCAGGGGGATAGTCAGCCGTACGACGAGAAGGGGTGCGAGGGGGAGGAGTTGGGCGAGAAACGCTACTACCACTATAGGGAGGATTATTCACAGGGGGAGGAGAATAGGGATCTCGATAGTCTTTACCGGTGTCTGGAGTGGAGTTGATTCTTCCACCGTAAAGGATGGTATCAGGAGTATTGCGGTAAACGTTACGACGATCGCGCGGATTATAATCAACATTATCATCATCACCGATAAAGGTTTTCTTAATAGACTCGAAAAAGCCTTCTTCTTCATCGTTATATTGTAAACGGACTTCTCGATTTAGCTCATATAAAACGTCTTCTAAATCTGCCTGAGAACGATCTAAGCGGCGATCGTCATCTTGTTCTAAACTATCTAATATATCCCGACAAAGGTTATCTATATCTCGACGGTAAGGATTAGTGAATTGACTACCAAAGTCGAGGGTAACTTCCCTTAATCTTCTTTGTGCCTGATCCGTCAAAGCCTTCGCCCGATTTCTCTTTTCGACTCGATCGCGCCTTTCCCTATCTTCTCTAGCAAACTCATCTGCTTCTTGAATCATGCGATTAATTTCTGCTTGAGAAAGAGTAGAAGCACCCTGTACAATAATACTTTGTTCTCTACCAGTGGTTTTATCCCTCGCAATCACCTGTAAAATACCGTTAGCATCAATGTCGAAAGAAACTTGCACTTGAGGCACACCTCTAGGCGCAGGGGGGATTCCCGTCAGCTTAAAACGCCCTAAAGACTTGTTATCCGAAGCCATGTCCCTCTCTCCTTGTACAACGTGAATTTCCACAGAAGTTTGATTATTTTCCGAAGTCGAGAAAACATCTGATCTTCTTACAGGAATAGTCGTATTCCGAGGTACAAGTTTTTTGGTTACTCCCCCAATGGTTTCCACACCGATGGATAGCGGGGTAACATCAAGGAGTAAGATGTCTTTGACTTCCCCACCCAAAATTCCCGCTTGAATCGCCGCCCCCACTGCTACAACCTCATCAGGATTAACATTTTGATTAGGTTCGATGTCGATAAAACTGCGTACTAATTCCTGCACCATCGGAATACGAGTTGAACCCCCCACCAATACCACCTCATCGATTTGCACAGGAGACAATCCTGCGTCCTTTAAAGCCCTAATAATAGGGCGACGGAGGCGAGATACCAACTCCCCGCATAACTCCTCAAATTTGGCACGAGAGAGGGTGTTTTCGATGTGTTTTGGGCCATCTTCAGTAGCCGTAATAAATGGTAAATTAATCTCAGAAGTGCTGACTCCTGATAGTTCAATTTTCGCCTTTTCCGCCGCTTCAGTTAACCGTTGTAAGGCTTGGCGATCGCGCCTTAAATCCACCCCCTCAGTTTCCAAAAATTGTTCCGCTAAATAATCAACAATCTTCTTATCAAAATCATTCCCCCCTAACTGAGTATCGCCACTGGTTGCCTTTACCTCTAAAATCCCATCCCCTACCTCAAGGATAGAGACATCAAAAGTACCTCCCCCCAAGTCGAATACCAATATCTTCTCACTGGTTTTCTTCTCCAAACCATAAGCCAAAGAAGCCGCCGTTGGTTCATTTACAATTCTTAACACTTCCAAACCAGCAATTTTACCAGCATCCTTAGTGGCTTGACGTTGACTATCATTGAAGTAAGCAGGTACTGTAATTACTGCTCCCGTCACTTCTTCCCCTAAATACCTTTCCGCTTCCTCCGCTAATTTGCGTAAAACCATCGCTGATACTTCCTCCGGTGCAAACTCCTTTTTGAGACGAGGGCAACGAATTTTGATATTATCCATCTCATCACGGCGAATAGTATAGGGTACACGTTTATTCGTATCGCTCAATTCGCTATACTTCCTCCCCATGAAACGCTTAATGCCATAGTAGGTATTTTGAGGATTTAATACTCCTTGTCGCCGTGCCATTTGTCCCACCACTAACTCACCATCCTTATTAAAACCTACCACAGAGGGAGTGGTGCGACTACCTTCGGCATTGGCAATTACCAGAGGCTTCCCCCCTTCCATAACGGCTACGACTGAATTAGTTGTACCTAAGTCTATACCTACGACTCTTCCCATTGCTAGTTTTTTTCTCCAGTTTGTTGCACTACTGCCCCGTTGAGGCTTTTTTCTAATTTACCTTAAATCGTGATATCTTGAGAAAATTAAAACGTCAATTGTTATAATCAATAAAGATAAAGCCGTCGCAGACATTCCAAAAAATTTGATGATAATAGAAGTATATTAAGCGATCGCCATTGTTTTAGATGATAAAAGAAAAAAAACCATTGTGGATAACAGGGGAAAGTCGTTGCGGCAAAACCAAACGTTTAGCAGAATTAATTTTTCAATGGATGACGGAATTTCCTCTACCTTACAAACCCCTAATCTTAGTTATCAATCATCAAGCTAGAGAAAATTTGCTTCATCAACTTTTAGAGATTAATCATCAAGGGTATCAGGGTAAAATGAAAACTCCTCTGGGGTTGATGATGGCAGATGTTAACCTATTTTATCCTCTCATTTGTGAAAAACTAAACTTAAAAGCAACGATTCCTATTAGATTACGCCCAGAAACCGAACAAGAATTAGCAACTAAACTATGGCAAAAACACATTACCCCCGAATTAATTGCCATTTTAGGAGATGAATATATCTGTGTGCGCCGAATTTTAGACTTAACCCAATTAGCGGGGGCGGCAGGAATATCTCTTGAGCAAATACCAAATAGGTTACAAGAGTCAGATTTTTTCCAAATTATTGGTAATCAATCGATAATTAATTTAATCGGTGAACTCATCCAAAAATGGCGTAATTGGTGTTTAGCCAAAGGGTTTTTAAACTATGGTTTGATTTATGAACTTTATGGACTTTATTTATTACCTTCCCATGAATATCAGCAATATTTATTAAATCAATATCAAGGTTTATTTATCGATGATCTCGACGATCACCCTAGCATAATAACTTCAATTTGTCAAATTTTTATTGAAAAAAATATTACCTCAGTTTTTACCTACAATGAAACGGGGAAAATACGCTTAGGGTTAAACGCAGATCCAGAATATATTAAACAAAAAATATTGCCTTTATGTGAGCAAGAAATATTGAGAAATAATGCAAATAATAGTTTAAAACAAACTTTAGAAAACCCTATTTTAAAAGTAATTAATGGAGAATTTGAGCAAATAGAATCTTTAACACAAATAAATACTATCATCACAGAATCACGGGCTGAATTAATCTCTCGAACTTGTCATTTCATCCTCAAATCTATTAACTCAAAAGAGATAAAACCTCAAGATATAGCCATAATTGTACCCGGATTAGATGAAATTGCTAGATATACTTTTCAAGATATTTTCACCTATCAAAATGCTATACAAGTTCAATTTCTAAGGGAAAAACGCCCCTTAGTTAGTTCGGCTATAATTCGCAGTATTTTAAGTGTTTTAACCTTAGTTTACCCCCTCCAAGGAAGATTAGTAAGAAAAGATTTATTACCAGAAATGTTGGTTATTTTATCTCAAGAGAAAATTGATTTAGTCAGAGCAAATTTATTAATTGATAGTTGTTATCTTCCAGATATAGAATACCCTTGTTTATTAAATTATACTAATTTTTCTCGTTGGGATCGTCTCAGTTATCAAAGTCGGGAAAGTTATCAAAAAATAGTAGCAATTATCGAAAATATTAAGGGAGAAATTATCGGAGGAGATACTCATTTGTTGGGAGCAATTGATAAGATTATTAAGAACTTTTTTCCTAAAATTAATACCCTACAATACAATCAAATTGTCAGTTTAAAAGAGTTTCGAGAAACGGCACAACATTTCTGGGAAATTCAGACTAAATTAGGTCATTTAAGGGTTAATGAAATTATTGCTCAATTTTTGGAGTTATTGAGAAAAGGTACTATTACTGCTAATCCTTTATTAGAATACAATCAGAATCATAGTGATGATCAAGAGGATGATTTTTCTTTCCCCGAAAGGGGCTTATTAATTTCCACGATATACCAATATCGATCGCATCGTTGTAGTCATCGTTGGCAATTTTGGATGGATGCAGGTTCACTTTTTTGGAGTCAGAGTTTAGGTTTATTCGGTTATGAGGTATTTTTACACAGTCTTGAGGGAGAAAATAGCAACTCGGAAGATGCTTTAATTAAAAGAATTATCAAGGATTTATTAGCAAGGGCAGAAGAAAAAATCTTTTTATGTCATAGCAATATTAGTCTTACGGGCAGTGAACAAGTGGGCAAATTATCACCCTTAATGAACCTGAGTTCGACGTAAAATCTTAAGTGATGAAAGGTGTCAGGTATCAGGCGATGCACTGAGGGTAGCCGAAGTGTGTTAGGTGTTAGGTTAAAGAATTGATAAAAAACTTATGTTTATTGATTTTATTGTTTTTCAGCACCTTGATTGATTAATCAATCTTAAAAAACCCCCTGAAACCTGCAACCCGAAACCTGAAACCTACCTAAATCAACAATTCTTATATCGAACTGAGCATCGATTTGAATTCCAGCCACTGCACCATAAGCATTATAATTGCGATAGTGAACTAACACCACATCAGTTTCATTCACTGCTAAAACATCAATTTCCATCCCATTTTAACTAATAAAGCCTTATTTTTCTGAGTTTTCTTCCATCAAATTCAGGTTGCTCATAGTTAATTTATTGCCCGTTTGAGTGATAATGAATAATTGTATAAATTTAAGAATATAGTGTTATTAATTATAGGGAATTAAAATAAATGACTTTAGCTGAATTAATCGATAAAGGTGGAGTCTCAGTATGGCCTTTACTATTCCTCTCGATTCTGGCTTTGGGTACAATTATTGAACGTATCTGGTTTTGGTCAAAAGTGCTAATTAAAGAGGATTTGATTCTTAATAGTATTATGGATGCCGCTATGACTAATTGGGGAAAAGCAGGAGAAATTGCCTCTCGTTATCGCAATCACCCTCTGGGCAAATTTTTGAATACTCCTCTACAATTAGATCATCCAGATCCCGATGTCTTTCATTTAGCTTTAGAAACAGGGGCTGATGATGAATTAGCCTTGATGCGTAAAGGAGATAAAATTTTAGAAGGAGTAATCGCTTTAGCTCCATTATTGGGGTTATTGGGTACAGTATTAGGCTTAATTCGCTCTTTAGGTTCGATTTCCCTTAGTGACTTAGGAACTGCCTCCACTACTGGAGTAACTTTAGGTATCGGAGAATCTTTAATTTCCACAGCAATGGGGTTAATTGTTGCGATTATTAGTGTCGTTTTTTATCGTTTATTTCAGGCTTTTTGGTTCAACCAAGTGCGTATTTTTCGCAAAGCAGGAAGTGATTTAGAAGTTATTTACCGTCAAAGATGGCATCAGACTCATTCACATTCGGAGTTAGTCAGCTAGGGTAGGAGTCAGTAGATACTTAGCATACTACTGACTGCTGACTAAAACCAGAAGCAAGATAGTCATTAGACATCTCCAAAAATGATTATTTTTCTACCGTGACACAGACAATATGACTGTAACCTATCGATCTTGATTTTAATTTTGCAAGAGATCTAATGTTTCTTCAAAGAGTAAGGGTTTACTAAATAAACATCCCTGAGCATATTGACAATCTAATTCTAATACAACAATCCACTGTAGGTCATTATCAACACCTTCAACAATTACCTCCATGTTTAGTCCTTTTGCCATAGTAGAAATACCTGAGACAATAGCCCTATCTTGATAATTTTCTTTAATATTTTTCACAAAATCTTGAGATATTTTTAAATAGTGAAAAGGAAATTTTTTAATGCTAGGAAAAAATAAATCATGATGACCAAAATCATCTAAAGCAATTTTTAAACCTAAAGTTAATAGTTTTCGAAGAATGTTTTTCCCTTCTGAATTTTCTAACCAAATATTATCTTTTATTTGGATAATTAAATTTTTAGTATATTCGAGATTATTTTCAATTATTTCTATGAAGTTTTTGCTATATTTTTTATCCTCAATTAATTTTTTAGAAATATTAATTCCAATGGGAACGTCATTAAAAATACTTGTATAACTAGATTTTTTGGCAATAATCTCTTTGAGCATCCAAATCGTTATATCATTAATAATTTTCTGGTTTTCAGCAATATTTAAAAATTCTTCGGGAGACAATATTCCCTTAGAGGGATGTTGCCAATATAATAGGGCTTCTAAGGCAGTAATTTGATGATCTCGATTAACTATTGGTTGATAATAAATGACAAATTCTTGGTTTTTTAAGCCATTGTGTAGATTGGTACTTAACAAAGAAAATATCTGATTATCAAAGTTCATTTTGGCACTGAAAAAGGAATAGGTATTTGAGCCACTTTTTTTACTATTACTCAAGGCTTGATCTGCTTTTCTGATTAAATCAGAGCTATTATCTCCATCATAAGGATAAATGCAAATACCGATATTAATTTTTAATTCAATTTGACTATAATTGGTTTGAAATGGTGTTTTTAAACTATCTATTACTCTTTGAGAAATTAAGCCTATTTGGTTATTTTCACTGATGTTGGATAATAAGACTATAAATTGATAGTTTCGCCAAAATGCGATCGTATCCCCTTCTCGGAATAAACCATTGAGTTTTTCTGCACAATAAATATTAATACTTTGTTCTTTTTGTGGTGTTAAAGTTTCTTTTCCTAAATCTATTTGATCTAGTTCAATCAACATTACAGCTAATTTTTGCCCGATTCTGTCATGTTGAGCAATACTCTTTTGCAAGGTTTTAATAAAAAACCTATAGTTAGGTAATTTAGTTTTTAAGTCATAATCTAAAAGTTTTTTGATATTTTCTTCTTGTTTTTTTCGATTATTGATATTAATAAGATATATTCTGACAACTTTTAAATCATTAAGATAGTGAACATACTGCTCAAAATGGTTTTTATCTATTTTTATCTCCCTTTTAAATAAATCTGTTTCTAAGTTTTTGGGAACGGGTAAAATATCTTTAACAAGAGGGTGATTTTTCTGATCTTTTAATAAGCTAGGAAAATTTATTTTTGCAGAGTTGTTAAGAAAAAGAATTTTACCTGTATTATCAATTTCTATAATAGGATAAGGGGAAAGATTGACGATCGATGCAAATTTTAATAATTGATCTATTCCATTACTTATGACTGAATTTTTGATGATTTTGGTGGTTTCTTCGTTATTTTCTGCTATAGTGTCTATAACGAGGTTTTTTTGTTCTAAAATGATAGTTTTCTGCTGTTCAAATTTGCCCTCATAATCGATAAAATAAGTAAAAATAACTTCCGAACCGATGTTAATTATATCTCCATGCTTTAATTTTGCTTCCGATAGTTTTTTTTGATTGATCAGGATTCCATTATTGCTTTTTTTCCCATCAACACTGCCGTCTATTATTGCATAATAAACTTCCTGGGTTTCTGGATTAGAAAGTCTTTGCAAATAAGCATGATAACGGGAAACTTCGAGAGATGATAGCTGGATTTCATTTTTCTCACTTCTACCAATAGTGACTAAGTTTTCTTCCAAGAGAATGGTTTTAATTAGTTTTTGAATAGAGGTATTTTCCTCTAATATTAGATAATGATTAATAAAATTTTCGGAAGAGGAATTTGTAATGTCAATAACACTTTGAGAATTTATATCATGATTCATTAATTCATCATCGTGATTATTTATGTCTTTTTTCATAAGTATTTAATGTAATTAAAAATATTGATATATAGTGTTCTTATATAGGGCTGTAAGATTATAGTAAAGTACAAGGATTTTTTTCTATTAGTTAAGGCGGTTTCTGTGAAAGAATTTACCAATTTTCTTTATAATTCCCCCCTTATTAAGGGGGGCTAGGGGGGATCTAGCAGGTATATTTATTATTAGAATCACCTAAAACGTTATAAACCAAAATCCTCCCATCTCCCTATCTCCCTATCTCCCCTTCTTTTTTCTAATACTAGCTTATCAAATTGATGATAAATTATTTTGGGGAACATTGGAGGAATAAACATGGTCATAAAAAACACAACTATGGTAAAAACAGCATAGAATATATTATGGTTTTATCTATATCCCTATCTTGGTCTAATTTATCAATTCCATTTCCACAACAAAGAGTGAAAATAGAACAATTGTCAAACACTGATCTAATATTGCGTTGTCAGGAGGAAAAACAGCCTGATAGGGTGGCTTTCGCCGAGTTGTTACGGCGTTATCAGGGTTATGTGGATAAAATCCTCTACAATTTAGCACCAGATTGGCAAGATAGGGGGGATTTAGCACAGGAAGTGTGGATTAAGGTTTATAAAAAAGTTAGTACCTTACAAGATCCGACTAAGTTTAAGGGCTGGTTGAGTAGAATTGCCACTAATTTATTTTATGATCAATTGCGGAAGAAAAAGCGTTATGCTATCCCTATTTCTCTTGATGCTTCCATCAAAACTGATGATGATGAGTTTTCTTGGGATTTGCCTTCTGATTTGCCTTTACCTGAAGATAATTTGACTACGGTGGAATTTTATGATCATTTAAGAGGTGCGATCGCATCTTTACCTGATACTTTTAGGACAACTATTGTGTTAAGAGAAATACAAGGTTTAAGTTATGAAGAAATAGCAGAAATTACCCAAGTTTCGCTGGGTACGGTAAAATCAAGAATAGCGCGGGCTAGAAATAGACTGCAATTACTCCTAAAACCCTATTTAGATAATCAGTTATAATTATTAATTCCTCACCGATAACAGGAGATAGAAATATGACGACTAACCACTCTTATCCCCCCGATAAATGTACTTTTGAACTTTTGAGCGCCTATTTGGATGGAGAGGTTACAGCTCAACAACGAGAAGAAGTACAAGAATTACTCGCCCAAGATCCCGAAATTCAGTCTTTATATAGAAGGTTACTATATTTAAGAGATGAGTTTCACAATTTACCGACTCCTCAACCCCAATATACTCCTCAACAATTATCCTCCAAGGTTTTTGCCAAAGTGGATCAAGAAAATAGAAGACGAAAAACCTATCTTTGGGGGGGAAGTGCGATCGCAGCCGTGGTAGTTGCTACCATTGGGGGAGTGTTAAACGGCCATAGAACGCCTTTACTACAAATGGCAAATCAAGAGAATTTGAAGAATAATAGGGAAGAAAGTCTAGTTATCGCCTTAAATGAACCAGTGATTCCCCTTCCCAGTGAGACAAATGAGTCTTTAATGATACCCTTAAATCAATCTTTGATGGATGTGATCAATACTAGATAAGAAAAATTGGCGTTGCTGAATTAGAGTATGATTTGTCATAGTAACAGAAGAAGGGGTGATGAGGTGATTACCTATTACTAATTACTTCACAAACAGGATTCGTACCTTAAAATCAGCAATGCGGAAAAATTAAATTCCCTGTTTCTCCATCTATTTCTACCATTCCCCCTACGGGTAAACAGGCATTATCCCCATCATGTCCAAAGGGTAAATTGCTGATAATCGGTATATCTAACCCCCGAAGGCGATCGCACCATACTTGTTCTACTGTCCAACTAGGGATATTTTCAGGGGCATCACAACCACTAAAACGCCCTAAGACAATGCCCTTAACCTGAGCGAAAATTCCCATTAAACGCCACTGAGTTACCATGCGATCGATTTTATAGGGAGCTTCCTGCACGTCTTCTAAGGCTAAAATCACGTTATCAAAATTTGGACATATAGGTGTACATAATAGGTGAGTAGCAACGGTTAAATTAGCAGGTAAAAGCCTTCCTGTAGCTTTTTTGCCTCCCCACCCCCTCCCCTGTAAACTGGGTAAATCTCCCCCTTCTAAGTAATTAAAGAGGCGATCGCACGTCCAGTTCGGCTCTTGTGCGATAGTTGTCAATACAGGGGCGTGAAGACTCATAATCCCTTGATGATAAAGACTCCATAACAAACTTGTGACATCTGAAAACCCGATTAACCATTTCGGGGGATTAATTTTTGCCCATTGCCAATTTTCTAGTAATCTTGCCCCTCCATAACCCCCTCTCACACAGATTATTCCTTTATATTCGGGGTTTGTCCACGCCGTTTCTAGGGCTTGACGGCGAATTTTGTCATTTCCTGCCAAATATCCTTCTTGAGCAGAATAATTAGCCTCTAAAACCACTTTATAGCCTCTATCTTGCCAAATCTTCAATCCCTGTTCAAACCTTTCTTTTTCTCTTAATGTACCACTAGGTGCGATCGCTATTAAACTATCACCTTTTTGTAAAGCTGGGGGGATTAACATAATGTCTTCAGAAAAAATGTAATTAGAGTGAAAGGAATTAGATATTACTTAAATTAGGAGTTTTTTTAGGAATGATTAAATTGTGATAACTGGGCAAAACTTCGTTTTAAAAGATGATATTGAGAAGTTAAATAATCCAGATTAGGAGTTAGATTTCCATAACGCCACTGGACATAATTATTACTAATTAAAAAGACTATTTCTAGTTGTTCTAAAGTTAAAAATTCCCGTAAACTTTCACTATATTCTCTAGGAGTTTGAGAGGGATGTTTAGGATAACCTTTTTCTTTCAATAAATCCAACATTTCTCGATATAATTTTTCCGTAGGATTCAAACGAGATAAATAATGGTTATACCAGATTTTTTTGAGAAAATTAAGTCCTAACCAACCAAGAAAAGCGACAACAATTAACCCTAAAATCCCCACTAAAATACCGACAAAACTACCTGTTAAAAATTGCCATAATTTACCTAACCAACTAGCTTTAAAAATACCGACGATAAAATCAGTAATTTTAGTAAATAAAGCGGAAATAAAAGCGGTAATCGGAGGAGGCAACCAACCGGCAATCCACTTCCAAAAAATTCCTAACACTCCGAAGGGGTTATCATCTTGAAAGGAAGGAGGAATAATCTCAAATCCGGGTAAAGGATTAAAATAAAACCATCCATAACTAGGAAAATAGACTTCCGTTAAAGCGTGAGCATCGGTGTTATGTACCACATAATAACCTGTAAAGGGGTTAAACTGTCCACTATCAAAACCAACGGTAAAACGAGCAGGAATATCTAACGCCCTTAACATCATAGTGTAAACAGTGGCAAATTGATCTCGAAATCCGCCTCCATTAGCTAAAAATGCGGAAATTATGTCTTCTTCTCCCGTTAATAGGGGATTATCGGTTTTTTCCTCATAGTTTTGTTTCACTGCTTGTGCCAGATATAAGGCTTTATCATAGTTAGAGGGTAATTCCCTTCCTGCTTTTGCCATCAACTCCTCGGCTTTGTCTTTCAATTTCTCTTTTAACGGAGAAGATATGTCTAAATGATACTTTCTAATCGTTTCAGGGTAGTTATCCCCAGCTAATTGTAACTGACTCTGACTACGATAGGGAACTCTGGAAACCACTGTATAAGTTAAACCTTCAATTAATCCTGCTGGCGATCGCATACTTCCTTCTGTGTCGAGGGCGATTTCTGAGGCAGGAAAATAGAGATATTGAGGATAAGACAAAGCAGGGATAATATTAGGAATATCTCTCACCACTGTATAGGTTTGAATGATTTTTTTCGTATCAGATGCGATCGCAGGTACGGATATATTGAATTGATAATTCCAAAAATTGCGTTTAACATCGATGGTTTGATCTTCCCTTGCAATTTCCCACCCTTGTCCAGTATAACGGTCAAAAGCCAAAACACGCCAAAATCCGGGTGCTTGAGAACGAACTCTTAACAGAATTTTTTTCTGTGTGATAGTATTACTGATATTCTGGTTAATCTTGGTGTTAAAACCATAATAGCCACTTTCATCCGCACTCGCACCTCCTCCTTCTCCCGTCATTTCCCCCCGCAAAGTGCCGTCTGGATTATAACCTGGGTTAACAATGCTTCTATCTCCTCCCTGAAAATTCTGATTTTCAAACCCTTCAGGCGCACTCACCGGGAAAGATTGAATTTGATAACTAGGATAACGAGGCATGATGGCAAAAATAAATAACCCTAATGCCAGAATAATTAAGGAGAGGGAAAATAGTTTTTTCGGTGAAAGGGGAGAATTTTGCCATAGTTGCTTTTGTCGCAACGGGTTTTTTTCTTGTCTTAACTGTTGCCAATTTTCTTCCCACCCATTTAACTCCATCCTTGAGCGATAATCTAATACTAGGGTAGGAATGCCCAATAGTAACATAATCAACAACCAAGGGGCAAAAGCTAAGGTTTGCGATAAAGTTGCCGATACCCCAATCAAGATTAACCCAATAATCATGGAATAACCCAAATCCTTACGGCGAGGTAAGTCAAAACTATGTAAAACCTGTAATTGCACCAAAAATTCCGCTAAGACTAAACGGGTATCATTGAGACTTTGAATTAGATTTCCCAAGAAAATCACCAAAGTAATAATCATTCCCATTGCCAAAGCAAATTTAATGGAGATATTTTTCTTGTTTCTCCTGCGCCAGCTAACCACCGCACCGATAATGCTTAAAGGAATCCCCCAAATACTCATGGGATTCATGGCTTGAGAAGCCACATCAGTGGCAATAATCCCGACTATTACCATCATTTGTACTAAAATTCGCAGTAATAGCGATTCTTCCGTGGTTGCTTTTGGTATTGCTTCAATTCTTGCCAAAAATTCCCTGATATTGGGGTTATTCTTTAATTGTTGCATTATGGAAATAAAATTTACAATTAATTTCGCTTACCTAATTTATTATTTATAAGAAAGGATTTAAGCCACTGCGTAAGCAACCTTTAAAGCCCAAATAATTAAGGCTATAATACTACCAAGAATCACGATCGCAGATATTGCCACTACAATTGGTTTATCCGCACCGTCAAACCTCATAATGCCACGATTTAAGTCAGACATAGGAAAATACGATTAAAAAAACTCAAAATTACCTACCTTATAGGGTAGCTCAAAAAAATCCTTTGGGTTAAAGTCTGAGAAAAATGTTAATATTCTTAACTGATTGGTTTGTATCCAAGTTGTTTGATGAGGGTAGGGAAGAGGAAAGAGGGAAAAGTTATTTACCGTAGGTTGGGTTGAGGTACGAAACCCAACATAAGAAGCCCAACATAAAACTTTTACCCTTGTTGGGTTACGCTATGGCTAACCCAACCTACTTACTCCCAACCCTTTAAAGGTGTTAAGGGGTGAATTCTAAAAATTCATCGATGGGGATTTGATCAACTGTGACATTAGTTGGATCTATACTGGGATCAACAGTGGTAGCATTATCAGGAATAACGGGATTAGGAGGATTAACCGTAGCAGGAGTGACAGGATTAGTCGGGGTAACAGTCACAGGAATAACAGGATTAGTCGGAGTAACAACAGGATTACTAGGGGTAGCAGTCACCGGAGTAACGGGATTACTAGGGGTAACAGTAGCAGGAATAATGGGATTAACCTTGACAATGCGACGGGGTTGATAGAAAAACAAAGATTGAAAACTAGACTTTCTCTCGGCTTTTAATTCGGGGGTGGTATTCCACATACTGCCATAGAAAAAGAAAGCAATTCCTAATTTTTCTCGTCTAACGGCGAGGGTTTTTTCCCTCACAAATTCAATGGGGGTAACACGGGTTGGTAATCCTGTTAAAATCGCTATGCCAACGGGGATTTTCTCCTTTGCTTCTCTAATTTCTGGCTTGGTAATTTCATTTTTAAAAACCCCAAAATCTGAGCGATATACTTGAATAATTAACTCATCAATTATGTTTTTTCTTACCCAGTCTAACCAATCTTGCAGAAAAGAATTATAAGCTGTATGGTAAGGATTTGGTGAAATCGATAGAATTTTATTGGGATTTTCTGCCTTGATTGTCTGATTTAGTTGTGTAACAAATTCCGTTAACTTATCGGCGCGCCAACGCATCCAATTGGTATCTCTGTAGTCACTGGGAGGATCTAATTCTGTCTCTTGTTTGTAAAGATTTACCGTATAAGAATCATAGCCTAACTGCACGGGTAAACACAAATGATCATCAAATTGAATGCCATCGATGTCATAATTGTTAACGACTTCCATCACTAAATCTGTGATAAATTTTTGTACTTCTGGATGAAAAGGATTTAGCCATACCACTTCCCCCGCCGCGCTATTGGTGGTTTGAGTGCCATCTCTTGCTTGAGTTAGCCAATTTGGATGTTTTAAGGCTAATTCGGAGGAGGGAGGCGCCATAAAACCAAATTCAAACCAGGGTAAAACCAACATTTTATATCGATGGGCTTCTTCTATCAATTCCCCTAATGGTTCTTGTCCTTGTAATCCTTTATGGACAAAAGGTTGTATTCCTTTCTCTCGTGCGATTTTACTCGGATAAAGGGCATAACCCGAATTCCACACTACGGGATAAATGGTATTAAAATGCAGGGAAGCCAGAGATGCGATCGCATCTTTCATTTGGGGGCGATCGAGCAACACATCAGTATCACTGGTGGTTAACCATACTCCCCTCATTTCTGCCGTATTTTGAGCAAAAACAGGAACATTCCAAATACTTATCAATAAGATACTGAAATAAGAGGCAAAAAATAAAGATAAAAGTTTAAATACACGGCAAGATAACCATTGACGGACAAAAAAACTACTCATTAAATAGACTTTTTTCTATAGTTAAAGACAATAAGATTCATTATATACTATTATGATGTGTGTTTAAGCTAGTTTACATCTGACTTTACTTGATTTATAGCAATCCCCGATCTTGATGTCTAAATTTAAAATAAAGTTCCGCCTTTGATTAATAAAGTATAATGCAACACTGACAGAAATTTAGTAAGATTTTATTAACAAAAAAAAGATGGTGTGAGATTATGAGTAAAAAATTTATGTTGCAACTGTTTAGTAAAATTGGCTTATTATCGTTACTATGGTTAATCTTTAGCCCTGCGGCCCAAGCTGCTTTAGAATTAAGGGTAGCCATCAAAAAAGGTGCTAATTCCCTACAGGTAGGAAGTTCCACTCCTGCGGTTGTTAGAGATAATGCTGGTCGTGTAGTTGGTCAAGTTGCACAGATGAATTCTTTTGTCTCCAGAGCAGAAGGGGGTAATGTTAGTATAAACCAATGGAAGGCTAATCGTCTCTGGTTAGAGCCTAGCGGAGATGGAGTTGTCTGGATCGGCGATCGCTGGTATCGTGGCAGAGTGTTATTAGTGCCTCAAGGAAATAACATTACTGCCATTAACTATGTAGATATTGAGGATTATTTATATAGTGTAGTTGGTGCGGAAGCTATCCCAAGTTGGCCTAAAGATGCCTTAAAAGCTCAAGCAGTCGCCGCTCGAACTTATGCTCTCTACAAACGTAATAGCGGTCGTAATCAACTTTTTGACTTGGATACCACTACAGCCACTCAGGTTTATAAAGGCTTAAGCAGTGAATATACCACTACCCATCAAGCGGTAAGAGAAACTATGGGAGAGGTAATGACTTATAACAATCAAGTGATTCTCGCTGTATTCCATTCATCTTCTGGCGGTCATACAGAGAATGTGGAAGATATTTGGGTTTCTCCGTTACCCTATTTACGGGGAGTGGTTGACTACGATCAAAATGCCCCAGTTTTCAGTTGGAATAAAAGCGTTTCCCCTGCTACCATGAGTCAAGTTGTCGGGGGAGTAGGCAATATTAGGGCAGTAATTCCTCAAAAAACTACCCCCCAAGGCAGAATCGTTACTATGCAAGTGGTGGGCGATCGCACCTCAAAAAATGTCAGTGGTAGTGATTTACGCAAAGCCCTTGATTTAAGAAGTACATTATTCCGTGTTTCCCTCAATGGTAATAGTTTACAGGTGACTGGCAGGGGATTTGGCCATGGTTTAGGATTAAGTCAATGGGGTACTCAATACTTAGCACAAAATGGGGTTAATTATCGTCAAATTCTCGCCCATTATTATCGTAACGCTAAATTGTCCACCCTGAGAACACAGTAGATGAGTAGGGAGTTGGGGATGCGTGGGAAAGATAGGGGAGTTTTTTAATTGTACATTGTTAATTATTCATTGTTAATTGCCCTAAAACTACTTCCTTTTTCGCCCCCGTAACTTGTGGTAAATTACCAGTAAAATTGTGAATATGCCAATAGGCTAAAATGGCAAAGGCCATCGCCTCTTTAAATTCACTACTAACCCCTAAATCATCGCTATCTAAGAGATGGGAATTGGGTAAATGTGCCTTTAACCTCTCTTTTAGGTAACTATTACGACTTCCTCCCCCTGCTAGGATTACCTCTTGAGGAAGGGAAGGTAAAAAGCGATGGTAACTATCGGCAATGGAAGCAACGGTTAACTCCGTGAGGGTGGCTAAAAAATCCGCAGGAGAAAGATGGTAATTTTGGGCATCTTGGCGACATTGATGGAGATAATCTGGGCTAAATAGTTCTCTCCCCGTTGATTTTGGTGGTTTTTGCTTGAAAAAGTCTTGATTTAACCATTTTTTCACTAAGGCTTGACAAGGTTTTCCCTGACGACTCCATTCTCCATTGAAATCGAATTTTTGTTGATTATTAGTCAACTCTTGTACTGCTAAATCTATTAAAACATTTCCGGGTCCTGTATCCCAACCCATAATTTTCTCTTGCCATTGGGGAGTATGACTCGAAGGTAAATAAGTGGCATTGCCAATCCCCCCGATATTCTGCAAACAACGGCTATGGTTAGGATGACGATATAGACAAACATCGATTTTCGACACCAATGGCGCCCCCTGTCCACCCACGGCAATATCTGCTACCCTAAAATTACTCACCGTCTTAATCCCTGTCATAAGTGCGATCGCATCTCCCCTTCCTAACTGTAAGCTATAGCCTAACTGATTTTTATGGGGCGGTTGATGATATACTGTCTGACCATGAGAACCAATTAAATCCACTTTCAAGTTATCAGGGATAATATTTTTCACCGCTTGGGCAAACTCAGATGCGATCGCACCATCTAAGCGAGATAAATCTTCCATGGATAAAGGTTTACCAGCACAAACCTGCAAAATTTCTTCCCGCAAAGAGTCAGAATAAGGGAAAGTTTGCCCCATTAACAAATCTACTTTTAAGTCTAATCCTTGCCCTTCAATATTAACCATAGCGGTATCAATTCCATCTACCGAAGTGCCACTCATCAAGCCAATTACAATCATTAATTTTATCTATACCCTTTGTAAACTAATTGATTAACAAAAATTTGAGATTTTCAACAAAAATTAAAGTTATTAAGTTAGATATATTTGGCTTTTCTACAGTAGTAATGATAAATTATTAGAAAATAATTGCTATAAACCTTATAAAATAAGAGATAAATTATAACAAAAATACAATTTTTATAAATTAACAGTTTTTCTTTAACCTGACACCTGACACCTTTTCCTAACCATTAATTTACATACTCAAAGTAAAAGAGCCATATATTTTACTTTTAATTAAGTTTAAATAATTAATCATCTTTGGTCAAGGTTTTATTTCATACTCAGAATTAATAAGATATAATTTAAGAGCAAACAATTATGGGTAAATTTGTTATGGGTAAAAAACAATCTAAAGCATTTCGTGATTTACAAAATTTGCAACCAGTAGAAAAGAAAGGAAAAATAAAAGTTAGTCGTAAAGAAAGTTTTTCCTTAAATCGTTTTGCCGAAGAACTTCAACAAAAACATCCTGATATGATTCTAGTTAAAAACAAAGGAGATATAAAAATATCAGAAGTCATCTGGGCTTTTTTAGATCCTGAAAAAGAAATAATAGAAGAAGATTTAGAAATAGCTAATCGGTTAGTTGGTATTACTATAATAGCATGGAATTTATCTTTATTTCCTGAAGATATTAGAAAAGAAAAAATCAATGAATTTTTAATGAGTACAGGTATTGCAGATGATCCTTTAGAGGCTAATTCTTTTAAAGAATTTTTACAAATATTTATTGATAGAAAACTTGAATATTTCAGTGAATTTAAGCATTTTATCGCCGATTTTAAATTAGAAGATAGGGGAAATACAATACATCTTTCTGTTGCTGCAACAATTCCCGATAATGACATGACGGATGATTTATTATAGGCTTGTAGGGGTTGAATAATATTCAACCCGTCGGGGATTTTATAGAAAGCAATAGTTTCACAGAAGTAATAAAGCGACAAAAATTAAACATCTTCCAAAGATTTATTCATGGGTTCAATTCTGAGTAAATAGGTTAAAAATCCTGCTATTAAACAGACAATAGCAAGGAAATATAAAACATTTTCGACACCTATATCAACTCTTAAAATCGGTAAGAAAAAAGCTCCTAAAACCGCTCCTAATTTGGCGATCGCACCTGCTAATCCAGCTCCACTAGCACGAATTGAAGTGGGAAAAACTTCCCCTGAAAGTAAAAAAGTAGTAGAATTTGGTCCTGCATTCATAGATAAATTAAAGATAAAAAAACCTGCAAAAACTAAGATTAAATTAGTCTGATTAACCCCTGCAAAAGCTAAGATAAACAAACCGAAAGCCATACCAATAAAACCAGTAATTTGCAACTTAATTCGTCCAATTTTATCCACTAATAAAACTGCCAATAAAAAGCCAATAATTAAGAATAAGTCCACTATAGCCGCTCCTTGAGCAGATTGACTTTGAGTCAGTAAAAAATCATCATTGTGCGTGAAAGCTAAAATACCGATAATGGTAGGGGTAAAAATACCAATACCGTAGGTAGAAATATCCTGTAAAAACCAAGGCAGAGAGGCAAATAAAGTATTTTTCAGATATTTTTTAGAGAATAAAGTATCATAATTAAAGCTATTTTCCGTTGGTTGAGCATCAGTTTCAGGAGTAATCTTAATAGGTATTTCTAACAATTCTGAAGCAGCAAACGTAGCATTTTCATAATCTCCTTTAGCAATAAAATAACGGGGGCTTTCTAATAAAAATTGCAATCGTAAAAAGCCCACTAAAATAGCTAAAATTAACCCAACTCCTAACATAATACGCCACCCGTATTGAATGGCAAAAACAGTGGCATCTGCTGAGAAAAAAAGACATCCCTTAATAACTAAAATCCCTGTTAAAGCACCCAATAAAGCCCCTACAGCCTGAAAAGTAAACGCTCCTATCACCATTCTTCCTCGCCATCGAGAGGGTATATTTTCAGTGATATAGGCAACACTAATGGGATAATCTGCACCAATTCCAACACCTACTAAAAAGCGGAAAAAAATTAAGGAAAAAGCATTCCAAGCCAATGCAGTTCCAGCATTAGAAATGATAAAAATAAGGACATCAATTAATAACATCTTTTGTCGTCCTATTTTATCAGTAATTGCACCTAAAGTTAACGAACCAATTAAAGAGCCAAAAATAGCCGCAACTGCGATCGCACCTATTTGAGTAGGAGTTAAGAGAAAATCTCTTTCCAGAAAAGGCAAAGCAACACCGATGATAAAGAAATCAAAACCATCAAGGGCGATTAATCCTGCGGATAAAATCCATAATAACCACATCGGGCGAGTTAAGGGGGATTCATCTAAAATTTTCTCAAAATTACTCATTATTCATTATTCATTGTTAATTCTAATGGATCATGTTTCGTAAACCACAACAAGCACTATACGCAATTGCGATCGCATCCACACTATCATCAATAGGTAAATCAGGCAAATCAAACAACTGTTGTAGAATATAGGCAACTTCCTTTTTATCAGCCTTACCATTACCTAAATGGGCTTTCCAACTAGCCTGATGCAGAAAAATGGGGTTAATACCAGCATTGCGACAACAAACCAGATTTATCACCCCTAAAGCCTGTAAAACCCCTCCAGCCGCCTTAATTTGACGATTAAAAAAAGGCATTTCGATGGCAATTCCTTCTGGCTTAAATTCATCCACAATTGTAACCAAATCTTGCTCAATTTCCGCCAAACGCTCACCTGTAGAGATTGTTTTATCGGTTTCAATCACCCCATATTCAACTATTTCAGGTAAAGAAGTAGTATCCCCTGATAATATTGCCCATCCGATTATAGCCAACCCCGGATCAATACCTAACCAAATCATGCAAACATTTTTATTTACGATAATAATCTATTTTTCAAGAAAATTTAACCATAATAGCCAAAATTAAGTTAGTTTTTTGACACTCACCCGTTAAATCAAAGATTGTAGTTCGACTACGCTCACTAACAAAGGAGCGATTCTGGCTTCGCAGATTCCTAACTCATCGTTCGCTCAAATAAAATAAGATAGCTGACAAAAAAGGTTAAAATCAAGACTGAATATAGCACAGTAGTAATGATAAATTATTAGAAAATAATTGCTATAAACCTGATAAAATAAGAGATAAATTATAACAAAAATGCAATTTTTATAAATTAACAGTTTTTCTTTAACCTGACACCTGACACCTGCAACCTGACACCTTTTCCTAAGCATTAATTTACATACTCAAAGTGAAAAAGTCTTATTTTTTAAATTAAACATTGCACTAAAATACGCATTAAAGGCTCTAAATCATCAGGTACTCTGTATAAATCTAAGCCTTGCTCCATATGTTTTTCTTGACGATTTAAACGCCCAAATTGCCAAATATTTCCTGTAGTTACCGCTCCTATTAAGATTTCTTGATCTCCAATTTTTTCCCATTGATCTAAAGCGATTAATTGAGCTGTAAGTTGGGTAAAACCAAAATCTAAATCTTGTTTTTTTGCTTCAATTACTAAAAGACTATCATGATTTTTTAAAAAATAATCTAAATAACCTTGTAATTGTTCATTTACTTTAATTTGATATTCAATTCTTACTTGTGATTTCGTATAGTGAACCAAGTCTAAAATAATCGGTGAAATTAATACTTCTCGACGACTTGTTTCATTCGCTAAATCAAAATAAGGTAAAACTTCATTCAGTCTTTGTTGTAATTTTTTTAACTCATCTAATTCTCCTTGATATTGGTTTAAATTCAGACGTTTACGAGTAAATTTATACTCTAATTCTTCCGCTAAATCTTGAGCAGAAATTCCCATATCAAAGTATTTACTAAAGGTGTAAGATTGATTTTTATTAATAATACTCATAATTTTATCTGTATAACTTTATAT
Source organism: uncultured Cyanobacterium sp. (assembly GCA_964409355.1). Taxonomy (GTDB): domain Bacteria; phylum Cyanobacteriota; class Cyanobacteriia; order Cyanobacteriales; family Cyanobacteriaceae; genus PCC-10605. The sequence goes on from CAYPDC010000008.1 coordinate 21,351, forward strand.
TAAACATTGAACTAAAATACGCATTAAAGGTTCTAAATCTTCTGGTACTCGGTATAAATTTAAACCCTGTTCGAGATGTTTTTCTTGACGATTTAATTGGGCAAATTGCCAAATATTACCAGTAGTAATAGACCCTACTAATTCTATTTGCTCTTGATTTTCTAGCCATAAATCTAAAGCAATTAGTTCAGCAAATAATTGTGTCATACCACAGTCTAAATCAGCTTTTTTCGCTTCTATTACTAATAAGTTATTTTTGTTTTGAATTAAATAGTCTAAGTTACCTTGTAACTGCTCATTAACTTTAATGTTGTATTCAATTCTTACTTCTGATTTAGTATAGTAGATCAAATCAATAATAATAGGGGAAATAAAAATTTCTCGTCTGGCAGTTTCGTTAGTTGAAGATACATAAGGTAAGGTATTTTTAATACGACTTTTTAGTTCTTCAATCTTGTCTAATGGTTGTTCATATTCTGGTAAATCCAGATTTTTTCTGGTGAAACTATATTCAAATTCTTTAGCTAAATCTTGAGCAGAAATTCCCATTTCAAAGTATTTGCTAAAGGTGTAAGATTGAGTTCGATCGATAATTTTCATAGTTATTTTGGCTCTTCTACAGTAGTCATGATAAATTAGCGGCACATTGAGCGTGGTAGAAGTGTCAAGATGCAATGCACCGCCTGACACTTTTCTAACCAATAATTTATCACTCTGAAGAAACAACAGAGCCTTAAATTTCGCCCTCTCGACTCCTTAATTAATTAGGCGAAACGACGACTCAAAAGAGGTTTAATTGCTAGTAAGATGACTAAGTCAAAAGCAAATAAAATCGATAATACTGCCGTTAAGCTAAAATCTGCCCAAGGAGTATTCATCACGATACTGGCTAGACTCCAATCAGGATTTTGATAAATATAGCGTATGGGTTCGATCGCATAAGTTAAAGGGTTTAAACTAGCGACTATCTGTAACCATTTTGCCATGAATGACAAGGGTGCTAAAGCTGTACTTGCAAATAATAAGGGCAAATTAATCACAAAGATAACGGCAATTAATTCAATATGTCCGGGTAAGGCAAAAGCAAACCCTAAACTTAATCCTGTTACTCCTAAGACGATCAAAAAGACGATAAGTGCGATCGCCCCTAAGCCGGTTAAACTAGGTAAACCAGCACCAATAAAAGCACTAGCAATGACAATGACGGCGGTTTGAATGAGACTGAGGGTAATGATATAGATAACCGAAGCCATGACGATGGAGAAACGAGAGGCGAGAGGTGCGACTAAAAGACGATTTAAAAAGCCAAATTCTCGATCGAACATGACGGGTAAACCTGCATTTAATGCCCCTGAAAAAGCCGTAAAAACGATGATCCCCGGAGCTAAAAATTGGGCATAATTGAGCTCATTACCGAATAATCCTTCCGGTGCACCCCTAAATAACGCCCCGAATAAAATTAACCACATAAAAGGCTGAATTACTCCCGCTACAAGGGTTGAAGGACGCCGTTTTAATTGGATAAATAAGCGTTTATTTAAGGCATAGGTTTCTTGCCAAAAGTCGGAAATAGAACTACTTTGAGCAACTGTCATATTTTTTAATAAATAACGAATAATGAATAATAGACATCTCCAACAATCGGGCTAGAAGCAGGAAATACCGTTCAAAAATCATAATTTCTGGAGATGTCTAATTAATAATGTACAATCAATAATCTATGATTAACAATTATCCTCTAAACTCCAAATTCCTTACAAATGGTTTTTCAGCTTCGGTAAAGCCTTCCCATTGTGCCTGTTGTTGTGTTAATAATTCTGGAGTTGCGTCTGATATATCGTTATCTCTTTGCAAGATGCGATCGCGCAATACTTCTAATGGTGCTTGACAATAAATGATTTCTAAATCAATGTTATTATTTAAAGCAAAGTCTAACACAGGTTTTCGCATTAGAGTGCGATCGAACTTTCCATCTAGTATCACCGTAAAACCTTGAGGGGTGAGAATTTTCGCTAAATCGAGGAGTTTTTGATAGGTTTTTGCTGTCATTGCCTGAGAATAGATGGTTTCTTCTCCTTTTGTTTGTAAAGGGATATTAGCAAGATGTTTTCTCACCGCATCAGTGCGAATATGAATAGCGTTTAATTCTGTAGCTTTTTTAGATGCAACAGTAGTTTTCCCCGCTCCCGATAAACCAGACATCATGATGATTTTACCTTTCTTTGGTTGGGTATATTGCCATGCGAGATGATAATAGGCAGAGGCAGTGGCTTTAGCTTGGGCTTTTTCTGCTTCTGATATTGCCTTGTCATCTAACAGAAAAGAGGTAACTTTCGCCCTCACATACCCCTGACGACTCAAATATAAGGGTAAAACTTGCAATCCTTCCCAATCCCCTGTTTCTTCTAAATAGGTGTTTAAAAAGACGTTAGCAAAGGCTTTCTCTCCCTTCGAGTCTAAATCCATCACCGCAAAAGCTACATCATACATGACATCGACAAAGCGAAAAGGTTCGTTAAACTCGATGCGATCGAACAATTGTATTCTATCCTGCCAAATACAAATATTTTTCAGGTGGAGATCCCCATGACATTCTCTAATTTTACCATTAATTTGACGTTTTTCTAATATATCTCGATGTTGAATTAAGAAATTGTCAGTAAATGCCCTAGTTTGCTCGTATTGTGTCTGATTTTGAGCAATCCCGATATATTTAAGGGTTTGTTGATAGTTTTGAGTGATAGACTCTGCTATTTTTTCAGGTGTGCCAAAACTGGTGATATACTCATTGGTAGGGGTGTTTTGATGGAATTGTGCCACTAATTTACCTAATTCTTTCATCTGTTGAGTCGTCAAATTACCTGACTCATAGACATTAATGAGGAGATTTTCTTGAGGAAACTGATTCATTTTCAAAACATATTCAATTATTTCCCCTTCCCCATGCCAATTAAAATTATCATCCTGTTGATAGATTGGTAAAACTTCTATATATAAATCAGGTGCGATCGCCCTATTCATTTCTAACTCAGCTTTGAGGAAATGATGACGTTTTTCAAGGGTAGAATAGTCTAAAAAGCCAAAATCGACTATTTTCTTCATTTTATAGGCATAATCTCCCGTTAAAAAGACGATCGAGCAGTGGGTTTGTAGCATTTTAATGGGCTGTTTCACCGATTCGGGGGGGTAAAAATCAGCTAATAGCATTCTTTTGATTAGTTGATCTTGAATCATAAACCCAGTGATAAATTAAACAAAGATGAAAAAGACTTATCAAACTCCTTTGAAAATGACGAATGGCACTCGGTAGGAGATGTTCAATGCCAGTGCATTTTAACAGATTATGGTGACAGTATATAAATTTTTGTAGCCAAGTAATGACTTGCATTTTAACCGAAATTGTGAGATTATTGAACATGATTGACAGAATAGAAGAAAACTATGTCAGACGAGAGAGATAATCAAGAGATAGAAAGAGAAATTCAAGATAGGAAACCTGTCACCTTTCAAACTCGTTTTACAGGTATCATGGAAATGTATAGTGACTTAAATACAGTGTGCGACTACCTTAGTGATCATCAAGGGTGGTTTGTACGTTGTGCCGAACCGATGAAAGCCATACCTTACGGAGACAATGGTTATACCCTAATTATTGGACATTATGGCGCATTTGGCTACAATGTTGAACCTCAGATGAGTGTCATTTTAGAACCGCCAGTGAACAATCACTATACCATGTATTCGGTGGTGAATCCTGAATTTAATCATGGTGGTTATCAAGTTAATTATCGCTCGGAAATGACTATTAATTCTATTTCTATTGATGATGCGGCTAAGGGCATCGAAAAAGTCTATGATCATCATAAAATTACTCCCCCTGAAATTATTACTTGTATCAATTGGCATTTAGATTTATGTGTTAGCGTTACCTTTCCTGCTTTCGTCTATAAAATACCTATGTCAGTTATCAACAACACGGGCGATCGCCTTTTAAGACAGATAGTCAAACAAGTATCGCCGAGATTGAGTTATAAAGTGCAAAAAGACTTCCATAGTCGCTTTAACTTACCCATTCCTCCTGCTACTGCCAGAACTTGTCAACCAGTACAAATCGATATAGAGTAGGGAAGATGGGTAGTGAGTGAGGAGTGGGGAGAGTGGGAGGCATGGGAAGCGTGGGAAGAATTAATTGTTTATTCATTATTAACTATTAACTATTAAGTATAAAAATGGAATTAATTACGGAGAATTGGTGGCAAAAAATCACCTTAGCTACAGAAAAAGCAATTCAACTAGAGGCTTTACATTCTGTACCTAATCACTACGAAATAATAGAAGATAATAATATTCCCTTTATTGTAAGAGTTGTTGACAACTTAAATCGAAAAGATCAAGCAAAAAAAAAGGAAAATAAAACTCAAAAAAAAGCTCATAATTTTAACCCTTTTTTACCCTACGAAAAAGATTTATTTGTCGGAGATATTAGCGATAGCCATTTAGCTATTCTAAATAAATATAATGTGGTAGATAATCATTGTTTAATTATTACCCGTGCTTTTGAATCTCAAAATAACATTCTTAATTATAATGATTTTTACGCTTTATGGAAAATTTTAAAACAAGTTAAAGGATTAGGATTTTATAATTGTGGCACATTATCCGGAGCTTCTCAGCCCCATAAACATTTACAGTTCATTCCTCAATTTCTTAGAGATAATATTCATAATATACCCATTAATGACCTTATTATAGCTTATCAACAGTTTAATAAAAAAGTTGCTATAGATACTTTAAAATATGCTCATCGAATTATGTATTTTAATCCAGAAACCTTAACTAAAAGTATAGAAGAATTAGCTACAATAACGACAGAATATTATAGACAAATACTGAGAGATTTAGGGATAGAAACTATTAATAATCAACCATCTCAAGACTATAATTTATTGATTACCCAAGAATGGATTAAAATAATTCCCAGAAGTCAGGAAAAATATCAGTCAATTTCCATTAATTCCCTAGGTTTTGCTGGGGCATTGTTAGTAAGAAATGAGGAACAATTAGACATTCTTAAACAAGATAAACCTTTAAACATTCTAACAAAGGTGGGAAAATGATTATGGCTCTTCTACAGCAGGGTTTTTTCATTCTCAAATTTTAACTACCTAACTCCTAATTCCTAACTCCTAACCGTTGATTTTAATTTGTGCTAAATCACTAATAACCACATCGGCTGTTTGCAAATGCTTGGCGTGAGGATATTTCCAACAAATACCAATCACCCCTCCTGCTTGGGCATTTTTCGCCATGGCAATATCTCCCTGAGAGTCTCCTACCATAATGGTATTAACGGGATTAACTCCTAATTTTTCACAGGTTTGTAAGTATAAACGGGGATCTGGTTTGGATAAGCCTCCGTCCACCCCCATGATAAAATCAATATAAGGTGATAGTTGATGATTTTCGACAAACTCTTTCACTCCCTGAGTGGTATCTGCTGACAATATGGCTAGTTTTAAACCTGTTTTTGATAACATTTCTAATACCTCTAAACTCCCCGCAAATAGAGGCGATGTCACCCCCCTTGTGGGAAAGGCTTTTTCTGCATTCTCAAAACACTCAGATGCGATCGCACCGGCTTCAAACCAACTTTTTCCCGTCTCAGCAATATATCCTGCGGCTACGATTTGATTTTCTTTGTTGCTACCCACCGCCATTAAACCTGTAGGATTAAGATAGTTTTGCTCAACTCCAAAAGCCATCAATAGGGGTTCATAAGTACCGGGTATATTAGCATCAATCAAACGCGCCCGTTTTAAGGCTAATTCTCGCAAAAATTGCTCTGAATCGGCTAATGTGCCATCTTTATCGAAAATAATTGCTTCTATATCGATGAATAATTTTTCTTTGCAACGTATTGTTACCATCTTTATTTATTATTAACTAAAATTAATTCCCTGAACTAAAGTTCGGGCTAAAAGCTAAAGTTATCTAAAGATAACTATAAAAAAATAACAAAGATATGCAAAGAAGACAATTTTTAACGAATGCGGGAATCAGCGCCGTGACATCTGCTACTCTAGTTTCCTGTCAAAGTCAAAATAATTCCTCTGTCACCGCTAATGGTTTACCTGATATTCGTTGGCGCATGGTGACAAGTTGGCCTAAATCCCTCGATACTATTTATGGCGCAGTAGTGGGATTGTGCGATCGCATCAAGGTTATGAGTGGGGGAAAATTCCAAATTACTCCCTATGCAGCAGGGGAAATCGTGCCGGGGTTAGAGGTTTTAGATACAGTACAAAATGGGACGGTAGAATGTGGACACACTGCCAGTTATTATTATATTGGCAAAAACTCCGCTCTTGCGTTTGGTACGGGGATTCCCTTCGGTTTATTAGCAGGGCAACATAACGCTTGGTGGTATTATGGTGGGGGATTGGAGGCGATGCAGAAAGTTTATAGGGATTTTAATATTATCAACTTTCCTGCGGGAAATACAGGCGCACAAATGGGAGGATGGTTTAAAAAAGAGATAAAATCCCTCGCTGATTTAAAGGGTTTGAAAATGCGTATTCCCGGTTTAGGGGGGGAAGTCATGGCAAAATTAGGGGTGACAGTGCAAAATATTCCCGGAGGAGAAGTGTTTTTAGCCCTTGACAGAGGTGCGATCGATGCTGCAGAATGGGTAGGACCTTACGATGATGAGAAGCTAGGTTTAAATAAAGTCGCCCAATACTATTATTACCCCGGATGGTGGGAACCGGGTCCTTCTTTAGAAATCTTAATTAATAAATCCCCGTGGGAAAAATTACCGACAGAGTATCAAAACATGATGGAAGTCTGTGCTAGAGAAAGCAATATCAATATGTTAGCTCACTATGATTTTATCAATCAACAGGCTTTACAAACATTGATAACAGGAGGCACAAAATTAACTCCTTTCCCTCAAGCCATCCTTACCCAAGCACAGAAAATTTCTTTTGAGATATACGAAAATAATGCTCAACAAAACCCCATGTTTAAAGAAATTTATCAATCATGGCTAGAATTTAGAAAGGGTATCTTACAATGGAATAAAATTAATGAGTTGAGTTTTGCCAACTTCGTTAACTCTAAATAGGAAATAGGGAAGTAGTTAAGGTATTGGGGAGATTTTATCAATTGTTCATTATTCATTATTCATTCAAATGTCTTTTTTACCAAAGTATAGACCACAAAAACTGTCTTTAGGATTTTTAGAACAAGAAATCCTCGAAATTATCTGGGATTTAGGCAATGCTAGTGCTAAAGATATACACGATCGCATTTTAGCAGATCCCGATCGAGAATTGGCTTATGCCTCTGTGATGACGGTATTGCAAAGACTAACGAAAAAAGGTTGGTTAACCCATAAGAAAAAAGGAAGGGCATTTTATTGGTATCCTCTCATCTCGAGGGAACAAGCTCAAGCGGTACAGTCTTATGAGCAATTACACAATTTTTTAGCTATTAGTAATCCTGAAGTCGTGGCTTCTTTTGCTGATAGTCTCGATACTGCTAGTATAGAACAAATAGAGGCGATCGCATCTCGTTTAGCCCAAGTAAGAAAAGAAAGGGGGGAAAAAGAATAAAATGCACTTATTACTTATTTTAACCAGTTTATTATTAGCTTATGGTATTAGAATTATTAGCCAAATTTTTGAGGCAAAATATCAAAAAAAATGGGGCTTGTCTCTGTTTTTCTTTAGCTTTCCGCCTCTGATTTTATTAATGACTTGTATTGTCGTTATTGTCATGGGCTATCAGGGAGAAATGTGGGGCATAAAAGCCAGTAAATTTAGTTATTATTTATCCATCAGTTTCTCTATTTATGCCATTTTTATTTTAATCAATAATATTTTAAGTCATTTTAAAACTTGGTCAATTTTGCAAAAATGTACAGATAAGCAAATTAACGGCTATAGTTACAAATTACTTAACAGTAACTTTCCCTATGCCGCAGAAATGGGATTTTGGGATTCAGAATTAGTGCTTAGTCAAGGTTTAATTGATTTACTATCAAAGGAGCATTTAATGGCAGTTATTGCCCACGAAACCGCCCATAAAAACTATAAAGATCCCTTTGTTTTCTTTTGGTTATTTTATCTCAAAAAACTCGGGTTTTGCCTACCTAATAATGAAAAACTGTGGGAAAGTTTGGTATTATTAAGGGAATTAAGGGCAGATCAAACTGCGGCTAAAACGGTGGATTATCTTTTAATCGCTGAATCTTTACTGCAAGTAACATCATCGGTTATGACTCAAAAAAACATCTTAAATAATGAGTTAGAATGTGCTTTTTATGATAATCGTTTACAGGTAAGAATTGATAATTTGATGGAGAGAAAAGAGGATTTAGTTAGCAATAATTATGGTGAAATAATCTGGTTATTCTTAATCTTTATTCCTTGGTTATTTTTTCCCTTCCACAATCCATGTTAAGGAATGAATAATGAAGAATTAGTTACTTCTTCTCACTCATTACTCCCAACTCCCAACTCTCAACTCATTACTCATTTTATCTATAACTTATAACGAATGACTAATAGGATTACACAAATTAGATGCGCTAACAGAAGATGTAAAAATCTTAATTCCCTAGAGGATAATTTTTGTCATAAATGTGAAACTCCATTAGTTAAACGTTATTTAAAAATTGTGGGAAAGTTAAGTAAAGAGTATAAAATAGGAGATTCGATCGCATCTCGGTTTTTGGTGTGTTATAACGACATAGTATTAGACACAAAACCCTATTTATCGCCTTATTCCCCTGATAATCTCCCTTCAGAAATCACCCCTTATTTAAAACTGTTTTCCCATCGCCTTCACTTACCGCAAGTCTATGGTTTTCTAAAAGAAGAAACCGAGGCTTGGTTACTCGAATATGATAATATACCCCTCGATAGTCAGGGTAAATTAATTGATCCTCAGCTATTTCCTCTGCTAGAAAAAAATCTTCATCAGGCTTCGGCGTTAAGACAAATTAACTGGTTATGGCAAATGATACAGTTATGGAAACCCCTAACAAAACAAAAGGTTTTATCGAGTTTGTTTGATAGCAACAATCTAAGGGTTAACGGTGCAATTCTCAAGTTAACTGATTTAACATTAGATCAAGAAGTTACCCCAACTCTCAAAAATTTAGCAGATTTATGGTTAACTTGGTTAGAAGATTTTGATCCTTTAATTCAAGATATAATTAGCAAAATTATTTTATCTATTCGGCAAAATTTAATTAAAGATACTGATAAGCTATTAGCAATTTTCGATCAAGTTATTTATCTCCTCGGCAATAATTATTATCGCCGTAAATTTACCTTAATTACTGCTACTGATGCGGGGAAAAAAAGAAGAAATAATGAAGATTCCTGCTATCCTTCCGTAGATAAATTAAAGGAAACCAGAAGCGGTATTGATACATTAGTTATGGTTTGTGATGGTTTAGGTGGACAAAAATCAGGGGAAGTTGCCTCTAATTTAGCTGTTGATATTATTCAAAAAGAATTAAATAATAGTTATCAAAAAACTCTCAGAGAAACCCTTAATAATAAAAATTGGATACCCCTTATCGATGCGGTTAAAATCCATAATGCCATCTCTAAAGCTAACGATCGAATTTATCATATCAATAATCAAGAAAAAAGACTCGATCGAGCCCGGATGGGTACAACTGTAGTAACAGGAATGGCGATCGCCCATGAAATATATACGGCAAATGTAGGAGATTCGAGGATTTATTGGATAACCAAAGAAGGTTGCCATCAGATAACAGTAGATGATGACTTAGCCACAAAAGAAGTGAGGATGGGATGCGGATTATATCGTCTAGTATCTGCTAATCCTCGCACTGGTGCATTATTACAGGCATTGGGGATGGATTCTTCCAAAAAATTGAAAGTACATATCAGACGCTTTATCATTGATGAAGATAGCGTTTTTCTACTATGTTCCGATGGTTTATCTGATTATGAACGAGTAGAACAATATTGGCAATCAGAAATTTTACCGATCATTACAAGGGATGTAAGTGTGGAAACCGTCTGCAAAAAAATGATGGATATAGCCTTAGAAAAAAATGGTCACGATAATGTTACTATTGCTCTGCTCAAATGTCAAATAGAATCAAAACAACCCGAGAAAATAGAAGGGGAATTATCTTGGCAATATTTAACGGAAATTATGCTGGATTTGCCACAACCAAAATTAGAAAATTCTCAGATAAAAAAACCTTCTTCTCAAACCCTATTATCCCAGAAAAATCTTGTTTTCATTGCCCTAATTTTAGTCTGTTGTGCCATAGGTATTTGGTTTATTTTTCAGAATAAATCTTCTGAAAATAAATCTTCTCAAACTTCTTCTCTAATAACTGAACTTTCACAGAAAAAAATGTAGCACCTACGCTAATTGCTTCTTTTTTGTCGAAAGTCCAGATTTTAATTCTTAATTCTTAATTTGCTTCTATGGTACTACCAAGACTGGACAAGGAGCAAGATTGATCACTCGATTGGTGACACTATCCTCAACCCCTTCTTTGGTTAAACCTAAACCACGACATCCCATAATGATTAAATTTGCCTCGATTTCGTCGGCAACATCACAGATAATAAAAGGAGGCATTCCTTGTCTTTCCATCACTTCGGCGATAATCTCGACTTCAGAAAACAAGTCTTGAGCATTTTTTAGCAATTGGCTTACGTTTTCTTTATCACTCATGACTATATCTTCTTGCGTATTGGTTTCCACAACCGATAGCAGAAATAGTTTACTGTTGTATGTTTTGACGATGTTAGAAACGATCGCAACTGCTTCTCTAGCTTCTCTACTTTGATCTATGGGGAATAAAATGTTTTTGAACATAACACTTACCTCTAGCGACATTGTCGGGTAAAATCTGCAAAGAGTAAATTTTTTTACTTCTTCTATTTTTATTGTCTGATAAATATTCAAAAAATATCACTATGGCTAAAAAAAGTGTTGCAAATTTAACAAAAACTGATTTAGAAGGTAAAAGAGTTTTAATGCGGGTTGATTTTAACGTGCCTATGGATAACGGTGCCATTACCGATGATACTCGTATCAAAGCTGCTTTACCTACCATCAATGATTTAATTTCTAAAGGTGCTAAAGTAATTTTGTGTAGTCACATGGGTCGTCCCAATGGGCAAGTGAAGGAAAGTCTCCGTTTAACTCCTGTGGCAACTCGTCTTTCTGAGTTATTGGCTAAAAATGTGGTTAAGTGTGATGACTGTATCGGGGATGAGGTTACTAATGCGATTAATGCTATGGCTAACGGCGATGTGGTTTTATTAGAAAATCTGCGTTTTTATGGTGAAGAAGAAGCAAATGATCCCGAATTTGCCCAAAAATTAGCTAATAACGCTGATTTATACGTTAATGATGCTTTTGGTACTGCCCACCGCGCCCATGCTTCCACAGAAGGGGTAACTCACTATTTATCCCCCTCCGTTGCGGGTTTTTTAATCGAGAAAGAATTAAAATTCTTACAAAGTGCGATCGAATCTCCTAAACGCCCCTTAGTAGCTATTATCGGTGGTTCAAAAGTTTCTAGTAAAATCGGTGTTATCGAAACCTTATTAGAAAAATGCGATAAATTAATCATCGGCGGTGGTATGATTTTCACCTTCTACAAAGCGCGTGGTTTAAGCGTTGGTAAATCTTTAGTAGAAGAAGATAAAATCGACTTAGCCAAAGCCTTAGAAGCAAAAGCCACAGAAAGAGGGGTAGAATTTTTATTACCTACTGATGTAGTGGTAGCTGATAACTTCGCCCCCGATGCAAACGCTCAAACCGTCGATATTAATAGCATTCCCGATGGTTGGATGGGCTTAGATATTGGGCCTGATTCCATTAAAACCTTCCAAGATGCCCTTACTGATTGTCAATCTGTAGTATGGAATGGGCCTATGGGGGTATTTGAATTTGAGCAATTCGCTAAAGGCACAGAGGCGATCGCACATAGTCTAGCAGAAATCACTGGTAAAGGTGCAACTACGATTATTGGAGGAGGAGACTCCGTAGCCGCCGTTGAAAAAGTAGGCGTTGCCGATAAAATGAGTCACATTTCCACTGGTGGTGGTGCTAGTTTAGAGTTATTAGAAGGAAAAGTTTTACCCGGTATCGCCGCTTTAGACGAAGCCTAATTAGACATTTGGTAAAAATTGAGTTTTTCTTTGGTAGTTCGGGCTTTTAGCCCGAATTCGATCGAGCTGTGTTGATGGAGGATAAGTAATAAGTAACAATTAATATTCAGGCATTCTACCTGTCCATCAGAAAAAATCTTAAAAAATGTTACGAAATGTCAAGAAATGCTACTAAAATGAAAGAAAGAAATCAAGTAGAAGAAAAGAAAAATAAATGCGAGTAGCCATAGCAGGTGCTGGATTAGCTGGACTTTCTTGCGCTAAATACTTAGCGGATGCAGGACATACCCCCATTGTACTCGAACGTAGAGACGTATTGGGGGGCAAAGTAGCGGCATGGAAAGATGAAGATGGAGACTGGTACGAAACTGGACTTCATATCTTTTTTGGGGCTTATCCCAATATGTTGCAATTATTCCATGAGTTAGGCATCGAAGATCGCCTTCAATGGAAAGAACATACCATGATTTTTAACCAACCCGAAAAACCGGGAACTTATTCACGATTCGATTTTCCCGATATTCCTGCCCCTATCAACGGTTTGGTGGCGATTTTACGCAATAATGATATGTTGAGTTGGGGAGAAAAAATTAAGTTTGGTTTAGGGTTATTACCTGCTATCATTCAAGGACAAGACTATGTCGAGGAAATGGATAAGTATTCATGGTCTGAATGGATGGCAAAACAAAACATCCCTCCCCGTATCGAGAAAGAGGTGTTTATTGCCATGTCGAAGGCGTTGAACTTCATTAATCCTGATGAAATTTCGGCAACTATTCTCTTAACTGCTTTAAATCGCTTTTTACAGGAGAAAAATGGCTCAAAAATGGCGTTTTTAGACGGCTCACCTACCGAAAGACTTTGTCAGCCTATGGTTGACTATATCACCGAAAGAGGGGGAGAGGTGCGTTTAAATGCTCCTTTAAAAGAGATTTTATTAAAGGAGGATGGTAGTATTAAAGGGTTTTTAATTAGAGGTTTAAATAGTGAACCCGATGAGGTATTTGAGGCAGATTTATACGTTTCTGCCATGCCTGTCGATCCCCTTAAGGTGATGTTACCCCCTAGTTGGAAGGAAATGCCCTTTTTCCAAAAATTAGAGGGTTTAGAAGGTGTACCTGTAATTAATTTACATCTTTGGTTTGATCGCAAACTCACGGATATTGATCATCTCTTATTCTCACGATCGCCCCTTTTGAGTGTCTATGCGGATATGAGCAACACTTGTAAAGAATATAGTAACCCCCATCGCTCCATGTTGGAATTAGTATTAGCGCCTGCGGCGGAGTGGATTAGTAAATCTGATGAAGAAATCATCGAAGCCACAATGCAGGAATTGAGACAACTATTTCCTCAACATTTCACTGGGGAAAATCAGGCAAAACTACTCAAATCCCATGTGGTTAAAACCCCAAGATCTGTATATAAAGCCACCCCAGGAAGACAGGCATACCGTCCAGATCAAAAAACTCCTATTGCTAACTTCTATTTAGCAGGAGATTTCACCATGCAAAAATACTTAGGAAGTATGGAAGGGGCGGTACTATCAGGAAAACAAGCGGCACAAGTGATCAGTAAAGACTTTTCTGCCACTGTCGCAAAGCCTGAGCCTTCTTTGGTTTAGTAAAGAGTAGGTAGGGGTTAAATATTGTTCAACCTGTAGGGTGTGAAAGTTTTAGACAGGTTTCATAACCCACCTTGAATTGAAATTCAAGGCTAATAAATGTCGTTAATATATTAGCCTTGTCAATTCATTGCAAGGCGAAGTAATAGCTAACTCCGAACCCTGAACTCTAAAAAAGTTGACAGTTGAGAGTTGACGGTTAATAATTGAACCTTAGTTAGGGATTCTCAATAATTGAATAAAATTGCTCAGAAAATGAGACAATACTAGAGAATTGTCATTATTCTTATTTTTATATTAAATTTAGCTAATTATCACAGCACAGATGAATGCTGCAACTGCCTAAAAAACTACAACCGAAACAACCTCTCGCTAGTCTGGAAGAATCTTACGAATATTGTCGTCAAATTACGGCGAAATATTCCAAAACATTTTATCTAGGCACATTATTAATGCCCAAAGAGAAAAGAAGTGCTATTTGGGCGATTTATGTTTGGTGTCGCCGTACAGATGAACTGGTAGATGGTCCTCAAGCTAAGTTAACAACTCCTGAAACCCTTAATTTGTGGGAACAACAACTAGAATCCCTCTTTGCCGGGCAACCCATAGATGATCCTGATGTGGCTTTAGTAGATACTCTTAAGCGTTATCCGATGGATATTCAGCCTTTTCGAGATATGATTGCTGGGCAAAGAATGGATTTATACCGCAATCGTTATGAGACTTTTGAGGATTTATACCTCTATTGTTATCGAGTAGCTGGAACTGTAGGCTTGATGTCTTCCTCTGTATTGGGAGTGGATAATAGTTATAAGAATGTCCCTTGGTATAATGGATCAGTCTTTATGCCTGAAAAAGAGGCGATCGCGCTTGGCATTGCGAATCAGTTAACGAATATACTCCGAGATGTAGGAGAAGATATTGGTAGAGGGAGAATTTATTTACCCTTAGAAGATTTAGAAGGATTTAATTATAGTGAGGAGGATTTATGTAATAAAGTAATAGATGATCGTTGGCGTAATCTAATGAAGTTTCAAATTAACCGTGCTAAGGAGTATTATCAACAGGCGGAAAAGGGTATTAAGGCATTAAATCCCGATGGTAGATGGCCAGTATGGTCTGCTTTAATGTTATATCAGGGCATTCTTGATGTGATTGTCCAGAATAATTACGATGTATTTAACCGCCGTGCTTTTGTACCTACTCCTAATAAGATTTTATATCTTCCTGTGGCATGGTTAAGAGCTCAAGCCCTTTAGCAATGTTGATATTCTCGCCTTTTCCTTCTGGAATAGCAGGGGAGAATATCAAATTCACCAGAGTTCACCTGAGTTCGACATAAAATCTTAAGTGATGAAAGGTGTCAGGTATCAGGGGATGCACTGAGGGTAGCCGAAGTGTGTTAGGTGTTAGGTTAAAGAATTGATAAAAAACTTATGTTTATTGATTTTATTGTTTTTCAGCACCTTGATTGATTAATCAATCTTAAAAAAACCCCCCTGAAACTTGCAACCCGAAACCTACCTAAATCAACAATTCTTATATCGAACTGAGGTGAGTTCGATGTAAGAAAATAACGTGGAATTAATCAAACTGAGGTCATATTGTTTTTAGATTGTAGCTTGGATTAATAGACATCTGGTAAAAATTAAGATTTTTCTAATACAATCCAACATCAAAATATTTGACTTAAATCTATCTTTAATAATGGGGTAAATTAATTTAAAATTATCACTAATTGCTACAATATTTTATCATTTTATTTTTATTAAAAATAAGTAATTATTTCTTTTTATTTTTATCATCATAAAAAATGTTAAATTATGTTGATTAATAGATGTTTTTTGATAAATTTGTGGTACAATGCGGTTAAACAAGACTCAGCTATTTTTCTTTTTATAGTTATTACTACTACAATAGTTCATATATATATATATCAATCTACTCATTAAATACTAAAAGCTATGAACACTAACTTTAATTCTAAGTCTAAATCAATTATGCACATTCGACCTGTTCAATATCGTGACTTAGGTGCGATCGCCCGCTTGTTACAGGAGCGTTTATCCATCGAATTTAATCCTCGTCAAAATGGATTATTGCAAAAAATTCAAAAATATCAAAGCTGTTATGGGTTATTACAATTAACTAAAATTTTACCTTGGGCGGTGGATCAAGATTTTTATGTTTATGTAGCGGAAAAAGATCAACAAATTCAAGGTTTAATTCAAGTTTATCCTGTTAATTATACTCGCAGTACATGGAAAGTTGAGCAGGTTTTAATTAATCATAATACTTCCCTCAATCATTTACTCATCGGCAATTGCAGTATCGGCTCAAAATTATTGCGTTATTGTTTTGAAAAAATTTGGGAAGCTAGAACATGGATACTAGAAGTCAATATTAATGAAAAAAATACCATTGGTTTATATCGGGAAAATGGTTTTCAACCGATGGCACAAATCACCTATTGGCAGTGTGACACAAACACTTTAGATAAATTAGCACAACAAGAGCCAGATTTACCAAATTTGTTACCAGTTAGTAATGCGGATGCGAAATTAATTTATCAATTAGATTGTGTTTCCATGCCTCCTATGTTACGACAAATATTCGATCGCCACGTTGATGATTTTAAAACGAATTTATGGCAATATATCACCCAGAAAATTCAAGATTTGTTTAACCAAACGGAAGTGGTTAGTGCCTATGTATTTGAACCCCAGAGAAAAGCTGCGATCGGTTATTTTGAGATTACTTTATGTAAAAATGGTAGTCATGCCCATGAAGCCAAATTAACGGTGCATCCTGCCTATACATGGCTATATCCGAAATTATTGGCACAAATGGCAACCCTCATCAAAGTTTATCCTCCTCAATCGTTATTGCTATCCTCGGCAGATTATCAGGCGGAAAGAGAGGAATTTTTAGAGAAACTTGGTGCTATTCGCCAAGAACATAATTTATTTATGTCTCGTTCTGTATGGCACAAATTAAGAGAAACGAAATCCCTTGATCTGAGTTTACCAGAAGTTTTAAACAGTTTAAAACCTGTACACACTCCCATTCCTACTCCTTGGACAAAATCTCATTGGGAAAAAGATTCTTATACTTCTCATCAATCAAAAGAAAATAACGATAAGTAGGGGCTGCTGAAAAATTATGTTACTTGGGAGTGGGAGCGTCTCGCTCCCTTACTATCAATAAGGAGTCTCGCTCCCTTCTTAGTTCGACATGAAATTGTCTGGTATGGGAACAAATTGCAGTAGTAAATCATTAAAATCACTATCACCCGTTAAACCCATGTCTTCAAAGGCGAAAAACCCTGTACCCATAGGCAAACTAGCAATAATTCCCTGATTGGCTTGTTCAATACTAAAATGAACATAATTATTTGATGGCAAAGATGATGAATCTTGTAACAATTCTAAGGCTTCATTTATCGTTCGATTAGGAGTAATGAAACTAGCATAGTAACTGTTTTCCGATAAACCTGTTATGTTTTCCGAACCATTTTGACCATATTCAGGGAAATTTTGACCTGTAAAGCCGTCAACGCTGTTAGATAAAGCTCTTTCTAAGGCTTTTACCGCATAATCGTTAGTACCGGGGGAAAGTCCATCTATATCTCCAGTTAAAGTATCCACTCGGAAAAGACCATAACCAGAATTATACCCTCCTAAACGAGCAATATTGAGAGTATATTCTGAAGACTCCGCCGCAAAAACTCCTCCTCCTGCGGGTGCTAATCCTACTTCTAATTTTTCCTGATTGGGATCAAAAATAATGGTGTTATCTGTCTCATCCTCAATGGTAAAAGCATTGTTTCCCACCGAAACTAAACCGCTACCATCTGGAAATCTCAAAGATAAAGCAAAAGTCTGTTGTGTGGTAAATCCTTCCGCAATATCTGCTGGTTGAACATTGCCATATCTTTGAGCTTCAGTGGTGATAAAAGAGGTGCGATCGCCAAAAGCATTTAAAGCCTTTTTACTGTTTAAAGCTAAATTTGACTGGGGATTATTAGCAACCGCTAAATAAACGCTGTTTGTCAATGCTAAATCGATATAATCAGGATCATCGGGAGTGATTGATTGTTCATTGTCAGTAATTGAACCATCAGCATTGACTGTGTAAAAACCAACTTGAGTACCTTGAGGCAAAGAACAAGGTATCTACCCCTGCGACAAAAGTTAGAGGAATACGGATTTGATTATTTGCGATCGCACCTTCTGTTAAATCCAATGTCTGACTGACATCTGCATATAAGCCAATATTTTCTTGCCAAATACTCGGATCATTTAACATTAATTCTGCGGTAATATCTTGATTTAGT
This sequence comes from uncultured Cyanobacterium sp., assembly GCA_964409355.1. GTDB lineage: Bacteria > Cyanobacteriota > Cyanobacteriia > Cyanobacteriales > Cyanobacteriaceae > PCC-10605. The sequence goes on from CAYPDC010000008.1 coordinate 39,493, forward strand.
TGCTCAGGAGTGCGGTGTAATTGAACGCTAATCGCCCCATCAATACTACGTCCACTGCGATCGAAAAAATTAGACTGGGATTGAGGTACTAAACTAGAAGTAATAGAAAAACCAAAATCAGGTTCAGGGAGAGTGTCAATTTCTCCCGAACGACTCCAAATCCAAGCACCTTGACCTAACGTATTGGCAATAAGCAGATCATCCACAGGATCATATTCCAAATCCAAATTCCAACTACCCGGATCTACATTTTCAGGCAAACCATCCCAATTCATAGGGGAAAAAGTGCTAGGTTGTCCATTACCGTCAAGATCGCTAATCCATAAACCTCCTAAACCTCCTACTACTAACTGCTGAGGATGAGCAATATCAGTAATAAATAATCCTTGCACAGAATCGATTAACTGTAACTGGTAGCTATTGGGATCAAGCACAATAGATGATTCCGAGCCATTTCGTCCCAATAGATAAAAAGTTCCCGTTTGTTGATCATAATATGCCGTATATAAATCATCCCAACTGTAGGGTTTTGCCATTGCAAAGCTACTCACCTCTTCCAGACTCGAACCCACATCCAAAGCAGTAAAATCCTTGACATTATTAGACTCAAAACTTTCGGGAAGTAAAGGGGTTAAAAGTATTTCATTGGGATCTACTTCCCAATGGGGAATAACCGCCTCATAAATATTCCTTGTACCTGCAAAAACAATGTCTCCAGCTCGATAAGGATTACTATTGGCAGAAAGACCAAAAGGATAACTTTTATTAGGGTTAACACTTTCAAACCAGTTTCCCTCAAAAAACATTATAGGAATTTCATTTCCGTTCTAAACTTCCATCTTCGAGTATTTTGGCGATTTGCAATCCTTTGCTATTACCTGAAGAATAAGCACTAAAATTAGAAGGATTACCTTGCCCAACGGCTAAATATTGCTTATCTGGTGAAACAGCTATTTTCGCAATGGATTGAATGCCTTGATAACCAGAATTAGGATCATTACTCGGTTTACTCTGCCAAGTCCACTCTCCCCAACTGTCGGTAGCGTAACTATAAGGACGCATCCAAACCCCACCATTTACCGCACCAATATAGAGAAAACCGTCTCCATTTTCACCCTGAACCATTGCCAAGCCGTTAACTGCCCCTGAAATCAGGGTGTCTCCCCAAATTTCGGGATAACTTAAACGTCCACGAATGGGATCTTGTATGGGGGCAGGTCCTACGGGTATCCAAGTATTTACTGTCAGTGTCATTAGTTATAATTAATTAATTAAATAGTTTTTTTGTGCATAAATCTATTATTAAATAAGGAAAAAACAACATTTATTGCACACAATAATAACTCTCTAATTATCTTATTAAATAAGGATTTAACCTCTATTCAGTTAACATTTATTTACACTTTTTCATTGAGCCAATTTTTCCCGACACATTGTATAGAATCAAGTTTATTTTTAACGCAATGGCAAAAGAAGTCCCTAATCTCAGCAGAGCGGATTAGTGGATGAATGCTTCGACTACGCTCAGCACAAGTTTTGCCCAACAAAAAAAAAATATCTTATCACAGTTCAGAAAATTGTGATAGGATAAGAACAACCGCACACGGGCGGAATGGCGATAACCAAGCCATATACATAAACATAACTCTATGATACCGTGTGAATGACCTACGGAACGTGGGGCAAAGCCTATCGCCTTGATGTAAGACTCGCTATTGTTTTGCAATAGAAAGCAATTGATTGGGTAGGAAGCTCCCGACTCAGCGATAGCGGTCGGTAGTAGTTCACAACGATATAGTTAAAGGTGGCTAATTGGGCTTCAAATTCGTTGATTTCTTTGTATGCCCTTCCCCACCCTTATTACTATCCTCGGCGGATTATCAGGCGGAAAGAGAGGAATTTTTAGAGCAAGTTGGCGCAATTCGTCAAGATCACAATTTACCAATATCTCGTTCTGTGTGACATAAATTAAGAGAAACAAAATCCCTTGAGTTAAGTTTCCCCGAAGTGTTAAACAGTCTCAAACCCTTACATAATCGCATTCCCACTCCTTGGACAAAATCTCATTGGGAAAAAGATGCCCATAATTTTCATCAATTAAAGGATAATAATGGTAAAGCAAGTTAGGCAAAGGGGAATATTTGACAGGAGAAATCGACCTATTTCGGGATTCTAGCACGGAATACCGTTCAAAAATCACAATTTCTACCAGATGTCAATACCTGCCTTAATCAATAATTTATCACAACGAGAAGTAAGAGAGCTACTTATTGTTAGATGAAATATCGTCGTTTTGGCAAAACTGAACTCAATATCTCCGTTTTTTCCCTCGGTTTAATGCGCTGTTGTTATAGTCAATCTCAGTTATTATCAACAGTGGAAAAAGCCTTGGAATTAGGCATTAATCACCTAGAATTAGCAAAGGGTTACGGTAATAGCGAAACCTATTTAGGTTATGCTTTAAAACAGCTAAATATTCCCCGTGAACAGGTTATTATCACCACAAAATTAACTCCTTGTCAAGATAAAAATACTTTTCAAACATGGTTAGATCAATCCCTTTTAAATTTGCAAACTGATTATATCGATTGTCTTGCTATTCATGGGGTAAATACGCCTGAACATTTAGATTTAATTAAAGATAATCATGGTTTTTTTGAGATTTTAAATAAAGCCAAAGAATTAGGTAAAATTAGACATATTGGCTTCTCTACTCACGGGAGTTTAGACTTAATAAAAGAAACAATTAATACTAATTTATTTGAGTTTGTTAATCTTCATTATTACTATTTTTTTCAACGTAATTATTCTGCTTTAGAATTAGCCAAAAAACTTGATTTAGGGGTGTTTATTATCTCTCCAGCCGATAAAGGAGGACTTTTATATCAACCTTCTGCCAAACTAAAAGCTATTTGTCAACCTTTTTCTCCTCTGCTTTTAACTTATCGTTTTTTACTGTGCGATCGTGTAGTGCCACTTGGTGATCGCACCATTTCTACTTTAAGTTTAGGGGCATCAAATCCTGAAGAATTAATCTATCCCCTCACCGTTGCTGATGACGATAAAGAATTAACCAAAGAAGAAATAGCTATCTTTCAAAACATAGAAAATACCCTCAAAAAAACTCTAAAAACTGATCATTGTTTACAGTGTTATCAGTGTCTTCCTTGCCCAGAAAATATCAATATTCCCGAAATTTTAAGACTGCGAAATTTAGGAGTTGGGTTAGAAATGACAGAATATGCTAAGTATCGTTATCAGATGTTAGAAAATGCAGGGCATTGGTTTTGGGGGAGAAAAGGGGATAAATGCACTGAATGTGGCGAATGTCTGCCAAAATGCCCTGAAAAACTAAATATCCCTGAATTGTTATTTGATAGTCATAGTCGGTTTCAAGGTAGTGGGAGAAGACGTTTATGGGAAAGTTGAGTTTTTTATGGTATGATTACAAGTTATTTTATATCTGAAAGTTAATGAAAATTCGTCGTCAACAACCTTCTCCTCCTGTTGCTATCGATACCTTACGTTATCAAGTAAAATTACCTGATAGTGAGCCTAAAAATATTTTAGAGAAAATTGTCTGGCATAAAGAGCAAGAAGTGGCAAAAATGAGGGAAAAACTGTCTTTACTGGAATTGCGTCAACAGGTTAGTAAGTTGAATAATTCTCCCCTTGATTTTGTTGGTGCTTTACTCGATTCTCCTCGTCAACCTGCTTTGATTGCAGAGGTGAAAAAAGCCTCTCCCAGTAAGGGGTTAATTCGGGAAGATTTTGAGCCTGAAATCATTGCTAGGGAATATGAAAAAGGGGGTGCGGCTTGTTTATCTGTGTTGACAGATAAGGAGTTTTTTCAAGGTAGTTTTGACAATTTAACTATCGTGCGAAATACTGTCAAAATTCCTCTTTTGTGCAAAGAATTTATTATCTATCCTTATCAAATTTACCTCGCTCGTTTGAATGGTGCTGATGCAGTTTTACTCATTGCCTCTATTCTTAAAGATACTGATATTAGTTACTTTTTAAAAATTATTCATAGTCTGGAAATGACTGCTTTAATTGAAGTTCATACCCTTGAGGAATGCGATCGCATCTTAAATATTGAGGGGGTAAAATTAATGGGAATAAATAATCGTAATTTAGAAGATTTTTCTGTCGATTTAAACACTACAAAAAATATTTTATCTGCCCGTCAAGATATGATAAAAGAAAGAAAAATTACGGTAGTTAGCGAATCAGGATTATATGAGAAAAAAGATCTTGATTTTGTTCAATCTGCGGGGGCGAATGCTGTTTTAATCGGAGAATCTTTGATGAGACAGAAAAATTTAGTCACCGCCATTAATAATTTATACTTAGATCTTGCACCTACTCAAAAATTGACTGGTTAGATCATCATTTTCCGAACTCCAAACTCTTTAATATTTTCTTAATATTTGCTACAAGGAATTGTTACAAGGACAAAATAATTTGAAATTTTCGCAAACTGTAACAAAATGTACAAAATATATATACAAAAAGTATATTTGAATGTCAAGCAAACCTGAAAAAAGTCGTTACGCAGACAAAATATCAGTGTTAAGATCAAAATGCAACTATTTTTACAATTTATATTAATTAGTTAAATTATGATCAGTCAAGCACCAATAGCTCCCGTTGTGCTAGTTATTCTCGATGGTTGGGGTTATCGCCCTGAAAAAAAAGATAATGCGATCGCCCTTGCCAACACTCCCGTGATGGATAGTCTTTTAGAAGTTTATCCTCACACCTTAATCCATGCTTCTGGCAAAGCCGTTGGTTTACCCAATGGGCAAATGGGCAATTCGGAAGTAGGACATTTGAATTTAGGAGCAGGGCGAGTTGTACCACAGGAATTAGTACGCATTTCCGATGCTGTAGAGGATGGCAGTATCTTCAAAAATCCTGTCTTAGAAGAAACCTGTCAACAGGTAAATCAATCGGGGGGTAAACTGCACTTAATGGGTTTATGTTCCGATGGTGGGGTACATTCTCACATTGATCACTTGATTGGCTTATTAGATTTAGCTAAATTACAGGGGGTTAATGAGGTTTGTGTCCATATTATCACCGATGGTCGTGACACCAATACCCATGAGGGGGTTAATTATGTTAAAACCGTGCAAGAACATATTAGCAAAATCGGTTTAGGGAAAATTGTCACCGTTTGCGGACGTTATTATGCTATGGATCGAGATCACCGTTGGGATCGAGTCAAAAAAGCCTATGATTTATATACCATAGATGGAGAAGGCGATGGTAGAACCGTTGTACAAGTGTTAGAAGATTCTTACCGTCAAGATATTACCGATGAATTTATTGATCCCACTCGCATTACTTCAGGGGCAGTAGAATCAGGGGATGGTATCATTTTCTTTAACTTTAGACCCGATCGCACCCGTCAGATCTGTTATGCTTTCACTATGATGGGATTTAAAGATTTTGAGAGAGAATTTATCGAAAACCTTTATTTTGCCACTTTTACCCAATATGACCCCAATTTGCCCGTTAAAGTAGCCTTTGAGCCACAAAAATTAACCAATATTCTCGGTGAAATCATCGCCGAAGCTGGATTGAAACAATTTCGTACTGCTGAAACAGAAAAATATCCTCACGTCACCTACTTTTTCAACGGTGGATTAGAGCAACCCCTTGAAGGAGAAGACAGAGAATTGATTTCTAGTCCGATGGTGACAACCTACGATAAAGCACCGGCTATGTCAGCAGTGGAAGTAACTCAAGTCGCTTGTAATGCTATCAACAAAGGCATTTACTCTCTGGTAGTTATGAACTATGCTAACCCTGACATGGTAGGGCATACAGGTAATTTAGAAGCTGCCATCGAGGCGATCGAAACCGTTGACTCATGTTTAGGAAAACTGATTAAAACCATCAACAACGCAGGAGGAACTGTTATCATTACAGCAGATCATGGTAATGCTGAATATATGAGAGACGAAAAGGGTAATCCTTGGACTGCTCACACGACCAATTTAGTACCTTTGATCTTAATAGAAGGGGAAAAAAGAAAAATTATCGGTCACGGCGGTGACGTACAATTGAGAGAAAACGGTAAACTAGCAGATATTGCACCTACCATTCTTGACATTTTGCAACTACCTAAACCAGAAGAAATGACGGGAATATCTCTACTCGAACAACCTCAATACGAAGTAAAAACCAGTCGAACTCCTGTCAGTATCTCACTATAACTCAGATCTTGCATCTCATTATGAGTAATCAGTAAGTAGTGGGAGCGTCTCGCTCCCTTTATGAGTAATGAGTATGATCAAGTTTTGTATAACAGTTAAAATGAGGAAATATTGAGGTACAATAGTCAGAAATTTATTTTTCCAACTCCCAACTCCCCACCTGAATCTCACACCTACAATCTAATAATTTCACCATCATGCTAGACACCGTTGATTTAAGCATTTCTTTAGATAAAGACACCTATCGGGAGAAAATTGAAGAATTAATGAGGGAGATGCGATCGCTCCAAAACATCAGTTGGTTGCAGAAAATGCCGATAATAGTAGTATTAGAAGGTTGGGCGGCGGCGGGGAAAGGGGGGTTAGTAAAACAAATGACAAACTACATGGATCCCCGGGGCTTTCAAGTTCACCCCATTTTAACCCCCTCAGAACAAGAAAAACAATATCCCTTCCTCTGGCGCTTTTGGCAAAAACTTCCCCCCATTGGCAGTGTTGGTATTTTTTATCATAGTTGGTACACCCATGTATTAGAAGATAGACTGTTTGAACGTTTGCAACCAGAGCAAGTACCCTTAATGATGAGGGATATTAACGCTTTTGAAAGACAATTAATCGAAGATGGTGCAGTAGTAGCAAAATTTTGGCTTCATGTCAGTAAAAAAGAATTAAAAAATCGCCTGAAAAAATATGAAGAAGACGAGTTAGAATCATGGCGAGTACGCAAAGAAGATTGGCAACAGGCAAAAAACTATGAGCAATATAGCCATTTAGCTGAAGAAATGTTGATTTATACTAGCACAGGCTATGCCCCTTGGGTGTTAGTGGAAGCCGATTGTCAAAGATGGGCAAAAGTCAAAGTTTTAACCCAATTAGTCGCCACCATTCGAGAGGCATTGGCAAAAAGGGAAATTATTGTCACCGAATCTCATGTTTCTTCCCCTCAACATAAGTTACTACCCACTGAGCCTGATTATTTAGCTCAAACAGACTTAACTTTACATTTACCTAAAGATGAATATAAAACAAAATTAAAACAATATCAAGTCCAATTAAGAAAACTACAGAAAAGCATTTTCGACAATCAAATCGGGGTATTATTGCTGTTTGAAGGTTGGGATGCGGCGGGAAAAGGAGGGGCAATCAAAAGAGTTACAGATATTTTAGATCCCCGTAGTTACGAAGTTCATGCTTTTGCCGCACCAACGGAGGAGGAGAAAAAGTATCATTACCTCTGGCGTTTTTGGCACACTTTACCCGCTTTAGGTAAAATTGGTATCTACGATCGCAGTTGGTATGGTAGAGTTTTAGTAGAAAGAATCGAAGGATTTGCCAAAGAAATAGAATGGCGTAGGGCATACAGAGAAATCAACGAATTTGAAGCTCAATTAGCCACATCAAATTATATAGTTTTAAAATTCTGGTTACATATTAGCCCAGAGGAGCAATTAAAACGCTTTCAAGATCGACAAGAAGATCCTTATAAACGTTATAAACTCACAGAAGAAGATTGGCGCAATCGACATCAATGGGATTTATACGACGTTGCTGTTAATCAGGCGATCGCCCGTACTAGCACGGCTTTAGCCCCTTGGACAGTTGTGCCGGGGAATGATAAATACTATGCTAGGGTTAACGTCTTGGAAACAGTCGTCAACGCTATTAAAAACAAAGTTAATTAACTACAGTGAGATTAAGTTGACAACTCCCACCGTGTCAGATCCTCTATAATTATTAAGAAAAGTTAATCATTTAACGCTATGGAGTGGCAAGAATTTTCAGGTAGTTGGGTTTTAACCCCCCCTCATCCTTTAGGTATCATTCATTTTCTCGGCGGTGCATTCGTAGCAACTGCGCCTCATATCACCTATCGCTGGTTATTAGAAAAACTTGCTCGTCAGGGGTATATTATCATTGCTACTTCTTTTCTTAATACTCTGGATCATAAAGCGATCGCAGTTAATGTCCAAAATCGTTTAGAAAACATTTTATACCGTTTAGAATATAAACAAGGAATTGATCTAAATTACTTACCTATTTATGGTTTAGGTCATAGTATGGGGTGTAAATTGCATTTGCTTATCGGTAGTTTATTTAAAGTAGAAAGGGCGGGAAATATACTCATTTCTTTTAATAATTATCCGTTTAAAAAAGCTATTCCTTTTGCAGAAAATATCATCCCTTATCTCCAAGATAATATGAAAAACTATTTACAGTTAGAAACAAATTTAGATATTGATTTCATCCCTACCCCAAAAGAAACAAAAGAAATTATTAAAGAAAACTATCATATTAGACGTAATTTATTAATCAAATTTAGTGACGACACCATCGATCAAACCCTAGAATTGCATCCCATTTTAAAACAGTTACACCCAAAAATGATTACAGCATTACAACTATCAGGTAATCATCTTACTCCTTTAGGACAAGATGTAGATTGGGAATTAGGCGAACAATTGTTTGCCCCATTAGGGGCGATCGGACAATGGGTTCAAGAAAACTTCTCTGGAGATTTATACAATCTTCATCAGCAAATATCCCGTTGGTTAAATCCTTGCCCAGACGTGGGTTTTTAGTCCACAACACATCTGGAAATAAGAAAATCAATGATTAATTGATTAGACATCCACCTAATTCGGGCTAAAAACCAGAAATACCAAGGAAAAATCTCAATTTTTAGCAGATGTCTATTGAGTTTTTTTCTCTTTTGATGTTAGAATAAAGATTCAGCACGATCGTGTGTAAATAGACGAAAAAAGTAGATAAATTGATTGTATCTTGAGCAACAGTTAAGGTGATTTCTAATAATAAATATACCTGCTAGATCCCCCCTAACCCCCCTTAACAAAGGGGGAATTATCAAGAAACGGGTAAATTCTTTCTTGGAAATCACCTAATCCCAAGAAAACTGAAACAGTAATTGGGGTTAGTGAAAGAGCAGTTAAAATCCGTAAAATAAATGTTTCAATCAATTCTTATCACTTTTCCCTAGCAAAACCATTAAATTTTATGTCGAACTGAGGTTCTCTCATCTCTATGGATACTAAAACATTTAAACGCACCCTACAGCAATCAGACAACTACCACCGTAAGGGATTTGGACACCAAGAAGAAGTCACCTTTACTCTGAATCAAGAATATCAAAGTAATTTAATTCAAACTATTCGACAAAATAATTATCAAATTACCAGAGGAGATGTCACCATTCGTTTAGCGGAGGCTTTTGGCTTTTGTTGGGGGGTGGAACGAGCAGTAGCGATGGCTTATGAAACTCGTACTCATTTTCCTAGCGAAAAAATATGGATTACTAATGAGATTATTCACAATCCCTCTGTTAATCAACGTTTAAAGGAGATGAATGTGGATTTTATTCCCGTTAGTGAGGGGATCAAAGATTTTTCTGTGGTTAACCAAAAAGAAGTTGTGATTTTACCCGCCTTTGGTGCTAGTGTCAGCGAGATGCAGTTGCTTAATGAGAAAGGATGTACTATCGTTGATACTACTTGCCCTTGGGTGTCCAAAGTGTGGAATTCTGTAGAAAAACACAAGAAAAAAGAATACACTTCTATTATTCACGGTAAATATAAACATGAAGAAACCGTTGCTACGAGTTCTTTTGCTGGTACTTATTTAGTGGTGTTAAACATGAAAGAGGCAGAATATGTTTGTAGTTATATTCTTAATAGTGGGGATAAGCAAGAATTTTTAGATAAGTTTAAAAACGCCTATTCGCAAGGATTCGATCCAGATGTGGATTTAGTGAGAGTGGGTATTGCCAATCAAACCACCATGTTAAAGAGTGAAACAGAAGCTATTGGCAAGTTATTTGAACAAACCATGATCAAAAAATACAATCCCACCGAATTGAATGAGCATTTTATGAGTTTTAATACTATCTGTGATGCCACTCAAGAAAGACAGGATGCGATGTTAGAACTGGTGGAAGAAAAATTGGATTTAATGGTAGTCATCGGTGGTTTTAATTCTTCTAATACTACCCATCTTCAAGAAATTGCCATGGAGCATCAGATTCCATCCTATCACATCGATAGCTGCGATCGCATCTTAGAAGGGAATAAAATTGAACATCAACCCTTAGAGAAAGACTTAGAAATTCAGGAAAATTGGCTACCAGAAGGTAAAATTACCGTAGGGGTAACGTCAGGGGCATCGACTCCGGATAAAGTAGTAGAGGACGTGATTGAGAAAATATTTGCCTTAAAATCCCATTAAAAAGGTTTATTCGACATCGGCAAGAAATCGGGCTAGAAGCCCAAACTACAGGGGAAAAGTCTCAGTTTTTTACCAGATGTCTATTACAAAGTTCTTATTTTTCACATAAGATTTAAGATTGTTCTATAATAAGTTCTGTTAATTTTCGAGTAGAGATAAATCAAAATGCAAACTGGTGCTGATGCTGTGGATAGTGCGATCGCAATGGGGATAGACTTAGATGGTAGTCCGATTCCCGAAGCCAAGTTAAACTTATATAATCAGGTGATGGGGTTAGAGGCACAAAGACAACGCAGTGGAGTTTCTAATACGATGCGATCGCGTATTGTTCGTATTGGTGCGAAACACATACCCCAAGAGGAGTTGAATCAAATGTTAATTAACGCTGATTTCGCCCCGTTAAAAGAGAAAGAAATTCAGTTTTATTATAACAAATAAGGAGAATTAAGTAATGAGTGATGAGTAATAACTACTACTTATTTTTCCATAAGTTTTGCCAATCTTCCCAGAAACCCATTCACAGATGCGGCCGCTTCATGTATTTGATTATCCAAAAAATAAAAAAGAGGGGGAAATAGGGAGAGAGGAGGATGGGAGGATTTTGGTTTATAGCGTTTATCTGAATACTGAGGTACACTACACTTATTTCTCAAGGGCAATAATGGTATTGAATACAAGGAGTTCTCATCTGAGCAAATAATCCAGTGGCTAAAATTAATGATAATATTGTGGGCATTATAGTGTTTATCTGATTAATTCCTAACTCTGAACTTCGAACTAGGCTTATGTTTGTTAATCATTCTCGATATTGGTTGAAAAATGCTCACATTCCCTTATGTTTAATTAAGGATAATCTACATTTGTTTTTTCATACCACTAGAGAAAATTTGTGTTTATGTGATCTAGAAATTAGCAATGGTAAGCTCACTCAAATTATTCCTGCTTGTGAAGATACTATCGGCATTGATTTGAAAAAGGGTATTGTATTGCCCTGTTTTGTCGATATTCATACTCATCTTGATAAAGGACATATTTGGCAACGGAGTCCGAATTTATCAGGAAACTTCAAAACTGCTTTAGAAATCGTAAGGGAAGATAGCAAACGTTGGGATGAGGAAGATTTATATAAGCGGATGAATTTTGGTTTGGAGTGTAGTTACAGTCAAGGTTCTGTCGCACTTCGGACTCATTTAGACTGTCATGAAAATCAGGCAGATATTAGTCTCAAGGTATGGCAACAGTTAAGAGAGAAATGGCGAGATAAAATTACGTTACAAGTCGTATCTCTGGTGAGTTTAGATTATTTTCTGACTCCTGATGGGGAAAAATTAGCGGATAAAATCGCTGAAATGGGAGGTATTTTAGGGGGCGTTGCTTATATGAATCCAGAGATTGATACCCAGATAGAAAGGGTGTTTGAGTTAGCAAAGGAGAGAAATTTAGCTTTAGATTTTCATGCTGATGAGAATGGAGAATTAGAATCGATTTGTTTACGGAAAATCGCTGAAATTGCCCTGAAAACCAATTTTGAACAAAATATTCTCTGTGGGCATTGTTGTAGTTTAGCGGTTCAACCTTTAGAAAAAGTCCATGAAATTATTAAATTAGTTAAGGAGGCAAATATTGCTATCGTTAGTCTTCCTCTATGTAATTTATATCTGCAAGATAGGGAAGTGGGAAAAACTCCTTTTTGGCGTGGTGTGACGAGGGTTAAGGAGTTGAAACAAGCGGGGGTTAAGGTGACTTTTGCCAGTGATAATTGTCGAGATCCTTTTTTTGCTTTCGGAGATCATGATATGTTGGAGGTATTCAGGGAGTCCGTACGAATTGCTCATTTAGACACCCCTTATGAGGACTGGATTGCCTCTGTTTCTGAAATTCCTGCAAACTTGATGAATTTACCCCATTTAGGCACAATTGCCCTGCAAAGTACCGCAGATTTAATTATTTTTAAAGCTCGTTATTTTAGTGAATTGTTATCAAGGACTAGATTCGGGCAAGGGTGCGATCGCATCTTAATTAGGAATGGAAAAATTGTCAAAAATACATTACCTGAATATTTTATACTTTAGATATACTTTTTGTCAGTTCTTCAAACAAACAAGGGGTTTAAACATCCTACCCTTCTCGTCTTCATCATTTTTTCTTGATTATTTTTATCACCATCAAAATTAATTCTTCGAACCATAATATTAACTGATCTAACTTTTCTAAAATCACCTCTAAAAAATGTTTTTCATATCTAATTTCTATTACCTTTGTCTCGATTGCTTCCTGAATTTCAACTTTTTTAATTGTTATATTGTCTTCTTTTTCAATCATTAAAGATTGATTAGTTTTCTCAGTGTGATTAATGCTAATATTATTGTTATTGTCTATTTTTTCTATCGGTAAAGATGTTTTTCCCCCTTTAGATAAAGTTGTGATAATTGTTTTATCTTCTTCCGTTTCCGTTAAATAATAAACTTGAGATTCTTCATCATCATTTTCAATTATTAAATCATTATTGTTGTCTCCATATAAATCATCCCAACATAACCAAGGATCTTCTATTTGTCCTTCCATTAAGAATAAATCAGTATTTAAAAACAAAGGATTAACACTTTGATTACTATTAAAATTAAGAGAACTTTTAGCACCATTTTTATAAAAGAAAAATTCAATAGCCGCTAAGATAATTAATTTGATTTGAAAAGGATCATAATCTTTCTTATTCACATTATTCTCTAAATTTTGAGCAATATTATTAACCTGATTTAATCCTTGATTAATTATTTGAACAGTCACATTTTTTACCACTGGAACTAGATTTTCTAGGGTTTTCTGAGACTGTTTAACTATTTTCTGAAAAGTAGATAAACTCGGTAAATTATTCTCTTGATTATCAGATGATGGCAAACTATTAAGATCATTTTGAGAAGGCAAAGAATCAATATTATTTTCGATTTCAAGCTTGAGATGATAAGGAGATTTTTTGCCGCCAAAAAAATAATCTATTGCTGCCTTAATAATATTCTGTAAGGAGAAGTTTTTTTTCTCATTAACATCTATACTATCTCCTTGAGAACAATTATTTAATCCAGTTTCTTCTTCGGTAAATTCTCCTCTTAAAATAATACCTTCTACTTGGGCAAATAATTTATCTATCCAGATAATTAAATGAGACTTATTATGCTTATCTTCATAAGTTTCGACAATAGAGGTAATTAACAAGAAAATCTCCCCTTGTTTTTGAGTCGGGATAATATCTTTAATTTTATTATTCTCTAAAACTGCAACAATTTTTTGATCCTTAATTTGACTAGCTAAACCCTGAAAATCATGGGTAAGTAATAGAGGAAAATCCTCCTCAATCATTTTTTCTCTCACTGTCACAATTACTTCATCACAAGGAGAAGGAGGTAAACTAGCACTTGGTTTTTTCGAAGCAGTGAAACCCTTATTGATATTAGTGGCTTTTTGCCATAACCAAAGAAAAGGCAGTAAAACTCCCTGTAACCCCCCCTTGATGACATAGCCCCATTCTCTAAACTTGGTATTAATTTGACTGTTAATCTTGATATAATGACGATTGACAAAGTTAAACAATCTGCTTTTGTAAGGTTTAGGAGTAGTGGGGGAAGAAGACATATTTATTTCGGAAAATATAAAGATTTTAATGGAGGTATTAGTCAGGAGTCAGAGGGAATACTTATTAATTGTTCATCTTAAATTGTCAATTGTCAATTTTATTGGCTCTATTACGTCTCATGGTGATAAATTATTTCGGCTCTTCTACAGTAGTTATGATAAATTATTAGAAAATAATAGCTATAAACCTTATAAAATAAGGAATAAATTATAACAAAAATGTAATTTTTATAAATTAACAGTTTTATTTCACCTGAAACCTGACACCTTTTCCTAACCAATAATTTACACGACGAGAAGTAAGAGAGCCATTATTTCTTTGTGAACTACCTACATTGAATTAACATTATAGTGTGGGCTTCCTACCCAGAAACTGGCGTAGTAGTGGATTTCTTCTTCTTTTTCCCTTTTCCTTTTAAGATAAGATCATTATGACACCCCAATTAGTATTTTTATATGACAGAAATTAATAACATTAATCATTTGCAAACAGAATTAAATAACACCAAAATAGCTTATCAAGAAGCAGTAGAAAATAATCTTCTCAAAACAGGATATATGGGAAGAATTGCTCATGAGATTCGATCGCCTCTTAGTAGTTTAATGGGATTACATCAATTAATTATTAATGACTTATGTGAGAGTCAACAAGAGGAAAGAGAATTTATTAGGGAAGCCTATCAATATGCTAAGAAATTAATGGCAATTATCGATCAATTTATCGAGGTGTCTAAGTTAGAAATAGGTAGGATAAACCCTGATATTGAAAAGATAAATTTAGTGGAATTATTTGGTGATATTAAACCCATTATCACTTTAGAAGCGAAGAATAAAAACTTAAAATTTGAGGGTGAAAATATAGAAGAAAATAGTCAAAATTTTATTATCCAAACCGATAGAGTAAGATTAACTAATATTCTTATTTTTCTCTTAGAAGTTGCCATCGACTATAGCGAAATTGGGGTTATTCTTCTCACCGTTAATAAAGAAGATAAAGGGGTAAAAATTAATATTGATTTTCCTTGTAAAGTATCTGCCATTAGCGAAAACATTGACTTATTAAAAACCCCCATAGAAGAATTAAAACAACTCAATAAATTACCTCAACTATCCAACGGGATGAAATTGATGATAATAGACACAGTTTTAAACATACTGGGGGGGTACTTAACTCTCAACTCCACAGAAGAAAAAGAAACTATACAATGGCAGTTATTTCTTCCGACTGAGATTGTTTAACCAATTCATTAGGTGTGGGATAACGATTATATAAAACCATGGTGGTAGTAGAGTTTTCCTGAAAACCGATTTTTTGATAAAATTTTTGTTGATGAGTAGTAGTTAAATATACCCTTTCCACCCGATTGAGTAAAGGATGACTAATGATTGTTTCCACTAACTTTCTACCCAATCCCAATCCCTGATAATCAGGATGAATTACGACATCCCAAATCGTAGCTCGATAAATGCCGTCTGAAGTTGCCCTTGCACTACCGATTAACCTTTGTCTATCCCATACAGAAACCACCGGATTACTATTGATAATCGCAATTTCCATGTCATCAAGACTGCGATCTTTTGCCCAAAATGCCGTTACTTTGTATAACTCCCGCAATTGCAATAAGTCGATTCTTGTTTTGTCCGTACAAAATTCAATGTGACTACAATCCATCCAGTGGCACTCCTAACAATGAATAATTAATAATTAATAATGAACGATTAAATTCTTGAAATAATCTTTAATTAGATATGTAGTTTAAGACTGAGAAGATCCTAACTTTTGTATCAATGATAGCAAAATTCTGTTTAATTGAAGTAAATAGTCAGGGTTTCTTGAAAAGTTCGGAGTAATTGAGATCAATTTTTGATTATATCTTGCCTATCTTTATTTCGGCATTGGTGCGTTAAGGCATGAATTTTGTTTTTATAGCCATTAGGAATCAGTTATGAAAAATTTTGATTTTGAACATGATAAAGCATAAAGACGAGAATAATAAGTAGTTGTTTTTTCTTTAGTATCTAAAACCTAATACCTATTCATGATACACTGATAGGATTAATCTTTACATTTATTCATAATGGCACGAATTAACGATAATTATTTAAAGTTAAAAGCAGGTTATCTTTTCCCTGAAATCGCTAGACGGGTTAATGCTTTTGCACAAGCCAATCCCGATGCTAACATTATTAAACTTGGTATCGGTGACGTTACTGAACCTTTACCCCAAGCCTGTCGTGATGCTATGGTTAAAGCTGTGGAAGATATGGGCGATCGCACTTCCTTTAAAGGTTATGGGCCAGAACAAGGATACTCATGGTTAAGAGAGGCGATCGCAGTTAATGATTTTCAGGGGAGAGGGGGTGATATATCCTCCGATGAAATCTTTATTTCCGATGGTTCTAAGTGCGATACAGGCAACATTTTAGACATTTTTGGTAAAAATAACAAAATTGCTGTTACAGACCCCGTATATCCCGTTTATGTGGACACTAACGTCATGGCAGGGCATACAGGGGAAGCCAATGAGAAAGGAGAGTATGAGGGTTTAATTTACCTCCCTATCAGTGCAGAAAATGACTTTACTGCTGAATTGCCTACCGAAACAGTGGATTTAATTTATCTTTGTTTCCCGAATAATCCTACGGGTGCGATCGCAACTAAAGATTATCTGCAAAAATGGGTGGATTACGCTAAGGCAAACGATTCTATCATTCTATTCGATGCCGCCTATGAAGCCTTTATCACCGATCCCAGTTTACCCCATTCTATCTACGAAATTGAAGGGGCAAAAGAATGCGCGATCGAATTTCGCTCTTTTTCCAAGAATGCAGGATTTACAGGAACTCGTTGTGCCTTAACCGTAGTGCCTAAAAATCTAAAAGGCAAAGCTAGTGACGGCAGTGAAGTGGAAATCTGGAAACTCTGGAATCGTCGTCAATCCACTAAATTTAATGGTGTCTCCTATATTGTACAAAGAGGTGCGGAGGCAGTCTATTCCCCCGAAGGAAAATCACAAATCAAAGAATTAGTCAACTTTTATCTCGAAAATGCTAAAATCATTCGAGAAGAACTTACCTTAGCTGGTTTAACCGTCTATGGTGGCATCAATGCACCTTATGTCTGGGTGAAAACCCCCGATGGTTTATCTAGTTGGGACTTTTTCGACAAACTATTGCATAATGATAACGTAGTCGGTACACCTGGATCTGGTTTTGGTGCGGCAGGAGAAGGTTATTTCCGTCTTAGTGCCTTTAACAGTCGTGAAAACGTCATGGAAGCCATGAAACGAATCAATCGTAAGTAATAAGCCTCTGACGATGCAGGGAACAGGGATACAGTTACAATATAGAATAAAATAACAATTAACTTCTCCCCTATCCCCCCTATCTTCCCACTCCGAACTCAGGTGACTTCATTCTTAATTCTTAATTCCCCCTATGCCTCTGTTTAACTTGAAGACAAATCTGCGATCGCTCCTTGTGTTGCCATTTGTTTTTCAGATATTGGTAGTATTAGGTATAGTTAGTTATTTATCCTATCGTACATCGCAAAAAGCCTTACAGGAAATAACCAGTAATCTGCAACAGGAAATAATTTTACGCATTGAGAATAATATTAATGGCTATTTAGAAGAGGGAAACCATCTTAATCAAATTAATCAGAATAACCTTATTTTTAACCCTTCACTGATTAATGACTTAAGAGAATTAGGACGTTTTTTTGTTTATCAATATCGTTGGAATAATACGGCTAATATCATCGCCTTTGTGAGAAAAGATGGCAGTTATGTAGAAGTTTCTCGGCAAGAAGAATCAACAGATTTTAAACTGATGATTTTAGAGAAAAAACAAGACAACAGAAATCAAATATCAACCTATTTAATTAATAGCCAAGGAGATATAAAACAAACAATTAGTGTTGCGGAAAATAACAATTTTGATCCTCGTCAAAGTTTATGGTATCAAGAAGCTATCCGCAGTAATCAAGATAATAAACAAAGTATTTATCGAACAAAATTAAGTAACAACTTAGTCATTGCTAGTAGCAAAACAATCTATAATTCTCAAGGAGAAATGATAGGGGTATTAACCAATAATATTCGCTTAGGACAATTAAGTTTATTTTTAAATCAATTAAAAATAGGGAAAACAGGCACGGCTTTTATTATTGACAGACAAGGAAGACTAATTGCCGACTCAATTCCTTTTATTAATGGCAAACTAGAAGATGAAGAACAATTTTTGTTAACTCCTGCTACCGAAGATCAAAACCCTTATATTCATAATATAACTAAATATTTACAACAGAATAGTTTACTATCTCAATACCTGAATAAAAGTCAATTATTGCTAATAGAAATTGATGGGGAAAAAGTCTTAGCGAATGTCATTCCTTTTAACAATTTACAGGGTATAGATTGGCTTATTATTTTAGTGATTTCTGAATCAGATTTTATGGGATTTATTGCAACGAATACCCGTGTTAGTTTCACTTTATCCATAGTAGCAATTATTCTCGCAATCATTAGTGGTTTAATTACATCTAAATTAATTATTCAACCAATTATTAATTTTAAAAATGCCTCTAAAAAAATTTCTCAAGGAGACTTTAATCAAAAAATCCCCTGTCAAGGCATAGAAGAATTAGATTCTTTAGCAGAATATTTTAATCACATGAGTGAGATGTTAGAATCAATGTTTACTAACTTAAATAAATCTCTGCAAGATGTCTCAAATCTTAAATATGCCATTGATCAATCAGCTATTGTTACTATGACCGATCCTTATGGAATTATTATCTATAATAATGATAAGTTAGTGGAGATTTCAGGCTATAGTTATGAAGAATTAATCGGTAAAAATACTAAACAATTAAAGTCAGGTTGTCATGATGAAAAATTTTATAATGATTTATGGACAACTATCTCTCAAGGAAAAGTATGGAGAGGAGAAATAAAAAATCAAACCAAAGATAATCGTTTTTATTGGGTTGACACTACTATTGTACCTTTAACAGATGAAAAAGGCAATATTCACCAATATTTATCGATTCAAACAGAAATTACAGAGAGAAAAAAATTAGAGAAAAATCTAGAACAAATAGTAAAAATAAGAACCCATGAATTAGCCCAAGCCAATGAAGAAATAACCTTATTAAATCAGCGTTTATGTTCAGAAAATATCCAGCTAACAGGAAAGCTGAAAATACTGCACCAAATGCAACAATTGATCCTCCCAAAAAAAGAAGAATTAGCAAAAATCGACTGTTTAGATATTTCAGGTTATAGTGAACCCACAGACGAATTAGGAGGAGATTATTATGATATATTAGCAGATGATAATAGTATAACTATCGGCATAGGAGATGTAACGGGACATGGTTTAGAAAGTGGCATTTTAATGGTGATGACTCAAGCCGCAATTTGTACTTTAAAACAATTAAAAGACATTAATCCCATTGACTTTTTAGATATTTTAAATCGGGCAATTTTTTATAATGTTAAAAGAATGAAATCAGAAAAAAATCTTTCTTTAGCGATTATTAACTATTGTCGAGGAGAAGTCTGTATTACTGGACAACATGAGGAAATAATTGTAGTCAGAAACAATGGAGAAGTTGAATTAATTGATACCATTGATTTAGGTTTACCTATTGGCATTGATGAAGACATAAAAGAATTTATTAATTATCATAAATTAACTTTAAATACTGGAGATGGTATGGTACTTTATACTGATGGTATCACCGAAGCTAGGGATCTTCATAAAAATCAATATGGTATTGAGCGTTTGTGTAGTGTTATCAGTAAAAATTGGAGTTTGGATTGTGAACAAATTAGAGATATTATTATTGATGATGTAAAAAAGTTTATTGGTTTGCAAAAAATTGAAGATGACCTTACTCTATTATTATTAAAACAACGATAAAAAGAACTATAGACATCTCCAGAAATTATTTTTTACTGGCTCGTAGTAAGGGCTTAAGCC
>CAYPDC010000009.1:0-58922 GCA_964409355.1 uncultured Cyanobacterium sp.
TTAAAAGTTGATTTTCTGTTTCTAATTTTTTTACTTTCTGATTAAGTTCTTCTACCAGATTGAGTAGCATTTCTACTGATATACGCAAATCATCATCGGCAATTAATTGAGGTTCAATCGTTTCCAGTAATTGTGATATTGACAATAAATGAACTGATTTTGTTTGCGTCATATTCTATATTCTATGACAGATGATCTATATTGTGAACTTTTTTCTTTTTTCCCACAAACCACTAATTATTGAGCTGATACAAAAATAGTCCTGAATTAAAAGAAGTTCCTATAATTTTTTTAAGTGTTTTAAATGATACCTTAGATAAAGTAAAAGCATTTAATTTAGGTGCTAGTGATTATATCACAAAACCGTTTGAAGAAGTGGAAGTTTTAGCAAGAGTTTCTCATCATGTTAATATGAGACAACAAAAAATTCTCTTAGAAAATGAAATAAATGCCCATGAACAAACGATTGAAATGTTATATCATTCTCGATCGATTATTGCTAGTATTTTAAATCATAGTCCTTATGGTATAGCGGCTTTAGAAGCGATTAGAAGTCAAATTAATGCAGAAATTATTGATTTTCATTACTTATTAGTTAATCCTACTTTTGCGAGTATTTTTAATTTACCTAAATCTAAATTTGCTCAAATCAAAAGTTGTAAAAATCTTTTTGAAGATAATGGTTTAAATTGGTTAAATTCATTAATTAATGTAGTTAAAATGGGGCAATCTTTTCAGGAGATTTTTAATTATCAACATCAAGTATATGAAGTTTTTGCCGTAAAATTAGGAGATGGAGTTAATTTGACAATTAGAGAGCATAAAATTTAATTTTTTAATACTAATTTTCTAAGGTAAGAAGTTTAATAATTATATCCATATCAAAATTGTTAATCATTTTAGTTAATTGTTTTTTTATCTCTAATTTTTCTTAAGGAACTTTATTGATTAAAAGTAACATTTCTTCTTGATTTAATCTTAGAGCATTCTTATACATTAATTGTCGCCATTTTAAAGGCATAAATTTTAAATCATCTGAGGTTAAGGATACTTTTTTCCTTTCGAGTTTAACGTCAGTTAATAGATTTTCTTCTTGGTAAATATAACTTACTCCTAAATGTTTTTCTAGCATCCGATAAATATCTATTTCTAAAAATGGTTTTGCCAAAAAATCATCACATCCAGCATCTAAAATAAGATTTCTTTCTGATATTAAAGCACTAGCGGTTAACGCAATTACAATAGAACTTTTACCTTGACAATGATTTTTGATATATTTAACAGTATCATAACCATCCATAATAGGCATTTTCATATCTAACCAGATTAAATCTGGTTGCCATTGTTGCCAAATAGTTATCGCTTCTTTGCCGTTTTGTGCCTCTTTTAAATCAAAACCTAATGGTTGTAATATCTTTCTTAATAATTGACGATTAAGGGGTTTATCATTTAGTCTTGTAAATCCTAACACAACATTTAAGGGCGATCGAAGTTCATGACTCATATTAGCTAAAAAAGCACTTTTTGCATGGTTTGCCACTTCTCCTTTTTCTTTAGCTTCTGCTAACTCAAGGGTGCGTTGTTCGACTTTAAGTTCTAAAGTGCGGTTATAATCTTGTAATTGTTGACTCATCTTGTTAAAAGATTGAGATAGATTCTTTAACTCTTGAATCGGATTATTCACAGGAATTTTCTGCCAATTTCCCTGAGCAATATTTTGAGAAGCTAGATTTAATTCGGCAATGGGTTTAGCCATTACATGGGCTATCCATAAACTTAAAATAATGGTAATAATTATAGAAGTGATAGTTAAAATAATTGTTTGTTGATAATTAGCTTGAATTTCTGCTAAAAAATCGGTTTCAGGAATATTAATTATTAATAACCAATCTAAACCGTATTCATCTTTTAAGTTACTCACTAATAAATAGTATTTTTCGTCATTAATTGTTACTTTTTCCAGAATAGTTTGATTAATATTATCAAAACTTTGGTATCGATCGAGTAAATATAAAGCTATAGCTTTTTTGAGGTTATTTTCATGATTATTAAGAGGAATTGATTTAGCTTTATTATTCTCTAAAACCGATAATTTATCTTGGGTAGAAGTAGCAATTAAATAACCATAACTAAATTTTGACTGGTTTGGGTTATTTGTTGTGGTAGTGCCAAAAATGTTCTAACATTATCTAAGATTCGATCGCTGCTTTGAGTCATTAACTGATTAGCGAGATCATTGACAGCTTTTTGACTAAACCAGAGAGACACACTACCGACAGAAGTAGCAGTAATAATCACTGGTAACAAGAAAGAAACCGACAAAATAGTTTTTAAGGAAAACCCCATAGATTAATAAGCTACAACTCATATATAACTCAGATATTGCACCATCACATTAATACTTCATAGTAAAAGAGGTGTGAATTAATTCTTGTATGGTTAATAGCAATTCTTAAAATAACGTTTATTCATTATTCACTATATACACGATACATTAATTAATGATCTTAACAACTCTTAACAAAATAGCTCTAAGACAAGGGGAAGATTTTGTTAAACTGAGATTTAGCTAGAATTTGATATAAAAGCAAAAGCAATAAATACGAATTTTATTTTTATCAAGAAATTATGGTGACAACAGTTAAAGCTCCAGAATTTGAGGAAATTCGCCCCGGTGTGAAAGTACCGGCGAAGGAAACTATCCTTACCCCTCGTTTTTATACCACTGATTTCGAGGAAATGGCAAAAATGGACTTGAGTGCCAATGAGGAAGAATTAAAAGCCATCCTCGCTGAATTTAAAGAAGATTATAACCGCCATCATTTTGTCCGCAATGCCGATTTTGACCAATCATGGGATCATATTGATGGGGAAACTCGTCGTTTGTTTGTAGAATTTTTGGAACGTTCTTGTACTGCTGAATTTTCTGGTTTCTTGCTATATAAAGAGTTAGGCAGACGTTTAAAAGACACCAATCCTCTTTTAGCGGAATGTTTCTTATTAATGTCTCGAGATGAAGCACGTCACGCAGGTTTCCTAAATAAAGCCATGTCTGACTTCAATTTAACCTTAGATTTAGGCTTTTTAACCAAGAGTCGTAAATATACTTTCTTCAAGCCCAAGTTTATTTTTTACGCTACTTATCTTTCTGAGAAAATCGGTTACTGGCGTTATATTACTATTTATCGTCATTTAGAACAACATCCTGAAAATCGTATTTATCCTATTTTCAAGTTTTTTGAAAACTGGTGTCAAGATGAAAACCGTCATGGTGACTTTTTTGACGCTATTCTCAAAGCGCAACCTAGTTTCTTAAATGATTGGAAAGCGAAGTTGTGGTGTCGTTTCTTCCTTCTCTCGGTATTTGCAACTATGTATCTCAATGATTTACAACGCTCTGACTTCTATGCTTCCATCGGGTTAGATGCCAGAAGTTACGATAGACACGTTATTGAGAAAACGAATAACACTGCGGCGAGAGTTTTCCCTGTGATGATCGATGTTGACAATCCTGCTTTCTATGAAAGTTTAGAGACTTGTGTTAGCAACTGTGAACAACTAAGAGCTATTGATGCTACAGATGCGATCGCACCTGTGAAATTTTTACGCAAGTTACCTTTATTCTTGTCTAACATGACTCAGTTTGTAAGACTTTACTTCATCAAACCCATTGAAGTGGAAAAACAACAGGGTTGCGTTTGCTAGTGTTTCTCCATCTAAATAAATTTCATGGCGAATAGCTGAACTTGTCTAAAGATAACTAAATTTATACTTAAATACCTTAACTGGCAACGGTTAGGGTTTTTTTTATCAATAAATGATCATATTATAGCAATCAGGTTTGAGTTATGAGATTATCGTGAGGATAGGTTTCAGGTGTCAGGCGGTACATTGAGCGTAGTCGAAATGTTTCAGAATTGTCATGCAGTAGAGCGTTTTTTTGTGCGGTTATGATTGATTTCTCACAAATGATTCCTGATTGCTATATTGCTTATCAAGAATTAGAAAAACACCTTAGTAATTACATGATTTTAAACTCTTTTTTACAAGATAATTTACCCTTTGATGATGATTTACTTCCCGATGATTGCTATTTAGTGGGGGGTGCAGTGAGAGATGTATTATTACAACGATCAAGAGGTTATCTCGATTTAGATTTTGTTGTGCCTCACCATGCCATTGAAACAGCAAAAACTATCTCTCGCAAATATCAGGCAGGTTTTGTTGTCTTAGACTCCCTACGTCATATTGCAAGAGTAGTTTTCCCCACTGCTACTATTGATTTTGCCCAACAAGAGGGAAATTCTATCGATGTTGATTTAGCCAGACGGGACTATACCATAAATGCGATCGCATTCCATTGTCAAGAGGGGAAAATGATTGATCCTTTTAAGGGAGAGGAAGATATAAAAAAAGGGATAATGAGGATGATTAGCCGAGAGAATTTAGCGGATGATCCATTAAGATTAATGCGAGGCTATCGTCAGGCATCCCAGTTGGATTTTACCATGGAATCTGTCACCCGTGCCACGATCAGAGAATTAAAAGATTTGTTACATAATGTGGCAATGGAAAGGGTTAATCAGGAATTGGCTTATTTATTCACAACGGAAAAGGGTAGTTATTGGCTAACGGAAGCCTTTAAGGATGGTTTATTATCTGTATGTTTCCCCTCCGTAACGGCGGATATGGTTAATTTACTCTCTATTATTGATGAATCTGCCCAGTTTTTAATTAATAAATATAGTCACCATTTTTCTAGGGATTATTTATGGTACAAAGAAGCAAAATTAGCCTGTTTAGTTAATCAAAATTATACTGTTGCAGAATCAGAATTAATCAATTTAAAATATTCTCGTCAGGAAATTAAAGCAGTTTTGACCATTTTACAGTTTTATCAAAATTTAAAAGATTCAGACTTTATTGACAATAAAAGAAAGCAATATTTCTTCTTTAAATCTGTCGGTGATTTTTTCCCTTATTTAGCGGTTTTTGCTCTTGCTAATGATATTTCTCAGGATTTAATTCTTTTCTTGATGGATTTATATTTAGATCCCGAAGATGCGATCGCGCATCCGCAACCGATATTATCAGGGAATGAGATTATGAAAAATCTAAATATTTCTCCTAGTTCTTTAATTGGGAAATTATTAACCGAGGTACAAATTGCTTATATTGAAGGTAAAATAGATAATAAGTTAGATGCTTTAGATTTTCTTCGCAATAATTATCAATTTTAAAATAGTCTTAATTTCTTGAACCAAAACCTTAGATTGTATAAAAGTACCTTTGTGCCTTTGCGTCTTTGCGAGAGAAAAAAAATGCTTTAGGCGGTTTCCAAGAAAGAATTTACCAATCTTCCTTATAATTCCCCCTTTGTGTTTTGGGAGGTTAGGGGGGATCATGCAGGTATATTTATTATTAGAAATCACCTTATTTATGGGAAAATTCCTGTAATTTCCTCTTTAATAACTGATGTTACGCAAAAAGATAATTAATTGTCCATGGGAGGTAGCAGGCGGTGCATTGAGCGTAGTCGAAATGTAGCAGGTAGCAGGTTAAAAGCATCCATAACTATTTTCGTGGCTTAAGGCAAGAATAATCGTATTTTTTGCACAATGGCTTTAAATTAATTCTTTTTCCTTAATTTTGGGCTTTATTCTTATATGACACGGAGCAAACCTAAAACCTGATACCTAATAAAACTTAACAGATGAATGAGTGAGTGCGTAACGTCAGTTAATAAGTTGAGAGAGATTTATTGCACCATAAAAGTTATTATATAGAATAAACTAGAAATTATAGTTCCCATGGCAAAAATAGAAACTAGAACTGAACCTATGGTGTTAAACATGGGACCTCATCACCCCTCAATGCACGGGGTTTTGAGGCTCATTGTCACCTTAGATGGAGAAGACGTAATCGACTGTGAACCTGTAATTGGTTACTTACATCGAGGCATGGAGAAAATTGCCGAAAACCGCACTAACGTTATGTTTGTGCCTTATGTTAGCCGTTGGGATTATGCGGCAGGGATGTTTAACGAAGCCATTACCGTTAACGCACCAGAAAAATTAGCAGATATAGAAGTACCTAAAAGGGCGCAATATATCCGAGTGATTATGCTAGAATTAAATCGCATCGCTAATCACCTTCTCTGGCTTGGACCTTTTTTAGCAGACGTTGGCGCACAAACTCCCTTTTTCTATATTTTCCGTGAAAGAGAGATGATTTATGATCTCTGGGAAGCGGCAACGGGTATGCGTTTAATCAACAATAACTATTTCCGTATCGGTGGGGTAGCGGTGGATTTGCCCTATGGTTGGGTTGACAAATGCGAGGATTTCTGCGATTATTTCTTGCCGAAAGTGGATGAGTATGAGCAGTTAATCACCAATAACCCTATTTTCCGTAAACGAGTGGAAGGAGTGGGAGTTATTACCCGTGAACAAGCTATAAACTGGAGTTTATCTGGTCCTATGTTGCGCGGATCTGGGGTAAAATGGGATTTACGCAAGGTCGATCGCTATGAATGTTATGATGACTTTGATTGGGATGTGCAGTGGGAAACCGCAGGGGATTGTTTTGCCCGTTATATCGTGCGTATCCGTGAAATGCGCGAATCTGTGAAAATTATTCGTCAAGCCTTGAAAGGTTTACCCGGTGGTGCTTATGAGAACTTAGAAGCTAAAAGACTACAGGAAGGCAAAAAATCAAAATGGAATGATTTTGAGTATCAATACATTGCGAAAAAAGTACCTCCTACCTTTAAAATACCTGCGGGTGAGCATTATGTGCGCATGGAAAGCGGTAAGGGTGAGTTAGGGGTGTTTATTGTTGGTAATGATGATGTTTTCCCTTGGCGTTTCAAAATTAGAGCACCTGATTTCAATAATTTACAGATTTTACCTGAGTTGCTTAGAGGTGTGAAAGTCGCTGATATTATGGCAATTCTCGGTAGTATTGATGTTATTATGGGATCGGTCGATCGCTAGTTTAGGGTATTAAGGTATTGGGGGGTTGGGGTGATAGGGTGATGAGGAGAAGGGGAGATAGGGGGATTTTCTTCATTCTCCATTATTCATTATTCATTTTTAATTCTTCATTCTTTTAATATGTCAAATAATCCCCGTCAAGTAGCGTTTCAGGCTTTAGAAGATGTTTACCAAAATCATGCTTATACCGATATTGCTTTAGATAGAGTCTTGAAAAATAATTCCCTCTCAAGGAGCGATCGCGCCTTAGTATCTGAATTAGTATATGGTATAGTGAGGAGAAAAAGAACATTGGACAGTATTATTAATCAATTTGCCAGTAAAAAAGCCTCGCAACAACCGTTAAAACTAAGGATTATTCTGCAATTAGGTTTATATCAAATACGTTATCTCAATAAAATTCCTGCCTCGGCGGCAGTCAATACCAGCGTGGAATTAGCGAAAAAAAACGGCTTAGGTAAAATATCGGGGGTAGTTAATGGTATCCTGAGATCATACTTGCGTCAAAGTGCAGATAGTGATCCTTTGATTCTTCCTTCTGATAAAATTGCTTATTTAGGAGTCAAATATAGTTTTCCTGATTGGATTGTTAATCTCTTTATTCATGAATTTAATTATCAAAGAACAGAGACACTTTTAGACTGGTTTAATAATTTTCATTATATCGATTTAAGAACAAATATCATCAAAATAAATAGAAGGAATCTGCAAAATAAACTATTAGAAAATAATATAGAAACAGATTTACTGAAAGAAAATCAAGGATTGAGACTGAAAAGAACAGTAGGAAATATTAGTAATTTAGAAGAATTTAAACAAGGATTCTTCACCATTCAAGATGCCAGTGCGCAGTTAGTTACTCATTTACTCAATCCCCAAGCAGGAGAGACGATTATTGATGCCTGTGGCGCACCGGGGGGGAAAACTACCCATATCGCTGAGTTAATGGGAGATAAAGGTAAAGTCATTGCGGTAGATACTTATGCTAAACGGTTGGAGAAAATCAAGGAAAATGCCTCAAGATTGGGGTTAAGTTGTATTGAAACCAAAGAGGGGGATAGTAGTGAGTTAACAGAATGGGAAAATAAGGCGGATAGAGTTTTAGTGGATGTACCCTGTTCAGGGTTAGGCACATTACACTGCAATCCCGATATTCGTTGGCAAAAAAAACCAGAGGAGATAGAAAATTTAACTAGATTACAGCAGAAAATTTTAACTAATGCCAGTAAGTGGGTGAAAAATGGCGGTATTTTGGTTTATGCTACTTGTACCCTTAATCATGCTGAAAATGAGGCTATTATCACAGAATTTTTGGCTAATAATCCTCAATGGCAGTTAGATACAAAAAATAATAATTACTTTGATCATTATTCGCTACCATCAAAGGGGATGATCACAATATTTCCTCCTGATAATCATAAGGATGGATTTTTCATGGCAAAATTAATTAAAGGAGAAGCCTAAATGAGTAAGGAGAATAAAACCAAATTATTAATTAAAATTCTAGTGGGTGCGGCTTGGATTGATGGTATTATTCAAACCGAAGAAAGGGAATATCTGAAAAAAGTTGTTGCTGAAAATCAGCTAGAAAATGATCAAGAAATTAAATCTCTTCTCTCCGAGATTAAACCAGTTAACGCCCAAGAATGTTTTCAATGGTTAGAAGAATATCTGGGTAATAATCCCAAGATGGAAGATTACCAGCATTTATTAGAGGCAATTAGTGCTTTAGTTTATAGCGATGGTGATATTGATATTCAAGAGGCGAAATTACTCAGTCGTTTGCAAGATTTAGAACCTAATGATAATAATAAGTCAATTCCGCAACAAATCCTCCAGTCTATTAAAAATATATATCAAAGCGCGATCACGAATGTGTAAATGAATTTATGATTTAGCTTGAATGCCAAAAGAAGCCCCACACCCTGTTTTCTAACAAAACTTAAGTGAAGTCCTCACATTCGTTTTACTGAAATGTGAGCTTCTCGTCTTCATTATTTTTACTTATATCGAACTCAAAATAAAACCGGTGTGGGATGTCGATAAGTGTGTTATTGCCAACGGAAATGAGCAATGTTGGCTTAAATCTTCCTATTTCCAGCCTTTTTCAGCTTGGGCTAAAACATAATCAGCAACATTCTCAATATCTTCAGCACTTAAACGACTTAAGAAAGAAGGCATTGCCGCTTTACCCTTCATCACTTGCGTTTTGATACTTTCAACATCGAACATTGCGTATTTTTCTAAGTCTCCTTTCTGTAAAGTCTTGGCAGGATTAACGACGTTTTTACCTCCCAAATGACAAGAAGCACAGTTAGCACTGAAAATCGCTGCTCCCTTTGTGGCATCAGCCGCTAAAGCAGGAGTTGCAAAGGAAAAGTTAACTACGGTGATTAATAACAAAATTAAGCCTAAAATTTTCTTCATTGGTTACGGTTAAATAAAATTTTTTTCTATGTTCTATCTTCAATATTTTCTTTCTCTGTGTCAAACGACAACTTGTCAAATTCCGTTACTTTTCTTAATCAAATAAATCACCTCAATGTCGCTTGATTTTCTCTGCGAACTCTCAACTCTGAACTCCGAACTCAGGTTATGATAGTTTTGAGGAATTTATGACATTATATTTTCAATAAATGATTATTAATAATTCAATCTGGATAGCAGGTGCGATCGCGCTTTGTTCGATTATTTGGGTAGAAATCGTTAGAGACATCTATCATTTTCTCGCCCATATCTGGCAACCTTTATACCGTCTTCACTCTTGGCATCACCGCATTTTCAAACCCGATTTATCCGTTAACAGCGAAACTATTTATCGTCAGGCAAACTGGTATAACGACTTACCCGAATCTTTGGTAATGTTAGCCTCAAGTTTCATTTTTGCCTTTACCGTTATTTCTCAACAATGGATTGAGTCTCAATATCAATGGTTAGTATGGATAGGCTCAATTTATACTTTAACTTTTACCGCAGGCGCGATCGCACGAGGTTTAGGAGTGCCTTATGCAGATGTAATTACAGACGTAACCCACGCCCAAGGAGAATTTACCAATATTCCTGCTAATTTGTTTGTTAATCGTCCTTATCATTGGCGACATCATTTTGATGACCAGAATGCTTATTTTTGTGGTACACTTACTATCGTCGATCGCATCATGGGTACAGCTTTATCATTGAAAGGAAAAAAAATCATAGTTACTGGTGCTAACGGCACATTAGGACAAGCATTGATAAAACAGTTATATTTAAAAGGAGCAAAAGTAACCGCTTTAACCTCTCAGGAAAAAGAATTATTTATTAATGTTAAAAATCAAGAAATTCCCATTAAAACTATAACTTGGAAAATTGGAGAAGAATCAAAATTAAATGATATTTTAACAAAAACAGATATTTTAATCATCAATCATGGCATTAATGTTCATGGAGAAAAAACAGCAGAAGCCATAGAAAAATCATACCAAATTAACACCTTTTCAGGTTGGAGATTGATGGAATTATTCTTAGCGACAGTGAAAACCAATCAAGAGAAAGCAACCAAAGAAATATGGGTAAACACTTCAGAAGCAGAAGTAAATCCCGCCTTTAGTCCTCTTTATGAAATGAGCAAACGTACCATGGGAGAATTAGTCACCATGAAAAGAATTAACGCCCCTTGTATCATTAGGAAACTAATTTTAGGACCTTTTAAGAGTAATCTTAATCCCATTGGGGTGATGTCTGCGGATTGGGTAGCGAAACAAATTGTCAGCCTTGCTAACCGTGATTTTAGAGACATAATTGTCACCATTAATCCTTTAACTTATTTACTTTTCCCCTTGAAGGAATTTACTACTGCTACTTATTTTCATTGGTTTACGAAATAACTAATCGTTTTAATCATTAACGAATAACTTTTCTGCCGTAAAACAGGCATCTTGCCTGTATCTTTCTTCACCGGATGTCTAATAATTACTAATTCCTCATTAAAATAATTATGGTAAATTTAACAGAAACTCAAAGCCGAAAAGATGATCATATTCGCATTTGCTTGGATGAAAAAGTACAAGTAAATCAAATTACAAATGGCTTAGAAAAATATCAATTTACCCATGTTTGTTTACCTGAATTAGACTATCAAGAAATTGATATTAGCACCACTTTTTTAAACCGTCAATTCAATACTCCTTTGCTAATTTCTTCCATGACAGGAGGCACAGAAAATGCCCAATTAATTAACCAGAGATTAGCTAGGGTTGCCCAAAAATACGGTTTACCCATGGGTATTGGTTCAGGACGTGTTATTATTGAAAAACCTGAAATCGCTCCCACTTTTCAGGTGCGTGACTATGCCCCTGATATAATGGTATTAGCTAATTTAGGAGCAGTTCAACTCAATTATGGCTATGGTTGGCAAGAATGCTTAAAATTAGTCGAGATTTTGCAAGCAGATGCTTTAATACTTCATTTTAATCCCTTACAAGAATGTATCCAATCTGAAGGAGATACCAACTTTAAAGACTTATTGACAAAAATTGAGCAAGTATGTAATAAATTGCATACCCCTATTATTGCCAAAGAAGTGGGTAATGGTATTTCGGCAAAAGTAGCAGAAAAATTGATTAACGTGGGTATTCAAGCCATTGACGTGGCAGGGATGGGTGGTACATCATGGGCAATGGTAGAAAGTGAAAGGGCGAAAAATCCCCTTCAGAGAGAATTGGGTAAAACCTTTGCTAATTGGGGAATTCCTACCGCCGATTGTGTAAAAGATATTCGGCAACAATATCCTGATATACCCTTAATCGCTTCCGGAGGGATTCGTAATGGTTTAGAAGTTGCTAAGTTACTAGCCTTGGGGGCAGATATTGTCGGTTTAGCCTATCCTTTTCTCAAAGGTGCGATCGCATCTGAGGAAGCCTTAGAGGAGTTAGTAAAATTATTAATAGCAGAGATAAAAACGGTACTTTTCTGCACAGGAAATAAAGATATAAATTCTTTAAAAACTTTCTATTGTTTGTTAGACAAAAAATAATCAAAAACACAAAATAATCCCTAATACCTAATTAACATTAATTCAGCCAACCAGCACTTAAAACTACCGTTAGACTAATAAAAGTAAGACTCAAAATCCATGTAACACGATTAAGGGTTGCTTCGGCACTCTTTGTGCTACTAAATAATTGAGCTTGTCCTCCAATCCCCCCTAAACCATCACCTTTAGGAGAATGTAACAATACTAAGAGAATTAATAAAGATGCAGAAATTAACCAGATAATTTGTACTAATTGAGATACTGTCATGATTGATAAAATTTTCTTTTCGAGAAGTAATTATAATTGATAAAGGATAATAAAAATACCTTTCCAACACTCTAATAGGCATAGGGATTAGAGGAAGTCGGAATAGTTTTCACCATCTGTGCCTGTAAAACTAACTGTCTTTTTTCTCTGACGGCTTGATTTTCCATTACTTCCACACTCGGTAAAGTAAGACTATTCATCAAACCTTCCACTTCTAACCAACTGTCAGGGGGAAACTCACTGCGAGATTCAGGCAATTCTACTAAAATACCCACAGGGTAAGCATCCACCGCACAACAAGTCAAAACAAAACGAGAAAGATAGATATAGTTATCAGGAAGATGATCTAAATGTACCACGAATCCCGTAATATTAGCTTTTTGACCGATATAGTTGTCAGGCTCAGGATATACATTTAAGGTTCTTACCCATTCTATCAAAGAGCGTTTTTCGGGAGGAACTTGATTGAGAAAAGATTGGGTTTGTATGGTGGTAGGCGGTAGGGTATCCGTTACCCCCCTTTGCATCGCCGTTTGACTACTTAAAACCATTGGATTAATGATTAAACCTAAAACCGCAACGGCTATTAATAAGCCACTTCCCCATCCTTGAGGTAGTAAATTGCTATGTTGACTATTGGCTAATTGCTCAAAATTAGGATTTTTCTGATAATAGATAAAAACTTGGTATATTTTGAAGATAGATAGCAAAAATAAAAGGAAACTGCTGACAAATACTAAGATAAAATAATTGGGATGAATTAATAGATATAGTTGTCCTGTTATGGAGTATTTAAACAGTAACATTGACCAAGAAAAAATGGCAATTATATCCAGTAAGTTAAACCATTTTTTTCTGTTGTTTATTATTTGATTATTCATGGCTTTATGAAATAGATAATATTTTTTTCTCGCAAAGGCACAAAGGACGCAAAGAGGCAAAGAGTTTTTATATTATATTAACGTTGATATTTTCATTGGACTGCTTAAAACCTCATAATAGTTCGATTTTGCTCCATTTTATGATTACGATACTTATTAAAAAATATAGTTATAAGTAAGAGTTAATATAAAGGTTAATTGAGCAATAATTACCATTAAATAAACAATCATTCTTGGCTTAAAAATTGATAACATTAAACCTATTGCCTTTATATCAATCATAGGTCCAAATACTAAAAAAGCCACTAAAGAAGCAGTGGTAAATGTGGAGGCAAAAGATAAAACAAAGAAGGAATCAACGGTTGAACATATCGATACAACGGCGGCTAAAATCATCATCGCTACAATGGAAGTAATGCTATCTTGCCCTAAATTTAAAATAATTTCCCTCGGCACAAATACTTGAATTGAAGCTGCGATCGCACTCCCTAAAATTAACACTCCTCCCAACTCTCTCAATTCATTGGCGACATTACTAATAAATAAATTCCATTTATAAGAGAAACTAACTTGTGTTTTGGGGTTTACTGGAGATTTGAGCAATGTTTGATCCATTTTTACCGTTTGTCCTTGAGAAGATAGCAAAAAACTACCAGATTGTAAAAGACTATATTCAGGTGTTAAGGAAGATGTCTCACAGGCTTTTTTCTCCTCCTCTTGCTCAAAAATAACTGTCAAACGCTTTGCGAGTAATGGTTTTAATAAAGGGCGTGGATCTTTTTGTAAACTAAAGATACAACCCACGCTAATGGCAATGGTAAGAGAAAAGATAATCCTTAACCAAAAAACTTCAGGTTGTACTCTAAACGCTACATAAGTTGACCATAAAACAATAGGGTTAATAGTCGGTGCCGCAAGGAGAAAGGAAATAGCTACCGAAGTCGGTAAACCCTGCAAGAGTAAACGACGAGCAACAGGAATATTACCGCATTCGCACACGGGGAAGAAAAAACCGAATAAACTACCGATAATCGAACCCAAAAAGGGATGATTAGGTATCCTTTTAATTAAATTACCCTCATCAAAGAAAAGAATCAGTCCACTAGATAAAAATACCCCCATTAATAAAAAGGGCATTGCTTCTACTAACAGACTTGTAAATAGGGTAAATGCACTATAGATTTGAGTCATGAGTGTAAGGTTAGAAAATAATAAAAAATTAGTGAGGGAAAACAACCAATAGAATTTTAGGTAAGGGAATGATCACTTATTAGACTGAGCAATTGTTCCGTTGAAATTTTACCACTAACATCACTTCCTTCGAGTAAACTATCTGCTAAATCCCTCTTATGTTGGTGTAAGTCAACAATTTTTTCTTCAATGGTATTTTTTGCCACCAGTCGATAAATTGTTACTGGGCGTTTTTGTCCAATACGATGGGCACGATCGGATGCTTGATCTTCTACGGCGGGATTCCACCACGGATCCATGTGTATCACATAATCGGCGGCGGTGAGATTAAGCCCTGTGCCTCCTGCTTTGAGACTAATTAAAAACACATCCCCTTCTCCTGCTTGAAAAGCCTTAATTCTTTGTTGTCTTTCTTTGGTGGAAGTGCTACCGTCAAGATATTGATAGATAATGTTATTTTTCTGAAGATAATCTTCGATAATTTTTAAATGATCCACAAATTGACTGAAAACTAAAGCCTTATGACGATTTTCTAACAATTCAGTTAAAATTTCGCCAAATACCTCCAATTTAGAACTGGGTAAAGAAGCATCAGGCATAACTAGAGACGGATTACAGCAAACCCTTCTCAAACGCATAATTTCTGCTAAAACCTGTAAATGTTTCGCACCTGCGTTGCTGTCGCTTTCATTTAATTTTTCAATGGCTTTTCTTCTCAAGGCTTCATATAATGCCATTTCTTCCTGACTCAATTCTACTTGTACCGTAATTTCCGTGCGAGAGGGTAACTCTGTCAATACTTGACTCTTGGTGCGACGTAGTAAAAAGGGTTGAATCAATTTTTTTAACTGTTGTCGGGCTTGTTTATCTTTATTTTTCTCGATAGGATAAGCAAAACGTTGGTTAAAACGTTCCCTAGAACCAAATAAACCGGGGTTAATAAAGCGGAATAAATTCCATAATTCCCCTAGATGATTCTCGATAGGAGTTCCCGTCGTAATCAGCTTAAACTCTCCTTTGAGCTTCATTGCCCCTTGAGCACGTTTGGTGGCAATATTTTTGATGGCTTGGGCTTCGTCTAAAACAATTGTTTGCCAATGAACTTGAGCTAACATTTGAGCTACTTCTTCTTGTTGTAATAACCCATAAGTACAGATAACTAAATCAAAGGGTTGTAACTGGTTTAATGTCGATGCTCGATCGCCACTACCAAAAAGAATGGGGTTGAGAGTGGGAGCAAATTTTTCCGCTTCACTTTGCCAATTAAAACCCACGGAAGTAGGTGCTACAATCAGACTTGCTCCTTGGGGAGCGCGAGTGAGAATAATAGCTAAGGCTTGTAAGGTTTTCCCTAATCCCATGTCATCCGCTAAACAAGCTCCAACTCCCCAATGGGATAGACGGGCTAACCATGTAAATCCTTCTCGTTGATAATCTCTTAATTCTGCTTGTAAAGTAGAAGGCAATTCTGGTTCTAAGTTTTCCATCTGCCTTAATTTTTCGAGGTGGTTTTTCCATTTTTTATCGGCTTTAAGTTGTCCTGCCTCATCGATAAATTCTTCTAAGGCTAAGGAAGAAAGGGGATGAAAACGTCTGCCTTGCCCTTGTTTTTCGGAAAAAGTTTTTAAATCTTCTAATCTTTGGCGAAATTCGTGGGTTAGAGCTAAAAATTGACCATCTCCAATGGGAACAAAACGACTGGGAGTATTTTCTAACAGTGTCAGTAATTCTTGTAATTTTAAAACGGAATCATCCTCTAGCTGTAGTTCACCCGTGAGAGAAAACCAATCTTGTTGACTTGTTATTTGTAGGCGCAACTTATCGAAATCGGCTTGGTGAGTAACTCTGAGTTTTTCTCCTTTAGGCCATTCAACGATCGCACCTTCTCCTAAATTTTGCAATTCTAATAATAATTCCAGACAGTCTTCGGGATTTTCGATCAACCATTCTCCCTCGTTATCTTCATAGAGATTTAAAGTAGGACAGAGTGCGATGGCATCTTGAGCTAATTTCAGTTCTAAATTCAAATCCCGTCTTGTTTGTAAACGCTTCCCTTTGATTTCAGCGATAACCGTAGCCCCTCCATGCCCAGGGCGATAGTAAGAGCCTTCATCCCCAAAAGGACGACATAAAACAGCTACTTTTAAGCCTTCCCCTGCGGGTAAAAGATGAATATGGGGTATGGGATGAGATTCCACTTGCGGGGTATCTTCTGTAACACCGCCAATGTCCGAATGGATAGTTACTAATTGAGAAACCTGATTAATGGCTTTTAAGACCATTTCTTCTCCCTTTGGAGGAATCATCAATTTCTTTTTTCGCCCAAAAACTTGCTTGATACGACGATGCTCTTCTTGAATAGTAATAACTTTGACACTGGTGGGGGTTTCTTTTACTACCATCACATCCTGATCATCATCATCGTCTATTTCTGGACTAAATTCTAAACTAATTTGTCCTTTTGAGTTTTTGCGTACAATTAATTCTGGTTCTCCTGCGGTAATTTCTACTTTCACACTGGGATTATTTGACCAAAATACTAAGGGATGCCCAATCAATCTGACGATGGCTTTTTCACTAAAACTATATTCAACCGAACCATAATAACCTGAGCGATAAGCGTCAATACAAGCACAAACTCTTAAATCTTGGGCAGTTAAATAGTCAAATTCACCGGGGTTGTCTTGCAGACGTTTTAAGGCAATAGCACGACCTTTACTCCATATTCCTTTAGCATTGATTTTTTGTTCTTTCGGTTGAATATCCCAACCTCTACCATAAACAGCAAGTAACCAAACTAGACGTTTCTCTCCTTCTTGACTTGCCGATGATTTCTGTTCCGATCGCATCCCTAATAAGGCTTTAAGACTAAGTTCCCATTCTTCCAATGGTTGAATTAAATCCGTTAAAGTTGTTATTCCCTGTTCTCGCAAAAGTATTTCCTTGCTGAGATTATGCTTATGATCGGGTTGGACTCTGGCTAATAATTCCCCTATCTCCATGGTCATCCATGTATAATTAGCTGCTTGAGCATCTCTTAAGAAATACCCTAAAACCTTCGGCAGAGATTTTGTGGCTTCAGTGTGATCGACCCAATAAAGAGTTAGGGCATAAAATAAAGTATCAATGGAGTGATATTCTTCTTCCTCGAAATAAGGGATTCTGATTCCTGTGATGTTTTCTTTTTCAGAAACATCTCCTTGCTGAATGCGAATGACTCTTGCTAATCTTCGATAGATCTTGAATAACCAATGTTTCTCATCTGTAGCCACAATATTGGCATAATTTTCCGCCTGTTTTAAAGATTGAGCCGAACCTTCTTTTATTAAGGCGAGAATAAAGAAAATTCCTCCCAAAGTCCCAAAATAAATTTTTTTCTTTCCTTTAGCTTTTTGTAAAGACTGATATGATGTGGTGAAAGATGCGATCGCTCTTTCATTTTCACCCCTGAGAAAAAATAACCAGCCCCAAAAAAGTTCAGCACTAGCAGAGAATTTCTCCGATATTTGTTTTAAATTTTCCTCCGTTTCCGATAACTTACCCCGTAATAATAATTGTTCAGATAATACTAATCTCATGTAGTCAGAGCTATATTTACCGTTGTTGAAACATTGTTCATAAAGAAGATTAAATGCCCCGTCCATATCCATCATTTGCCTTAAAGAAGTGAGCAACAAAGAACATATAAAATTTTCATACATGGGCAAAGGGAAAGTGCCGAGGAAGTCGCCATCGAAAGGATTATAGAGTATTTTTAAAATTATGTCATCCCAAGATATGATTGAGTAATCATGATACTTTTGACGTCTTATATAGTCTGCATATTCTTCTATCATCCCCTCTAAATCTTGACGATAGAAGGCAAGGCGTATTTTTTGGAACAAATACCAATTATCAGAACTGTTATATCCACCTTGAGAAAATGGGTGTTCGTCAACAACTTTTGCAAAAAGTTTAAAACAATCGGATTTAATTGCATCACGAGTGGCAATTTCCGTTAACAAAGGATGACATTGGACTTGTCTGTATCTTTCTTCTTGTATTAGCACCCCTCCATTGATTAATTTATCTATATACCCTTTAAGAATTGTACCTGTAAATACTCTATTCTTCTCATCCTTGATCTGACAAGCTATTAAAAGGGCTAAAAAAGCCGTTCGGCTGACAGGTCC
This sequence comes from uncultured Cyanobacterium sp., assembly GCA_964409355.1. Classification (GTDB taxonomy): domain Bacteria; phylum Cyanobacteriota; class Cyanobacteriia; order Cyanobacteriales; family Cyanobacteriaceae; genus PCC-10605. The sequence continues at coordinate 18,522 of CAYPDC010000009.1, forward strand.
ATAAATCACCGAAAACAATTGCACTATTTTTTTTTCTAGTGGAGACAATTGCTGATAAATTTCCGTCAAACTATTACGAATTGATACGGAATTATTCTTTGATTGATTCATAAAATTTAGTTTCTCTATTTTAACTTCAGCTTTAATTCTTAATTCTTAATTCTTCTATCGTCTTCTGATTTCAAACACAGCACGACAACCTCGATCAACCCAAATTCCATCACGATCGTAGCCCCATGTACTTCCTTCCCAACAACCAGAATTACTCAGTTGTCGTCTCATGACGACTCGATCGCCCCTCCAAAGATCGACACCACATCGGGTAAAATTACCTCGATCAGAGCTACAAGTAATCGTATTCCCACCATCATTACTATTATTCGAGTTACTGGCAATGGCAGCTGCGATCGCCCCTACCGCTAAAACACCACCAACAATAGCCGCCGTATTATCTCCACTATTATTAGAAGAAAAATCTCCCCCTCTGTCTCTCACGGCAAACTCTGCACTACAGCCTCGATCGACCCAGATCCCATTGCGATCGTATCCCCATGTGCTTCCTTGACGACATTCTCCCCGACTCAATTGACGGATTAACTTTACTCCTCCTCTGGTATCCGCATTACAGAAATTATAACGCCCTTGAAAAGACTCGCAAGTGATACGAGTTTCTGCCGAAGCCGGAGTTGCTTGAGCGAAAAATCCCCAACTAATGATACTAATTAAAGCGAATTTAGACCAATTTTTCATGATTCCAACCTCCCATTATTTGCTAACACATTGAGACATTCTTTCCGATGGTTTGTCATGGAATAATTGTAAATCCACATTTTTCCAAACAGGATTACCATTGTCCCGTAACCATGCTAAATTATCTTTAATTAAAGAAGCCACCAGAGAAACTTTTTCACAACCATCACCTTCCACCGTAAATAATAATGATTGTACAGCAAGGGTTTTAACTTCTTCTTTTTGCCAATCATAAGTATTCCCAGGAAGAGTAACGGGAGAATATAAACGGGGAAAAAAATCATCTCCCTCAGTGACACTCAAACTCAAAGGAAGAATGTGAAAATTATCCTGCACTAAAATTTGTTCTTGTAAGACTTGAGCAGGAATGCCTACCACATAAAACATCCCATCAATTTCACCATCTCTTAAAGCATCGATACTGCGTTTCACATCATAAGTAACCAATTCTTTCGGATTAACTCCCCATTGATAAAGTAACGTTGCGGCAGTGATACTTGTGCCACTACCTTCATTGCCAATAGAGACAACTTTTCCCCCTAAATCCTCCACCGATTGAATATTTTTACGGGTAATCAGGTGAATTTCCTCTTGATAGAGAGGTAAAACAATTCTCAAACTTTCCATTTTCAGGCGACTGTCTTCATTGTCATTAGCAAATGTACTGAAAAAAGCAATAATATCACTCTGAGTTAAACCAAGACTAACACTCTCATAGTTAAAAACATCATAAATATTCTGCAATGCTCCTTTTGTCGGTATTACATCGACATCGAGATTATTTTTTGCCGCTAATGCTTCAATGTCTCTAGCCACAGAATAATATACTCCTGATTCACCCCCAGTCACAATCTTGATTTCTGTAGGTGTATTTTGGGCTATAGCCGAAGATAAAGGGGAAAAGAAAGTCGTAACCGTTGCCGTAATTCCTAACAATCCCGATAGGAGAATCGGTGTAGGAAAAAATCGCCGTAATTTTTGATTCATTGCTCAAAAATCCCACAAATTTTATTTATATCTGCGATAATTTTAAGGTAAAATCACAAATACGGTGATCCTATTTGAGTTGTAGTCCTCTTTTCTCAAAACTCGAAAATACTTCTAAACTATAAATACTAGAATCTTTCAAGTTTCTGGAGCGATGTAAAAAAGAAAGATCATTTACGCTCATCAACCACAAGACACAGTGCATCCCTCGGAACTCTGGCAGGAATCGGGCTAAAAGCCCGAAATACAGTGAAAAAATGTTAGTTTTTCCCAAATCTCAATTCACAAGCCAATTAGACGATTCACAAACTTACCGTATAAGCATCAGTAACGCCCGGCACTTTGAGAATTTCGTCTAAAATACCTTCAGGTAAAGGATCATCAATGGTTAATACCATCACCGCATCTCCCCGCACGATTTTACGTCCTACTTGCATACTGGCAATATTTACGTTAAAGTTACCCAACAAAGAACCAATTTTACCGATAATACCGGGCATATCTCGGTGTAAGGTGAATAACATATAGTTGTTAGGTGGTACGTTGACGGGGAATTTATCGAGGTTGATGATTCGGATTTCTCCATCGTTTAATAATGCTCCAGTAACAGAATGAGTGCCTTTAGTGCCTGTGGCTTCGAGGAAAATCGAGTTACTATAATCTTTAGCTGTGGTGTCTCTAGTTTCGATGACGTGAATACCCCTTTCCTTAGCTTCGATCGCAGCGTTAACGTAGTTTACCCTTTCTCTGAGGGCTTTAGAAAGTAAACCCTTAATAGCCGCTACCACTAAAGGCTGACTGTTATTTTCTGCCAACTCACCCTGCAAAGTGACGTTGAAACTCTCTACCCTGTCTCCTGCTAATTGTCCTACCAAATTACCCAATGTTTCTGCTAAACGCATATAAGGTCGTAATTTTTCCATTACATCGGGGCTTAAACCTGGAATATTAACCGCACTACGGGCGGGTAAACCTAATAAGACATCTCTAATTTGTTCGGCAACATCAACGGCAACGTTCACTTGTGCTTCAGCAGTGGATGCACCTAAATGGGGGGTAAGAATGACATTGCTACCCAAAGATTGTAAAGGGGATTCCCCTAAAGGTTCGGTAGCAAAGACATCCAACGCAGCACCAGCGATTTGATTGTTAGCTAAAGCCTGATAGATAGCTTCTTCATCGATGATACCACCACGGGAACAGTTAATAATTCTAGCGGTGGGCTTCATTTTTGCTAAAGATTCAGCATTAATTAAATTAGCAGTTTCTTTGGTTTTAGGTACATGAAGGGTGATATAATCAGACTCAGAGAAAATTAAATCTAAATCCACTAAAGTACATCCTAACTGATGGGCTCTCTCTTGGGAAATAAACGGATCATAAGCTAAAATTTTCATCCCCATTGCTTTAGCAACGGTGGCAACATGAGAGCCTATTTTACCCAAACCCACAACGCCGAGGGTTTTTTTGTACACTTCCGCACCCATGAATTTTTTTCGATCCCATCTACCTTCTTTCAAAGACTGGTTAGCGTCGGGAATGTGACGAGAAAGGGATAACATCATCGCTAAAGCGTGTTCGGCGGCTGCGATCGTGTTTCCTTCGGGGGAGTTAACTACCACAATCCCTTTGCGGGTTGCGGCCGCTACATTGACATTATCTACCCCAACTCCTGCACGGCCAATAATTTTTAATTGGTTGGCAGCGTTAATGATTTCTTCGGTAACTTGAGTACCTGAACGAATCATTAACGCATCATATTCAGGGATGATATTTACTAATTCCGAGGGGGATAAACCAGTTTTCACATCAACCTCTGCTACTTGAGAAAGAATTTTAATTCCTACTTCATCAATGGGATCGGATACAAGAACTTTTGCCATACTGATTAACTGTATTGTTTGACTCTAAGTGCGATCGTTAACTTATTTGACGCTCATTAATCGCATTCCTCATCTTATCATTATTAGAAGGAATCAGACACAGAATTAAAATGAATTACCACATCTCTGAGGAGGGTGTGGTAATTCATAGAAAGGAATTTTTTGCTTATCTTCATTAGATAGACGGAAGCATGGGAAGAAATTTTCTCGAACTCAGAACTCCAAACTCAGATAAATCAATGATTTTTCAATGTCTGATAAACCGTCACTAAACCATTCTCATCTCCCACGTTACCCGGGAATAAGACTACTGGTAAATTCGGGAAAAGATCATGATTGCTAGGAGTAGTAATAACAGAACATCCTGCTAAAATTTGCCCTAATAGTCTCGCTTCTTTTAACGCTAAACCCTCGCTTAAAACATCATTGGAAGTAATACCGCCTTTACTAATGAGAAAACCAATATTTTTAGGCAAACCTCGTACAATATCCATTAATACCGCCGATACTTGTTTGCCAAATTCTAAACGGGTATGGATGTCAGGAAAACTCAATTCCTCTCGACTGGTATAAACTACGGGAGTTAAGTTACTATTAAGGGCGGTGCTGATTTTTTCTAAAGCCGAATTAATCAGATACTCTCGATTATTCAAGTCTTCGCTGAGGTGAGTGACATCGATTTCAATGCCAATAATGTCAGGTTGAGAGAGTAATTGTGTGAGTTGTTGGGTAGTTTTTTTGACGTGAGAACCGACTATAATGACACCATTATTAGTATTTGGTTTATATTGTGCCATGTCCTCGGCTTTGATGGGTTGTTGTCCCAGTTGAGCAAGGGATGTTAAGATACTGGCGGCACTTCTAAATAAAAATTTCTTCCCTTCTTGGGCAATGGTTAATATATCATGGGAAAGTTGATCTAAGTCGTTTTGTTTCTCTCCATCAACTACTACGCATTGGTTATGTTTTAATTCTCTTAAGCGGTTTTGAGTGCCGTTTCTAATATCACTAAGTAAAAATCTTTCTACCTCATGGGCTTTGATTTTACCCTTTGTTTTTTCTTCTACATAGTCGGGTAAGTAGCTATAACTATAACCGAAAACAGAGTCTTTGGCAAATTCCGTTTCATGAACTGGTGTGGGTTTACCGTCAATGATAAGGTAGTGAATAGAATCACGGGTAATCCTTCCTCCTTCAAAAAAGGCAGGAATCAGAAAATGAGCGTCAAATTCCCCTAATTCTTGGGCAATAACCTCGGTTTCTAGGGGATAATGTCCTCTTAGGGTAGAATCAGATCTACTTACCACTAAATACTCTTTTATTCCTTCAAGTTCGATCGCATCTTTTAAATTACAACACACTTCTTGAGTAACTTGTTGAGCTTGATCTGGGGTTAAGGCACGAGTATTGGTTAGAATAAAGAAAATAGGGCAAGAATCACGCAATCCATCTCGTAAAGTTTCAACATCCCACTGCATTAATAATAAACAACTATGAACCGTTTGAGAACCAGTGGGATCATCATCAAGGACAATTATTTTCGGTTGTTGAGTCATAATTAAGATATATTCATATATTATTACTAATTTATTCTAAGAATTTGTTTTTAGTCAATATCGAGTTTTTCCGGTAATGAAGTTAATTCATGTCAGGCTGATGTAATCGGTAAATGATTAATCATAATTTTGTTAACAATTTTGTACATTTTGTTGTACATCTAAAAGTTAAAATTAACCTTTATTTACTCGAAAACCTTGAAAGTAATCTCACAAAAAAATGATAAGTCATTGCACAATATGGGAAAAAAAATAGAAGATTTACTAAAACCCTTTCAGAAGTTTGGTATTAATTTAGGATTAGAAAGAATTAAAAATTTATTAGCTCTATTAGATAATCCTCAAGAAAAAGTACCCATTATTCATGTTGCTGGAACTAATGGAAAAGGATCAATTTGTGCTTATTTATCATCAATTTTAAATTCTTCGGGGTACAAAACAGGACGTTACACTTCTCCTCATTTGATAAACTGGACGGAAAGAATTTGTCTTAATGAACAATCAATAAAAGAAGATATTTTGATAAGAATTTTAGAAAAAATTATAAGTGTTATAGAACTAAATGATCCTGAATGTCCGACTCAATTTGAAGTAATTACTGCGGCGGCTTGGATGTTTTTTGCTAACTCAGGAGTCGATGTGGCAGTGATGGAAGTGGGTTTAGGGGGACGACTTGATGCTACTAATGTGTGCGATCGCCCCTTAGCAAGTATTATAACATCAATTAGTCGAGAACATTGGCAAAGACTAGGGGATACTCTAGGCAAGATTGCCGGGGAGAAAGCGGGGGTTATTAAGGAGAAATGCCCCGTAATAGTGGGAAATTTGCCCGAAGAAGCCCGAATAGTGGTGAAAAATAGAGCAGAGGAGTTAAATGCACCAATTATCTGGGTAAATTCAGCGAAAAAATTAGCAGATAATCAAGCCGAATACGAGGGTATAACCTATCCTTTAGCCTTAGCAGGAGATATACAATTAGAAAACAGTGCGATCGCACTTGCAACTATTAAAGTATTACAAGAAAAAGGTTGGCAAATTCCGTTATCAGCCATAGAAGAAGGCATGAGAAAAACCCGTTGGCGAGGAAGAATTGAATGGGTGAAATGGCAAAACCGAGATTTATTGATTGATGGGGCGCATAATGTGGCTTCGGCGGAGGTTTTAAGGCAGTATGTGGATACCTTAAATAAGCCGATAATCTGGGTAATGGGGATGTTAAGCACAAAGGATCATGAAGGGATTTTTCAGCAATTATTACGCCCAAATGATCAACTTCATTTAGTACCTGTTCCTGATCATAGCACCGCCCATCCCGAAGAATTGGCAATATTAGCAAAAACTATTCAACCTCGATTACAACAAGTGCAAACCTATAATGATTTATTCACTGCTTTAGATTTTGTCAGTAGCAATCAAGAAGGTGCGATCGCCATTTGTGGTTCTTTATATTTATTGGGATATTTTCTTGGGGCATTAAAATGGGAAGAATGATTTTAAAGAAGTCGAGTAATGTAGGAAGGGTTGAATATATTCAACCCCTACTGAGTAATGAGTTAAAAAATTAATGCTTTTCACTTTAAAATAGATTTTACTAATGAGCAAAGTTGTAAATACAATTAATAAAAATTATCTAAGTTAAATAATCATATCTATATCTATATCTATATCTATATTTAAACTCTTAGCAATAGTCTCTATATTTTTTTGATTATCACTATTAATATCTTGTTCAATTTCTGTTAATCTTTGAATATCTATTTTAGTTCTTTGTGACAATTCTAAAAGACTAAAACCACGATATTCCCTATAAACTTTAATGGAATTTTCACCTTCTAAAAAGATTTTATTAACTATATCAGAAGGGAAACTTTCTTCTGATTTATTTCTGGCAATATCATAGGCTTTTATGTCAGCTAACATTTCTGCATCTTCTACTAATTTTTGGTAAAAATCATAAGGAATAACAGCATAATCTTTACCATTTCTATTAATAATTTCAGTTGTCATTTATAAATACCTCCTCTGTTATCAATTCGGCAAATTTTATCAAAGAGAAATAGGAAAATTTAAAGCTAAATAATACGCTAATTTAGGAGGTACAGCATTACCAATTTGAATATAAGCTGAACCATTTGAGCCATAAAAGATAAAATCATCATCAAAAGTCTGTATTCTGGTACATTCCCTTACCGTTAATCTTCTATGTAAATCTGGATGAGGATGTATTACAGCACCTCCTGTGCCTCCGCCTCTACCTAAAATTGTGGGTGAGGGTTTATCCCAATCTAATTTTCTATTTCCTAAATAATTATTGATTTTAACTTTATGCTGTGAACCTTGATGGTTATGTATTTTAGCACAATAGTTTCTTGGTAAATTAAAGATTGCATCTCGCATAGTTTTATATTCGCTTTTTTTGCAAATAGGTTGGGGAAATTGATAGATAAAATTTACATCTTTTCTAACTCCAATAATAATTACTCTTTTTCTTAATTGAGGTACACCAAAATCAGCAGAATTAACTAAATTTAAGGAAATAATGACAAATTATTATCATCAAATTTATTTAGTAAATAAATCTAAAAAACCGAAGCAAACACCTGCACCTCAAAATTTTTGGCCTTATAAATATCAATTTTATCTTTGTAATCCAATTTTGACTTTTTCTTGTTTAGTTAGTCAAACATCAACGAATCCTCAAATCATCATTAATGATTATATTGATCCTCAACAAGATCGAATTAATGTAAAATCAATTATGATGCCTACAAAACTATTAAATAAAGAGGAAAAACTGTTAGTCAAAAATTATTTACAGTTAGATCATAGTCAAAAATTACCTGAATTTATTGATGAGAAAACTAGACAAATATTATCTTTAAGAAAAGTAACTATAGGTAATAGTTCTCAAAAAGAATATTCAAGATACTCAGCTACAAAACAAAATAATTTATAAATATTAATCCCATGATTTTAACAAGATAAATCTAGCATAAGTTGATTATTATTTATCTGACTTTTATTGTCTATATTTAATTCATAATTACTGCTACCTAAAATAAATTTATACTCATCAATTCTTTTGTTAATAACCTTAATATATTTTTCTTCTTTTTCAATACCAATATAATGACGATCGAGATTTAAACAAGCTAAAGCCGTTGAACCTGAACCCATAAAAGGGTCTAAAACTATGTTATATTTATTAGTACTAGCTTTGATAATTCTTTCAATTAATTTTACTGGTTTTTGTGTTGGATGGTAACGTTTTTCTTCATAAAAATTAATATCTTCCCAAACATCTGTTACACCCATTTCGATATGAAAAACTTGTGCAATATTTTCATAAGGATATTCAAAATCAAGAATTTTTTGTAATTTTTCCCACATTTCTTTAGTAGGTACTTGAGCTAAAATATTATCACCAGTATAAAGTGACCACATTCCACCTCCATTAGATTTTACTCCTAATTGTTGATTAATTTCTAATGCTGTTAGCCTTAGTTTTTTTTGTTTCTCTTTGAGTAATTTTCTAATAAAAGGTTTACTATCATAAATAAAAAATAATAAACTTTCGGTAACGTTAGGAAACATTTTATAATTTTTTGTTGCTCTACCTCCAATAGCTTTTATCCCTTTATTAATAATTATTTGTTGTCTAAAATTAAATCCGAAATTCATTAAAGGCTGGTATAAATAAAATAAATTTCTTAAATATCCAAATAAGTATAAACTACCTGATAATTTTATTACTCTAGCTATTTCTGGAAACCAATTTAAACACCATTGTAAATAATCTTCTTCAGTGCGCCATTGATAATCCCATTTTTGTTGTACAACTTTCCAATAAGGAGGATCTAAAATAATTAAATCAACACTTTTATCAGGTATATTTTTTAAAATATCTATGCAATCACCATGAATAATTTTGTTTAAGTATTCCATTATTTATTAACTAACAATTACAATAATTTTTTGAGGTATTTTGCGAGATAAGATTTTTTAGATTTAGCTATCTTTTCAGGAGTGCCAACTGCTACTAATTCTCCTCCTTTATCCCCTCCTTGTAAACCTAAATCGATAATCCAATCGGCACATTTTATCACATCTAAATTATGTTCGATAACCACGATCGAATTTCCCTTATCTGCTAATTTTTGCAAGACATTTAATAAGTGGTGAACATCATAAAATGATAAACCAGTAGTAGGCTCATCGATCAAATAAATGGTTTTACCAGTGGCGCGGCGAGATAATTCCGTTGCTAATTTTACCCGTTGTGCTTCTCCTCCTGATAAAGTAGGGGCAGATTGCCCTAATTTGATGTATGTTAAGCCGACATCTACTAAGGTTTGTAAACGATTTACTGCACGAGGGATGTTTTCAAATACTTGCAAGGCTTCTTCTACCGTCATGTTTAATACATCGGCGATCGAACTTCCCTTATACTTAACTTGGAGAGTTTCACGGTTATATCTTGCTCCTTTACACACATCACACTGCACATAAACATCGGGTAAGAAATTCATAGAGATAACATTAACACCTTGCCCACTACAGGCTTCACATCTTCCTCCCTTGACATTAAAAGAGAATCTACCTGCCTTATATCCTCTAGCTTTGGCTTCAATGGTTTGGGCGAATAATTCCCTAATCACATCAAAAACTCCCGTATAGGTAGCAGGATTCGATCGAGGTGTGCGTCCAATGGGGGATTGATCGATTACAATGACTTTATCTACTGCTTCGATACCTTCGAGGGAGTCTAACTGTTTAGGGAAAGGTACATTACGGTTAAGATGATGTTGGAGAGAAGGGTATAATAACTCGTTGATGAGGGTGGATTTACCGCTACCAGATACCCCCGTGACACAGACAAATTTGCCTAAAGGTATTTCTACATCGATATTTTTCAGGTTGTTACGGTGACAGTTTTTGAGGGTTAAAAATTTGCCGTTGCCTTCCCTTCTGATTGTGGGTATATCGATTTTGAGTCTGCCTGATAGATAAGCACCTGTGAGGGATTTTTCGCAGTTTAAGAGGGTTTGCAAGTCGCCCTGACAGACTATTTCGCCACCGTGTACCCCTGCTTTTACCCCAATATCCACAATATGATCGGCAAACTTGATGGTATCCTCATCATGTTCTACAATGATTAAAGTATTGTCGAGATCTCGTAACTTTTTCAGGGTAGCTAAGAGGCGATCGTTATCACGTTGATGTAAACCGATACTAGGTTCATCTAAAACATATAATACACCTGTTAACCCCGAACCGATCTGAGTTGCTAAACGGATGCGTTGTGCTTCTCCTCCTGATAAAGTCATAGCGGTGCGATCGAGACTTAAGTAATCTAAACCTACGTCAAGAAGAAATTTTAAACGGGCTTTGATTTCTTTGAGGGCTAATTCGCCGATTTGGGCTTGTTTTGGGGTAAGCTGAATCTTGTCGATGCGTTGCAAGGCTTCAGCGATAGAGACACTGGTTAAATCATGGATAGAATACTGTCCTAATTTTACCGCTAAAACTTCGGGTTTGAGTCTTTGCCCATGACACACTTCACAGATTTGATACTCTAAATATTGCTCTAATTTTTGTTTAATTAAGTCAGAGTTGGTTTCCGCGATAGTTTTTTCGAGCATGGGAATGACTCCTCGATAATAACCATATTGTACCTGTAAAATTTCTTGATCACCATAAAGGATAATATGCTGTTGCTTTTCGGTGAGACTCGCCCAAGATTGAGTTAATTTGAACTTATATTCATTGGCTAGATATTCCAATAAAGAGGCATAGTAGGGATTATCTTTTTCCGCCCAAGGTGCGATGGCATCTTTGATCGGAGCATGGGGATCGGGTATGATTAAATCAGGAGAAAACTGCCTGAGACTGCCCAAACCATGACAATGACTACAAGCGCCATAGGGAGAATTAAAAGAGAAAAGACGGGGGGATAACTCCTCCATGACTGCCCCATGAGTAGGACAAGCAAAATTCTCAGAAAATACAATCTCCGCAGGAAACTCCCCCCTTATTAAGTTATTATCAGAAAACTCCCCCCTTATTAAGGGGGGTTGGGGGGGATCATTCTCTGCTATATTAAAATTATCAATGGTATGCTGGGTGTTTTCCTTCTCTATAATCTCCACCATGGCAATTCCCTCAGCTAACTTCAAACAAGTAGAGAGAGAATCAGCGAGTCTTTCTTGAATATTAGGCTTAACCACGAGGCGATCGACCAAAACACTGATATGATGCTTTAATTGGGGCTTTAATTCGATATTATCCCCTAATTCCCTAATTTCTCCGTTAATGTTTACCCTAACGAAACCTTGAGAGCGTAAACTAGATAATAACTGATGATGATTGCCTTTTTTTCCTCTGACAACTGGTGCTAGGAGATGGATTTTCGTCTTTTCAGGGAAACCCAAGATGCGATCGCACATTTGATCAATAGTTTCAGGGGCGATATTTTGCCCACAATGGGGACAATGAGGCACACCTGCCCTACCATAGAGTAAGCGTAAATAGTCGTAAATTTCCGTTACTGTGCCTACCGTCGAGCGAGGATTATGGGAAGTGGATTTTTGATCGATGGAAATAGCGGGGGATAAGCCTTCAATACTGTCAACATCGGGTTTATCTAATTGTCCTAAAAATTGTCGTGCGTAGGCACTCAATGACTCGACATAACGGCGTTGTCCTTCCGCAAAAATCGTATCAAAAGCGAGGGAGGATTTACCGCTACCCGATACCCCGGTAAAGACGATTAACTGATTACGAGGCAATTCTAAATCGATGTTCTTGAGGTTGTGTTGCCTTGCACCACGAATGATAATTTTGGAGGACATTTGACCCTTTATTTATAATCAATGTTAATAGTCTAAGTGCATAACTAACTTGCCAATATCAAGGGAATCAGCATCGGTGAATTTACAATAAAAAAGGTAAAGTAAATCTTTCGGTTTAGGGTTGCCACGGGAAGCACCAGTTGCACCCATCGCAATTAAAACACCGCAATAACCGTCGAATTTCTCTACCTGTTTAATCCAATTTTCGATAACTAAACCCCAGTTTTTCTCTCCTTTTGTTCCTGTATTTTGGGGAAATTGTGAGAAAACATAACGATTCTCCTCTCCTGTTTCTAATATCCCTAAATGATAATTTTCTTCCGTATAAGGATCATAGCCTTCGGTAAAGGTGATTTGTTCTATTCCCCCTTCATCTTCGATAGTTGCAATTAATTTTTTAGCTTTAGGTCTTGTAGTTTGTAAAATAACGGCAGGAAATTTCTCTGTTTCTGCTTTTTCTTGAATAGATTCGATCGCCTCTAGGGGAATAGTAGCGAAAGATTTATTGTAGAGGAAGCGGATAAAATCTCCTCCTAAAGCCAGAAAAGAGACTAATGTACCTTCAGGAATTAAATCATCATAAATGGGGCAATCATCATCATCGTCATCATCCAAAAAGAAATCCTCGTCTTCATCATCTTCATCATCTTCATCACTAAAAGCACTTTCTAACTCTTGAGTTAACTCAGGCATAGAAGAAACAGAAACATTAACAGAACTATCATCAAGAGGAGAATCAATAGTATAATTTTTTTCAATGAAGCCAATGTCATCCACAATCAATAATTTTTTGTGATCTTGGATGAACAATCCCAACGCTTTTAAAGCGGCATAGATGGGATAGACTTCTTCTTCTTCTTTCAAGGAGCGAATACCCTCATAAGGGTGAATACTGCCAAAGATCGCTGATACTTGCTCTTTGCGTTTATGCCGATTAAATGGTGAGAGTTCAATTTCTTCCTCGTCAAAGTTCAAAAACCAACAATCTTGTTGTAAAAAAGTGCTTTCTAATTCTGCTTCCTCCTCAGAATCACTCATATCAATTACCCTTTGACGAAAACTTTTGAGAGAATCGAGCGATCGATATAGAATAATTCCAAATTCTTGCCCCAACATACCCATAACACAGGCATAGAGACTTTCTACATTCCAATTATTAATATCAATCTTGATAATTTCTTCTTCCGAGAGAAATTGCCAGGGTTGACGTTCCCAAATTAAAGATATAGCTACGTCTTCCAAAGCCGATGCTAGTTTCCGAGGAATATTACCATTCCCTTGAGGCTTATTATTTTGAAAATTAACCCATAATTCATCAAGTAACGGCAATTCGGGTTGATAATCAACTGTTATATCTAAATCTTGTAATACTCCCCGTAAAAAAAACTGTAATTCTCTATCTTTGACAATAATTTTCTCCGGACGCGCAGGTTCGGCGGGATTATGGGGGCTTTCCATCGCCTTGAGTAATGCTCTTACTACCGCCTCTGGCCCTATATTTGCCCTGACAATATCCATTGATCGCACGAACCCTTCCGAACCGTCTAACCAGATAATACAATCACTATTTTCCGCTATTTCTGGTTCTAAATTGTCCATCACACCTTGAATAGGAAGGCGATCGCCCTCCCACACACTAGGAACTTGGGGAATACGTTGTAATCGATTTAAAGTGGTTTCTGGTAATGATGTCATGGAAAATGAAGAATTATGAATTATTGGTTACTTGAGTTGGGAGTTAGGGGTTAGGAGTTGGGAGTTTTTTTTATTGCTAATTGTACATTGTACATTGTTAACTGTTAATTGTTAATGGTTAAAGGATTAATTTCCGCTTTGGCAAGTAAAATACCATATTCTATACCTTCAACTACGGCTTGATAAGAAGCATCGATGATATTGGTAGAAACCCCCACTGTAGTCCATCGTTGCTCCCCATTACTAGATTCTACCAAAACTCTAGTTTTTGCATCAGTTCCTGCGGTACTATCTAATATTCTTACTTTATAATCCGTGAGGTGAAATTGCCCAATTTCGGGGTAAAACTGCACCAAAGCCTTGCGTAAAGAGTGATCCAACGCTGAAACTGGTCCATTCCCTTCTGCTACCTCTAATAATTCTTGCTCATCCACTAACACTTTAATAGTGGCTAAAGCGTTACTACAATGGCTTTTTTCTGAGGCTAATATGTCACAATGAACCTGAAAACCTTTGATGGTAAACAGTTGTTTTCTTTGATTCAAAGCCGATAAAATCAGTAACTCAAAACTTGCCTCCGCCCCTTCAAACTGATAGCCTTCGTGTTCAAGGTTTTTTAATTTCTGTAAAATTTCTCGACAAGTAGGATCGTTTTTGTCTAAAGTAATGCCTAAACTTTGGGCTTTAGCGATCACATTGCTCAATCCTGACTGATCTGAAATAACAATTTTTCTTTCATTACCCACTAATTCTGGCTCAATATGTTCATAAGTCAGGGGGTTTTTTGCAACGGCGGAAACGTGAATCCCCCCTTTATGGGCAAAAGCGGACTTTCCCACGAATGGAGCGTGATCATCGGGAGCTAAATTGACTATTTCGCTGATATAACGACTATGGGGGGCTAATTGGGTTAAAGCATCCTTTTCTAAGCATTTATAGCCTAATTTTAGTTGTAAATTGGGGATTAGAGTACATAAATTAGCATTACCACACCTCTCTCCATAGCCGTTGATTGTACCTTGCACCATGGTTACTCCTTGCAAAACAGATGCGATCGCATTTGCCACCGCAGTGCCACTGTCATTGTGAGTATGAATCCCTAATTTTACGCCTTCTTCAAGATTGAGATGTAATTTTTTAACCACTTCTGAGACAATGGAACTAATTTCATGGGGTAAAGTGCCACCGTTAGTATCACAAAAAACAAGCCATTTTGCACCGCCTTTAATAGCGGATTTCAGAGTGTGAATAGCATATTCAGCATTAGCTTTATAACCATCGAACCAATGTTCTGCATCATAGATCACATTACGCCCCTGAGACACTAGATAAGCAACGGTATCTTCAATCATTGCCAAATTTTCTTCACGGGTAGTGTTTAAGCCTTCGGTAACGTGTAAATCCCAAGACTTGCCAAAGATTGTCACCCAGTGGGTATTTGCCGCTAAAATTGCCTGTAACATGGGATCGTGTTCACAGATGCGATCGGGGCGACGAGTAGAGCAAAAAGCAACGATGTTGGCTTGTTTTAAGGGTTTTTCTTTTAATTGCCAAAAAAATTGTACATCTTTCGGGTTTGCTCCAGGCCATCCCCCCTCAATAAAGGGAATGCCCATTTCATCGAGCTTATGAACGATTTTAATTTTATCCGTTAATGATAAAGATATTCCTTCCCTTTGCGCCCCATCCCTTAAAGTAGTGTCATACAACCAGATTTTTTTCTCACTCATCGCAGTTCGATCGCCGTTTAGATTCACCCTTACCATTATACATCAGCTCAGAAACGGAATTATAAGTTGATTGTGAATCATTAACAATACTTAAGACCAATTCCTAATCAAGATGAACTATTCTTTATAAAATCAACCGCCAATTTGTGACATAGTACGTTGATAATGACTATCTTTTGTACCTGAATTCCTTTCTTTGAAATTTATCTCAGGTTTTATTAATAATAAATCAGCTACTTTTTTTCTAATTTCTTTTGTTTTAATTCCTGCTCGTAAATCATTTTTTAAATTTATTTGTCCCGTTTCATTTAATAAACAAGGTCTTAACCATCCATCAGCCGACAGTCTCATTCGATTACAGCGATCGCAAAAACACTCAGACATTTGAGAAATAAAACCTAAAGTACCCTTACTATTAGGTATCTTAAAAACATCCGCAGGACCATTTCCGAGAATATTTCCTGTTTCTAATCCCCATGTTTTTCTAATTTTTTCTCTAATTTTTTCAGAAGGAATCCACGCTTTTTCAGTAAATAATTGCTGATTTCCAATGGGCATAAATTCAATAAATCTAACGTGCCAATTTTTCTGAATAGTTAACTGTGCTAAATCTAAAATTTCATGATCATTAACATTAGGAATAATGACAACATTTAATTTTAAAGGATTAAAACCAACTTCATAAGCCTTTTGAATTCCTAACCAAGTTTTCTGCCAACGACTACGATTTTTATTCCCAATAATAAAATCAAAAGTATAAGGATTAAGAGAGTCTAAACTAATATTAATTCTCCTTAAACCAGCATCATATAAACCCTGTGCTTTTTCTGCTAACAAGTAAGCGTTAGTGGTTAAAGCAATATCTTTTGTTTCGGGTAAAAGATTAATTTCTTTGATAATTTCTTCTAAATCTGGATGTAGTAAAGGCTCACCGCCTGTCAATCTAAACTTAGTAAGTCCTAGAGGAATAAATACTTCTTTTAATAAGATTAATAACTCAGCTTTAGTTAAAATTTCCGAAGATAAAAGATAGTTTAATTCTTCCCCTTCGGGCATACAATACTGACAGCGAAAATTACATTTATCAATAAGACTAATGCGGAGATAATCAACTTGATTCACAGATAAAAATTTACTATTAATAATTGATCTATTTCTGACTCTTGATGAGTTAGTATGCTAAATAAAAAAAAGGAAGAGGGAAGGGGAATGTTGTATTTAGGGTGTTTGCCAAATACGTTTATGATAAGCAGGGGGATCAATCAAAGGATCGCTATCATGATCATGATGGTGATGATGTCCTTCATGATGATTGTCATGGTGATGGTGAGAATCCTCATTTTGCAAAGCATTAAGACGGAATTTACACATCTCGCAATTCATCTTTACTTCTCCTAATTGGGTTTCGATTTCCCTTTCTCTCACCAGTTGCAGTAATTCGGGTTGAATCCCCATTTCAGGTAAGCAGTTAATGTCTATAGAGGGATACAGGGCTTGATGGCTTTCTGTAATATTAAATATTTTTTTCATTAATGCCCCCATAAAAAGGAAGTAGGGTAAAACGATAATGCGTTTTGGTTGATAAAGTAAGGCACGACGGAAACCTTCTTCGAGGCGAGGATGAGTAATGCCGATAAAACAAGTTTCTACAGTTTTATAACCACTTCCCTCCCATAAAACACGGGCAAGTTTATATACGTCTCCGTTAGCATCTGGATCACTTGATCCCCTACCGACAAACAGTAATACAGTATCTTCCCTTGCTATGTTACGAGAATTGTATTCAGGTAAATCTAATTGGTTTAATCGTTCTTGCCATAAAGAAATTATACTGGGATTAATGCCAAAATGTCGCCCATAATGAAAGGTTAATTGAGGGTATTTCCTACGGGTGCGATCGAGTTCGTTTGTAACATCAAATTTATTATGACGAGCAGCAAAAAGCAAGACGGGTAAAGCGGATATATCTGTGTACCCTTCATTGACGCAACGCTCAACCCCTTTCATGATGTCAGGTTCGGTTAATTCAAGAAAACAAGGTATTACAGGACGAGAATTGTCTAACTGTTGGTAGGTTTCCACAAATTCGAGAAAAACTTGTCTTCCATGTTGATCTCTTGTACCATGACCAATCATAAGTAGCGGACGTTGGTAGGGTAAAGGGGGTAATATAATTTTTTGTTTTTCCCTAGGTAATTTTTCGATGATTGCCGTTTGCATTAATTAAATTTTGTTTAGGATAATCGTTTTTTTCATTATATCCATCCCTGAAGTTGCAGTAAATGCTAAATGGGGGTATTTGGGAATTGGGGGACTGGGATGCTACCCCTTCTTCACAATTTTTTGCTATCTAGAATTAATGACTGACGTTACGCACTAATTCATCTGTTAAGTTTTATTAGGTTTCAGGTTTCAGGTTTGCTCCGTGTCATATAAGAATAAAGCCCAAGATTAAGGAAAAAGAATTAATTTAAAGCCATTGTGCAAAAAATACGATTATTGTGGTCCTTAAGCCACGAAAATAGTTATGGATGCTTTTAACCTGCTACCTGCTACATTTCGACTACGCTCAATGCACCGCCTGCTACCTCCCATGGACAATTAATTATCTTTTTGCGTAACATCAGATATTAAATTAGAATTTTCTTGACAAAAACTTATTACTCATTACTCCTCATTTGCTAAGGCAAATCCGTATATTGCATCAAGAAGCGATCGCACTCTCTTGCTACTTCTCTACCCTCATTAAAAGCCCAGACTACCAGACTTTGACCCCGACGACAATCTCCGGCGGCGAAAACTTTAGGCAAACTGGTGGCATATTTACCATAATCGGCTTTAATATTGCTACGGGCATCGGTTTCTAAACCCATTTTATCTAAGAGCATTTGTTCTGGTCCTAAAAAGCCCATAGCTAATAATACCAGTTGGGCAGGGATTCGTTTTTCTGTGCCTTTCATGGGTTGAGGAATAAAACGCCCTTCCTCGTTTCTTTGCCATTCTACTTCTACAGTATGCACTGCGACAACATTTCCTTGATCATCTCCCTCAAATTTCGTGGCTGTGGTAGTATAAACACGAGGATCATTGCCAAATTTAGCCGCCGCTTCCTCCTGCCCATAATCAAGACGGTAAATCTTGGGATATTCGGGCCATGGATTGTTTTTTGCCCTGATTTCAGGGGGTTTTGGCATAATTTCTAACTGGGTGACACTTTTGCAACCATGACGAATCGAAGTACCTACGCAGTCTGTACCTGTATCACCTCCGCCGATGATTACCACGTCTTTTCCTTCCGCACAAATAAGCCCTTCTTTGTTGGCATTTAAGACACTTTTGGTGTTGGCGGTCAAAAATTCCATCGCATAGTGGATTCCCCCTAATTCTCGTCCTTCTATGGGCAAATCACGAGGTTTTCCAGCACCGATGCAGAGGATTAAAGCGTCATTTTCTGCTAATAGTTGTTCAGGGGAGATGTCTTTGCCGATTTCTGTGTTACAAACAAATTTGATGCCCTCTGCCGCTAAGACTTTAATGCGACGCAATACCACTTTTTCCTTATCTAGTTTCATATTGGGAATACCGTACATCAGTAACCCTCCGGGGCGATCGTCTCTTTCGTAAACCGTGACAGAATGCCCTGCTTTATTGAGTTGTGCGGCGGCGGAAAGTCCTGCGGGGCCAGATCCGACGATCGCAACTTTTTTCCCCGTACGATTTTTCGGTGGTTCTGGTATAATCCATCCCATATCCCAACCATGATCAATGATCGAACATTCTATATTTTTAATGGTGACAGGAGGATTATTAATCCCTAGTACACACGATCCCTCACAGGGAGCAGGACAGACTCTACCTGTAAACTCAGGGAAATTGTTGGTTTTATGGAGGCGATCGAGCGCTTCTCGCCATAATCCACGATAGATCAAATCATTCCATTCAGGAATTAAATTATTAATGGGGCAACCTGTCGCCATACCATTAATTACTTCTCCAGTATGGCAAAAAGGCGTTCCACAATCCATACATCTCGCACCCTGATTACGCAGTTTTTCTTCTGGTAAATGAAGGTGAAATTCATCCCAATTATTAATTCTTTCTAAGGGATCTTTATCAACGGGTAATTCCCTGACAAATTCTAAAAATCCTGTTGGTTTTCCCATATTTTTCTGACTCTTTTCCTGATAAAATATAAACTTTTCTGAAGCTATTTTAGCAATAACATTAATGATAAATTATGGTGCTTTCTAGTCATGATTAATAATTTAATATCTCGTAAATTTCATGATCTTGATCACTTTTATTATTCCCTGACATTGTTAAGAATTGATGACTTTTATTTTGAGGTAAATTGTGTTAGAATAGCACTCAATTTAATCGTTATTGAATACTTCAGTTAATATCTTTAAATTCAGTCTAGTAGAGTTATATTTTAGAGACAACTATTTTAAAGATTAATTCACGTTTTTTTAATAATTCTTAATAAAGAGAGTGTTAGTTGAAAAAGATTGCACTCAAAATAACCACTCCAAAGGCAAGACGATACCAGACGAAAACCCATGTATCTTGTCGTTGTAAATAACGAATTAACCACGCAATAGAAAGATAGGAAAAAATTCCTGAAGAAATTAAACCTACCACTAAAGGAAGAATGGAAGCAGAATTAAACTGACTAGAAAAAACATCTTTTAATTCGACTAATCCAGCTAAGGTAATCGCTGGAATACCTAAAAGAAAAGAAAAACGTGCCGCCGTTGCCCTTTGTAGATTGAGAAATAATCCTGCTGTAATAGTTGAGCCTGAGCGAGATACCCCCGGTATTAATGCCAATGATTGAGCAAATCCCATTAAAATACCGTCTTTTGTCGATAATTCCTCAAAATCTCGCTTATGTTGACTTAATTTCTCACTTAATGCTAATAATAGAGCCATAACAATAGATGCGATCGCAATTGTTGTCATACTACGAAAACCAGAGTTATCCAAATCCTTAACAAACAATTTCATCATTAAACCGAAGATAACAATGGGAATGGTGCCAATGAGAATACCGACACCAATTTTAAATTCTTGTGCCTGATAATTACGATTTGCCATAGCCTTCTTAATACCAGTGGCTAAATCCGTTAAATCTTGCCAAAAATACCATAAAACCGCCACAATACTGCCTAATTGAATAATAGCAGTAAAATTCACCCCCGGATCGCCCCAACCTAACGCCACAGGAATCGCTTTTAAGTGTGCTGTGCTACTAATGGGGATAAATTCCGTTAAACCTTGCACCATCCCTAAAATAAAAGCCTGAAAAAGATTAAGAGATAATGCAGGATTTTCAGAAATATTGTTAACAGGTTGCGAAAGAGTCAAGGATTGAGAAAAAAAGACGAATAACACTCCCCCGGCTATTCCTGAAAAGACAGTGTAAAGATTCGATCGAGAAACGGCTTTTGACATAAAAGAGAATATAGAATTTATAATTTAGAAATGAGGAGTCAGGAGTCAGAAGTCAGGATTTTATTTATACTTGACAAGAGCATAATTTGAGTTTTTAGATCTATAAGTGCCAATCTCACAAAACCTCTGATTAAGACC
Source organism: uncultured Cyanobacterium sp. (assembly GCA_964409355.1). Taxonomy (GTDB): domain Bacteria; phylum Cyanobacteriota; class Cyanobacteriia; order Cyanobacteriales; family Cyanobacteriaceae; genus PCC-10605. The sequence continues at coordinate 39,566 of CAYPDC010000009.1, forward strand.
TTGCTAAGTATAACTCAAAACCATAAATAATAAAGAATCTAGGTATGTTTTCTGATAGAAAATCAATTGTTATGAAAAACAGTAATATTTCCCACCAAAATTGAGTTAAATTTATTTAACGATCTCTATTAGCAATGAAATTCATTTCATTCGGAGATAAGGGTTGAGAGTCATAAACCGCTTTGCAATAAATTGACAAAGCTAATAGATAACGTTCAATGAATTGAACTAATAGACTTCTCCGATAATAGACATTATAAAGGCTAAAGCCCTTACTACAAGCCCACGAAAAATAAATTAGGTCGATGTCTAATCAAATGCAATTTTACCTCAACGAGTGAAAAAACCCCACTTAACAAAGGGAAATCATTAAGAATATGAGTAAATTCTTGATTGGAAACCGCCTAAAATTTTCGATTTTTCTCCAATTCCTACCTGAGTTCGACATAAAATCTTCAGTGATGAAAGGTGTTAGGTGTTAGGTTAAAGAATTGATAAAAAACTTATGTTTATTGATTTTATTGTTTTTCAGCACCTTGATTGATTAATCAATCTTAAAAAACCCCCCTGAAACCTGCAACCCGAAACCTACCTAAATCAACAATTCTTATATCGAACTGAGGTAATATCATATCTTTGTTTATTGCCAAAACTTTTCCGCTCACTTCAAATTTGCAAAAGCTGAAAGAATTAAGAGAAAATCATCATGACTATACATATCAAAACCGACTCTGAAACAAAAGTGCTAACTCTCAAAGGTGCGGAGTGCAATATTTATCAATCCGTCTCCCTTTCTCCTCTTACTTCCTATCGAGTGGGAGGCAATGCTCAATGGTATGCAGAGCCTATATCTTGGCAAGATGTACAAGTAATCTTTGGCTGGTTACAAAAAGAGCAAATGCCCTTAACTTGTCTGGGGGCTGGTTCAAATTTACTAATTAGTGATCATGGCATCGAGGGTTTAGTGTTAAATACCCGTCACCTGAAACAGTTTGAAATGGATGAAGATAGTCACAAGGTAACGGTAGGTGCTGGTTTTCCCCTGCCTAAATTAGCTTGGAAAGCGGCGAAGAAGGGGTGGCAAGGGCTTGATTGGGCCGTAGGCATACCGGGTACTGTAGGAGGTGCTGTAGTGATGAATGCAGGGGCTCACAAGGGCTGTATAGCTGATATTTTGGAGAGTGCGATCGTGGCTTATAGTGATGGGAAAATCGAAACTCTATCCAAAGCGGATTTAGAATATTCTTATCGTTCTTCTCGACTACAGAAAGAACAGGCTTTAGTGTTACAGGCAACTTTGTCTTTAGAATTAGGGCAAACTAGGGAGGAAATGATAGCATTAACTACAAGTAATTTTAAAATGCGTAAACAAACTCAACCCTATGATAAACCTAGTTGCGGTAGTGTTTTTCGCAATCCTAAACCCCAAGCGGCAGGGTGGTTAATTGAGCAAATTGGCTTAAAAGGCTATCAAATTGGAGGTGCGCAGGTTGCCCACCGTCATGCTAATTTTATTCTCAACGCTGAAAATGCGAAGGCTAAAGACGTTTTTAATTTGATTCAATATGTGCAGGAAAAAGTAGAGAAAAATTGGTCTATTTTACTTCATCCTGAAGTCAAGTTTTTAGGTCAATTTTAAAATAGACATCTTCACTCTTTCCTTTTCCCTCTCTTGATCAAAAAACTTTTTCAGCAAACCCTAAATACTTGAATGTCTTTAAATGCACATATTGGTGAAGCATGACCAACTCTGATACTTTGATTAGGTTCGCCTTTACCGCAATAAGGTGTACCATAACATTCTCTGGTGGATTCGTCTCCCACATGGGTGAGATTATGCCAAAAGTGTTGGGTTACTCCTCGATAATTTGGATTTCTCAGGGTTTTGGTGATTTTGCCATTTTCGATCAGTTGGGCATATTCACAGCCAAATTGAAATTTATTACGGTAGTCATCGATGGACCATGAGCGATTTGATTTCATGTAAACTCCATGTTCGATGGAACTAATAATCTCATTAAAGCTACTATTACCCGATTCTAAGTTGAGGTTAGCCATGCGATCGATGCTTGGGCGATTCCAGGAGGAAGAACGAAAATTGGCTACTCCTTGCACTTTTGCTCGTTGTTGACTTTCGAGACTACCTAATCCCCTCAATAAAATACCGTCTTTAATTAAATACTGTTTTTCTGCTTTTAATCCTGCGTCATCATAACCATAACTAGCAAATTCTCCTTTGACAGTGGGATCAAAGGTAATATTCATTAATGGTGAACCATAAGCCAATGTACCAAAATCCGATAATTTAACAAAGCTACTCCCTGCATAATTACGCTCATCCCCTAAGATGCGATCGAGTTCTAAAGGATGCCCTACACTTTCATGAATTTGCAACATCATCTGATCTGGTGCTAAAACCAGAGTAGTAATGATATTCGGACAATCTTGAGCAAAAAGTAACTCTACCGCCTCCTCACCTATTTGTTGAACACGATTAAGGGTAATTTCGGGATTAAATACCTCCTTTCCTGCTTGATAACATCTAGCTAACATCCCGTTATCGGTTCTTTTCTGAACTATATTACCATCTTGAGTTGTTGCGGAATAATCAGTTTCCACAAGGGAAAACTCTTGTTGAATATTAGCCCCATTACTACTAACAAAGTGATAAGAAATATCACTAATGCCAGCCATTGCTGTGGCTTTCACCACTTTCTCAGACACCCTAAGACGATGACAAATCTGGATTAATAAATCATTTAATTCTTGGGGATTAATTAAACTGGCAGACTCTGTGATAGGAGATTGATAATAACCTCTTGCCGGAGAACGAATATCGGTATTAAAAGGAAAAATCCCCCATTGACTGGCAATTTCCGCCTGTTTTTGAGCAATTTCTGCCCCTTGTTGAATAGCAGTTTGATTTAAGTGATTAGTGGCACAATAGCCTATCTGTCCATTTACCATCACTTCCACCATTACCCCATGATTGATTTTTCTACCGTTACTTTGGGGTTTGCCATCACGGAAAATACGACGAGTGGTAGTTTCGGATACTTGTCTTAATCCGATCCAATCAGCTTTAATATTGAGATTGCTAAGGGTTTTCTGGAGATCAAACATTTTTAAGGGATGAATAGTAAACTATAATTCAATTCGCTATTTAAAAAGTATTACCATATTCCTCTAAAACAGCAATAACGTTAATTAACTCTCGTCTGTTTGTGTCATTGGGTTAGAGTTGGTAGCGGATTTGTGCAAGACGGCATCGAGTTTCGATTCTAGCTCGGCGAGACGAGCGTTCTCTTTCCTCAAATTCTCGATATATTTGTCTTCGTTCTTGAGCCACTCTTCGTGCCTCTTCTGCTCGTTCTCGATATATTTGTCTTCGTTCTCGATCCACTCTTCGTGCCTCTTCCTTATTTCTTCGTTGCTTTTCTTCAGCCAAGCGATTTGTTTCTCGGTTTCGACGGTACCACTCAACGCCGAAATTAGCCATTGTAGCCACGATGGCTGCCACAGTGAGTCGGTTACGACCGATTCTTGGTTCACTGATAAATCCGAGGATTTGGAAGTCGGTTTGGTCATAAAATCTCAAAAATGCTATAGTTATTAACAACACTGTCACCAATGTTGATGGTAACAGAGATAAAAAATTAGTCCACATTCGATAAGTAATATGCTTATTCTTGCTTTTATTATAATTCTTTATTGTCATTTTGACAGAGGCGATCGCACCCCATTTATTAGGTGCGATCATACTAATAATAAAGCTCAGTTTTTTTGTTTATATATAAGAATAAATTAACGACCATACTTTACTTTTTGCATCGAACTTAGGTAAGTTCGCAGAGGCAGATTAATGGATAAATCCCATAATTCGGGCAACCTCATTTAAATCAGCCTTTATACCTCCCCTAATGCCACTTTCACTTAATTTCATCGCACTGTCAGGATCTTTTAAACCATTACCCGTTAAAACACAGACAACAGTGCCATTATCGGGAATTTGGTCTTTTAATTTTAATACTCCGGCCACAGAAGCTGCACTAGCAGGTTCGCAGAAAACACCTTCTTCTCTACCTAAAATGCGGTATGCCTCTAAAATCTCCTCATCGGTGACGGCGTTAAATTGCCCTTGAGATGCTTCTCTAACAGATAAAGCCTTTTCCCAATTAGCAGGATTGCCGATTCTGATAGCAGTGGCGATGGTTTCGGGGTTTAACACCTGATGCCCTTCCACAAAAGGTGCTGATCCTGCGGCTTGAAAGCCCATCATTTTGGGAAGTATATCACATTTATTTTCGCTGTGATATTGACAGAAACCCATCCAATAGGCGGTAATGTTTCCTGCATTTCCCACCGGAATCGCTAACCAATCAGGTGCATAACCGAGGGTATCAACCACCTCAAAAGCGGCGGTTTTTTGCCCTTCTAAACGATAGGGATTGACAGAGTTAACTAACGTCACAGGATAACTTTCTGCCATTTCTCTGACAATGGTTAAGGCATCATCAAAATTACCGTCAATGGCTAACACTTCTGCACCATAAATTAAGGCTTGGGCTAATTTTCCTAAAGCTACATAACCATCAGGTATAATCACAAATGCTTTCATCCCTGCTCTGGTGGCATAAGCCGCCGCCGCCGCAGAAGTATTTCCCGTACTGGCACAGATTACTGCTCTCGCACCAGCTTCTTTGGCTTTGGAGATAGCCATTGTCATGCCTCTATCTTTGAATGAACCCGTGGGATTCAAGCCATCATATTTGACATATACTTTGACGTTTCGCCCAATCATTTTCGATATAGAGGAAACAGGGATTAGGGGGGTATTTCCTTCTCTAAGGGTAATAATGGGGGTGGATTCGGTGACAGGCAAATAGTCTTTATATTCTTCGATTAAGCCTTTCCACCCTGCTTTGACATGATACGTTATTGATGGTTGATCTAGTTTCGTTGCTACCACGGACATTAAATCTAAAATAGACAGTTATCTATTATTGTTACACAAAAAGGCAGCAATTCTCATTTTAAAAAAGTAGTATATTATTTTTCATTGCAAGATATTAAAACAATATTAATTGTAATATATTTTATTTAATTTTACATAATCAAAGTCTAAGGGCGATCGCACTTGCCGTTAACCCTGAAAATCAAGAATAAGAACTACTACAGACAAATCAGGCTAAATATAGTATGTCTAAAACCTTGATTTTATAGCTTTCTGATTTATTCAGCAAACCCTAAATAGGTAAAACCATCCAAAATAAGGCCACTAAAGTTAAGCTCATAATACCAATTAGGTTATCAAATTTTTCTAGTATTCGGGGTAACGGGATGATTGTTTTTTTGAGCAAAAACCAATAGATTAATGCACCAATAGCAAAAGTAGTTAAGGCTTTAGCAATATTAGCAATGGTATAGGCTTCAGGATAAATCAAATTGGTGGCGATTAATCCGCCGATTAAAATACTCACTCCTAACCAATAACCCCTTTTTACTTTTGTTACTAAAAAAGAAGTATTTGTTATGGGGAGAAAAATTAATTTAGAAAATGCGATCGCAGTGCCGATAACCGCTAAATTAAGGGGAATATTTTGCCAACTAACAAGGTTTTTTATTACCATTACTTTGGCACTAAAACCTGCTAATAAGGGAATACCGATAATAGATGCTCCCCCTAACAATAGCACGAACCAAAGATAAAAATTAACTCCTTGTTTACTCAATCCTTTACTAATAATCCTAACAGAATAAGTGCGATCGCTTCTGGGGGTGCATTAATTAAACCGTCAAAACTAAAAGAATTATTGGCTTTATAAACTAAAATAGCCCCAATCAAATAAAATAACATAGCGGTATTGCTAACAAAAAGGTATCGCAATCCTATCCAGATACTTTTATTGCTACGAGGATAAACCATCATCAGAAAAGCAGCAATACTAATCACCTCAATGGCAACATAAAAACTGATAAAGTCATAGCCAATAAAACAGGCATTAACGCTACCATAAAGAATCATCATTTGAGTATAGAAAAAAACCTTTCTTTCTTCCGATAAACAATAGAGTAAAACTCCAAGAGTAACCAGACAATTAGTAAGAATAAAATAACCGCTAAGTTGATCTATAAATAAGGTAACGCCAAAATTATCTAATAATCGCAAGGTTAAATCTTCTCCTGATGTCAACAACCAAGCAGGATAAAAAATCGATATTAATAATACTCCTACACTTAAATAATTAGAGTATTTGGGCAATAAATATATTGTAAAACCTGCGAGAAAAGGTAAAGCTAACCAAATTAAAGTAATTTTATCCATCTATTCAAATTTGCTCATAATTTAGCTTAAACATCAGCATCAATAGACTCAAGTCAATGATAAAATTTTGTGCATAGTTTTTATTCTATCTATTTATTGCTAATATAGAACACATTTTCTTTTTTTGACAACCGATGCGATCGAGATTAATTGTCATTTTTACGGATAAGCTAGAAGTTTTCATTGTTTAATAGTGTTTGTTGGATCGCCGTCTAAGCCTAATAAGCTGATAAAAGTAAAAGATCAAGTTAAGATCAATATAGACGAAGTTCAATTAGGAATTAGTAATTAAGAATGATTATCTAACACCTAACATCAAATCAATAAATATTATATTTTCAGTAAATTATGAATTTAACAACTATAGAAAAAGAAAAATTACCGATTCCCCCCTTACAAATCCATTACTTGGGCGATCGCACCCTCCGACAAAATGCGAAAAGGATTAATAAAGTAGATGACGGCATTCGAGAATTAGCCAAGCAAATGTTACAAACCATGTACACAGAAAATGGTATTGGTTTAGCAGCACCTCAAATTGGTGTACAAAAACAAATGATCGTCATTGATTGTCAACCAGATAACCCAGCATCTCAACCAATAGTGTTAATTAACCCTGAAATTAACAAATTCAGTAAAGACTTATGTGTCGCTGAAGAAGGATGTTTAAGTATTCCTAACGTTTTTCTCGATGTGATTCGCCCTCGTAATATCGAAGTTACCTACAAAGACGAGTCAGGTAGAAAACAGAAAATCAAAGCCTCTGGGTTACTATCCCGTGTAATTCAGCACGAAATGGATCACCTTCACGGCATTTTATTTGTGGATAGAGTGAGAAATAGTGTCCTTTTAGCAGAGGAATTGAAGAAAAAAGGCTTTTCGCTGGAAGCAGTTAAACCCGTTAATTGAGTTCGGAGTTCGGAGTTTATAATTATTCATTATTCGTAAACGTTCAGGAGGTTATGCAAGTGAAGTACTCACATTCGTTCTACTGAAATGTGAGCTTCTCGTCTCATCTGCCAATGCTTTACAATAAAAGTTTTGGCGTACTATCTGCTCTTAGTCAAAATAGGATGTATCTAATCTATAATCCTTGAGTATAATTACTTACATCATAGATTTTGACATCGGCTTGTCCTTCGACTAAATCCGCAAATTCATCTAGTAAGGGAATAATATAGGGTTGTTTTAAGTGTTCTGCAAGAGCTTCTCTACTTTCCCATTCTTCAAAATAAATAAATGAATTGTTTACTCCGATTTCTTCGTAAAAACTATAACTAATATTACCTTTTTCTTGGCGAGTCTTTTCCACTCCTGCCAATGCTAATTCTAAAAATCGTTCTCTTTTTTCGGGCTTAATTTTATATCTTCCTACTAGTACAATAAACTTAACATTCATAGGGGAACTTTTATATTCTAATATTTCAATGGGGCTATTATAAATCAACTCCATAGATTTTCGACCAATTTACTGCCAAAAATTAGCAACAGTTTAGGGTGTTACAATAGTCCCGCTCTCATTATACTATGGAATTCTCAAGATTAAACCTGTGAACAACGTTATCAAAACATCATCTGAACAAGATTTAAGTAGTGCGGCGAGAGGATTTCTTTCCGAGTCTCAATCTTCTCAATCTCCTGAATGGGAGTTTCTTTTTACAAGGGCGATCGAGTTTCGTCAGGAAACCATTTATTTTGTCATTGTAGATCGTTTTTTTGATGGGGATAAAAATAATAATCCCGGTCCTAATCCTCAATTATATGATCTCGATCGCAACTATTGGGGGAAATATTGGGGCGGTGATTTAGAGGGGATAGTCTGTAAACTAGATTACCTTAAGCAATTAGGAGTAACCGCTTTGTGGATTTCCCCTCTATTTGAACAGGTGGAATCTTTGCTACTTAACTCCGCCGCTATGCACGGTTATTGGACGAAAGACTTTAAGAGAATTAATCCTCGCTTTTTAGCATTAGGAGAAGATAACACCCTGAGAGGATGTAAGGCTTTTCGTCGTTTAATTGATAAAGCTCATAGTTTGGGGATTAAGATTATTTTAGATATTGTTTGCAACCATAGCAGTCCTGATGTCGGTGGGGAAAAAGGAAAACTTTATGATGATGGAGTATTAATCGCTGACTTTTATAATGATGTTGATAACTGGTACTATCACAATCCCGGTATCACAGATTGGAATAATGAAGATCAATTGTTACATTATGAAATGATGGGTTTAGCGACTTTCAATGAAGGAAATATCAACTATCGTAATTACATCAAGTCTGCCATTAAAGAATGGTTAGATCAAGGGATTGATGGTTTGAGAATTGATACCGTTAAACATATGCCTCTGTGGTTTTGGCAGGAATTTTTAGGGGATTTAAAAACCCATCGCCCAGATTTGTTCGCTTTTGGAGAGTGGGGGTTTAGTAATCCTCGGGATGGTAGTTCTCCCCAATTTGCCAATCAGTCGGGAATGTCTATCCTCGATTTTGGTTTATCTGGTGCGATTCGTGAGTGTTTAGGGAAAAATACCCCCGGCGGTTTTCATCTTGTCCAAGAAGTATTTGATCTCGACTATAAATATGATACGGCTACGGAATTGATTACTTTTTTTGACAATCATGATATGTCTCGTTTTGGGAGTTTAAACCCTGATGGTAAAGCCTTACGTTTAGCGGTAGCCTTGATTATGACTTGTCGAGGTATCCCTTGTCTTTACTACGGTACAGAGCAATATTTACATAACGACACCAATGGGGGAGAAGATCCCTATAATCGTCCGATGATGGATAGATGGGATACTGATACTCCTGTTTATCAAACCATCGCTAAGTTGTCGAAGTTAAGACGGATTAATCCTGCGGTTTGTTTAGGTAGTCAGACGGAAAAATATATTAATGAGGATATTTTCTGCTTTTTAAGACAATATCGTGATTTTCGTTGTTTAGTCTGTTTTAACAAATCCAGTCAAGGACAGCATATCAGATTAGACAATGTGGGGCTGAGTAATGGAGAATATTTTTGTACTTTGACAAATACCAAAACTGAGGTTTATAACAATAGTATTGAAAATTTATATCTACCCCCTCAAGAAGTCTTGATTTTTAACCATATTGGGGAAAAAGTACAAGGGAAAATTATTGTCAGAGTTCAAGTTAATGGTGTTCAAACCAGTTTTGGAGATGCGATCGCAGTTACAGGGGATTGTCCAGAATTAGGCAACTGGGATGAGTCGAAAATTTACGTTTTAGAGTATATCAATCAAAATACATGGTTTGGGGAAATATCCTTTAATGAATCGGCAGGAAAAGCCATTGCTTTTAAATATGTCATCAAGAAAAATAATGGTGAAATTATCCGAGAAAATAGAAGCATTAGACGTTGGATTCTCGCCTCTAGTGGAGTCGCTAAATGGCAAGACTATTGGCAAAAATAAACTAATTCGTATCTGAGTCGGAAGTCAGGAGATAGGGAAAAATCTTAATTTTTCCCAGATGTCTAAAGTGGGCAGTTTGGGGTTAAACTGATAAAAATCTTGACCAAAAAAATAGATGTATGATGACGGACGCAGTAGCCAATTTTTTATTTGATCCCATCGGAAACACTTTAACTTATACCATTGAAATAAATGGTTTAAAAATTACAGATATAAGTGGTCTTCACATTCACCAAGTATCAACAGGGGCGAAGGCGTTGGGAGTGATCAATCCCGATCAAGATTTGGACGATCGCACCATTACCGTTAATCCCAACGGCATTATTACCATCACAGGTATGTGGGAAGTATCTGATACCGAAGCTGGGATGGTAGTAACGGATTTTGCGGAAGAATTTAACCAAAAAGATACCACCCAAGAATCCCTTGATTTATTGGTGAGAATTCATACAACTCCTGATTCAGGATTAAACGACTTAGATGGTGTCATTCAGGGTTCAGGAATAGATAACACTTTTGTTGCTAATTTACAACCTACCACTCAAGTACATAATCATAATCATCATAATCACGATCATTCTCATTCAGCCATACCCGGATTCGGTGATCCCAGTTTAGCGGGAAATTATGTTGTTCCTTCCTTTACAGATTTCGATCGCTACAATGAAAATGCTTCCTATAATAAAGCACCCTACTATGAATTTCCCCGTAACATAGGATTACCTTTAACGAGAAACTTAGAGTTCGATAACTTTATCAAAGCAATTTCAGGCAATAACCCCCTCAACTTACCCAATGGAGGGGATCTTCCCTTTTATACTGGTATTCCCACCCTCGATTCTCCCAACTCCTATCAATGGGATTCTTTCCCCGCCGGAGAAGCACAACAGTTTTTAACCGTTAGTGTTGACATCGATAAGATTAATGTTGACAATACCCCCTTAAGAGGAGATAACGATGAACCAGTACAACTAGAATCTATTAGTACATCGGAGTTAAATCGTCCTTTTACCATTAGCACTACTGTCACCCCCTTCAATGCAGGTCCTATTCCCCATATTCATTGGGCAGAAGATGAGTGGTTTATTTTATTACAAGGAGAGATGGATTCATGGGTCATGTCTCCTTCTGAGGATGCTTACGATTTATTCGAATTTCCCTCCGATGAAAATGGCGATCCCCTTATACCCCCTGAATATAATGGACCTCCTGCTTTAGGTAAAGATAAGGTACAAGATTTCTATTATGCCCATTTAACCCCCGGACAAGCGGTTTTTTTACCGAGAGGTTACGCCCACGCTTACCGCAACATTAGCCCCACAGGTGAACCTTTAGTATTTCTTACTATTTGGTCAAGGGATATTGAAAATGGTTATCCTGAAGGGGGAATCGAAGAATTTTTCACTTTGCCTGAGCCTCGTATCGGGAGATTTTATGATACCTCCGAACAAGCCGCCCTCTATGGTAGTTTGTACAATAAAACCATTGGTTCAGAAGATGCCAACAGTAATCAACAAAGATTTGTTGACTATAAAAATGTCTTTCCCGATTATTATGTCGCTATGAGTGGCAATTTTGGCGATTTCTTAGAGCAAGGTGGAAACTGGAATCCCCCAGTATATAAAGATTATGAGGCTTTACCGTTAGTCCCCCCAGATTTTTGGAATATTGAGTTACCACAGCCGTGGAATACCGATGCAAGAGATCCTAATGCTGATTTATATTATCCTGCCCCTGCTCCCAATGCACCCTCTGAATCGGTTAATTTTTCCACTCCTTTTGATCCTCAAGTAATTAATCGCATTTATATTACTCTCGATAATACTGATAATGCTGATGAGTTAGAGTCTCTACTTAGTGCCTACAGCGAAGATGCCCAAGATTATAGAGGCAACATTTACAGTGAATATTATCAAGATCCCAATAACCCTAACGGTTACTTTATTATCGAATATTGGAATGAATATTCTGATGTAGATGATTTTAGTAAAACTAATTCTTACCGAAATTTTATTGCACAGGTTGACCAAATCGGCACGACTGATGTAGCTTTAGATACTATTAATCCCTCAAAAAATTCTTCTGGGGATGTTTCTGATATTACTTTAGTGGGTCGATTTCAAGCAAAACCGAATACCAGAGATGAGATGAATCGTATTCTCACAGAATTGCAAGAAAATACTTTACAGGAAGAAGGAGCTTTAATTTTCGAGTTTTATGAAAATCTTGCTGTGCCTGATCAGTGGATATTATTTCAAAAATATGATAGTGGACCAGCTACTACAGAACATTTCTCCTCAAGTTATTTTAAAGAGTTTGATTCTCAATTCGGACTTTTATTAGTAGGTAATGGGGTAGCTGATGGTAGTGCGGTATTTTATGTAACTGATGAACCTTCTTCTAGTTTTTATGAATTGCAAAAGCAGGGTTTGGAGACTTTAACCAATCTCTTTACCAGTGCGCCTGAGTTAACGGTAGCTTTAGATACTTCCGCCGAGGGGATTTTAACGGTTAACAATGGTATTAATACTGGGGGTATCGGTATTGTGCTGAAATTTACTGCTGATGGGTTTACCGATCGTGTCTCTGAATACGGTATTTTTTCTGTGGATGACCAAAATGGTTTGATTAATGGGGTTAGTCCTAATGATACTGGTTATTTAGAGCAGGTAAAAACAAGGGCTGTTAGTTTGTTTTCTACTAACGTGGATGGTTTTTCTTCGGTGGAGATCGATCGCGATCTTTTTGTGGAAACTAATGGGCAATATGCTTTTTATCAGGTTAAGGATGGCTCTATTTTCCAAGATAATCCTCAAATCGAGTTTTCCGTGGGTAATGAGGACTTTTTTACTTTTGCTAATGCCCTTGATATACAATACTCTTTTCAGGATGGTTCTAGCATTTCTGCTGGTTTAAGTGGTCCTGTGAAGGGTTTTGAGTCTATTATTGCACAGCCCCAAACCGAGGAGGTTAATGTTTTTGATACTAGCACCTTGGTAACTAAGGAGTTAATTAATAAGATCAATGTTTTTGCCAATACCGAAAATCGTCCTTTAACTTTTGGTTTTTATCCTATCACTGATTTTTCTGGGGCGATCGCATCTCCCCAAGATGGTGAATTAATTTTCCCCGATGATCCTCGCTACTCTTCCATTATCTTGGCGGATAATTTTGAGAAAATGAGTTTTGATGTTTCTCAACTATCAACAGATTCTGGATCAGAAAATTATGAGTCATCGTTTATGGGCGGAAAGATTCATGCTCCTTACTTTACTGTTAATGTGGCAGGAGAACAAGTCACTTACTTTGCCTTCCCTGAAGCTAATCCTAACGGTTTGAGTCATATCATCTCAGTGGGGGAAAATAATTTTGCCTTAGAGGATAGTTTGCAAGAGTTCGATCGAGACTTTAATGATTTAGTTATCGAACTAGAAATGCAGTTTGCAGATCCAGTTCAAGGGATCTCCAATTCTTCAGATATGACAAAAAATCCCACTTTACTAAATGATCCCCTCTACCGTTTTCGGACGGGTAACGGTACATATCTATATGTAAATGAAACTGAACGTCAAAGTATTCTTAACGGCGGTTATAATTTTGTCGATGAAGGTGTCGCTTTTAATGCCTCCCTCGAATCCCAAGACAATTTAGAACCGATATACCGTTTTCGCAATACAAATGCCTCTGCATCTTATCTCTATGTAGGAGAGGAAGAACGTTTACAGATACTAGCAAGTAACTCTAGCTTTGTGGAAGAGGGATTATCTTTTTATACCTATGGTGCTCAAAGTCAAGAAGAAACGGATATTCTGCGACTTCAAACCATTCCGGGGGCTTATATGTATGTCACTGAAGATGAATATAACTCGATTATGGCTGGAGGTTTTGGTTTTACTAATGAAGGAGTTGCTTTTGAGGCAAAGGTATAAATTTATCTAGTTTTTCTGCTAACTCCGAACAGTTATTGAGGGTAATTCGACTACCCTCATCAACCACAAGACCTTTATCAATTTATAGTTGAAGTATCTCAACTCCCAAACTCCTAACTCCTAATTCCCAACTTTGGTGCTTCAAGATTTCTCAAAAAGAAGTAGGTATCCATATTTGGTTTTAAACGGTATAATTGGGCAGGGCGTTTAACATCTTGACGGGTTTCTCCTGTGGCTTCAAGAATGTTCGCCCTCTCGATTCTACGGCGAAATGATTTTGTCTCTAAAGGACAATCTAGTATTATTTCATACACTGTTTGTAAATCTCTAAGGGTGAATTTTTCAGGCATCAAATAAGCAGGGAGAGATGTGTATAATACTTTACTACGCAAACGGGCGATCGAGCTTTCTAAAATCTGACTATGATCAAAGGCTAGAGATTCTTGAATTTTATTATCCTTTATGGCGGACCATTTGATAGCAATAGCTCCTTTCCCCGCACTTAAACGGATGTTTTCTGAGGGTAACAAGGCAAAATAAACCGTTGTTACAGACCATCCCCTGGGATCTCGTTGTTTATTGCCAATAGTGAAACATTGCTCTAAATAGGGTGTTTTTACTCCTGTTTTCTCCTCTAATTTTCGTTTTGCCGTATCTTCTAAAGTATTGTCATTGTCTAAATCGATAAATCCTCCCACTAAACTCCATTGATTTTTGTACGGGTACTCCCCTCTTTTGACTAATAATACTTGCAATGCAGAGTCGAAAACCGTGAAAATTACCGTATCTACGGAAGTGGAGGCTCGATCAAATTTACTAGGATCATAGTTGGCTAAAAATTCGTTTTCTGATTGATATTTATGACTTTGATTCATGAATTGCGCTCTATAAAACTTACTCAAATCTACTAAATTAAATTCAATTATTAGTTTAAATTGGCGAACTATTCCTAAAAAATACAGCCGTTTATAAACATTATGCCAGAAATAAAAAGATATTTGGCTTTTTGACTTTGAGTATGTAAATTAACGGTTAGGAAAAGGTGTCAGGTTAAAGAAAAACTGTTAATTTATAAAAATTGCATTTTTGTTATAATTTACCTCTTATTTTATAAAGTTTATAGCAATTATTTTCTAATAATTTATCATTACTACTGTAGAAGAGCCAGATATTTTTTCACATTTATCAAATAGTAATTCTGACTCTTATTTGTATAATAATCTAAAAAATCCCATAGAAGACTTATCATGAATAAACGCTCAGATGAACAGATAAACAAAACAAAATAAAAGCCATTAGATATAATATATAATGGTGATTTTGAGAAATAAGTATGAACAAAATTAGTCAACCTATAATTAGAATTGCATTAATATTAACAGTATTTAATTTAGTTGCTTGTGGACAAGAAAAAACAGAAATAACACCCAGTGGAAATAACATTGAAATAAGTCAAAATCAAGCCGAAAATCAGCAGGAAAAACTCAATATAACTGTGACGATTCCTCCGCAAAAATACTTTGCTGAAAAAATTGGCGGTGAATTGGTTAATGTTAATGTTATGATCGGACCGGGATTAGAGCCTCATACTTACGAACCATTACCGCAACAACTTAACCAATTAGCAGATTCTAATGCTTATATTGCCATTGGTGTACCTTTTGAAGAAGTATGGTTAGATAAAATTACCACTGCTAACCCCCAAATAGTCATGATTAATGCAGGGGATGGTATTGAAAAAATCCCCTTATTAGGACATGATCACGATCACGATCATGATCATAATCACGAAAATAAAGATCATAAATCTGAAAATGAATCCCCTGATCCTCATATTTGGTTATCTCCTAAATTAGCAAAAATTCAGGCAGAAAATATTTATCAAGGTTTGGTTAAAATCAATCCTGAAAATGAGCAAATATACCAAGAAAATCTCAAGAAATTTTTAGCAGAAATAGATACAATTGATCAACAAATAAAAGAGAAATTAACACCTATTAATAAGCGTAAATTTATTATTTATCATCCTGCTTGGGGTTATTTTGCAAAGGAATATAATCTTGAACAAATCCCCTTAGAATTTGAAGGACAAGAGGTAACATCCGCCGAATTTACTAATTTAATTAAAAAAGCTAAAGCAGAAAATATTAGGGTAGTTTTTGCCCAACCCCAATTTAATAGTAAAACGGTGGAAATCTTTGCCAAAGAAATTGGTGCAGAAATTGTTTTATTAGATGATTTAGCTCAAAATTGGTCTGAAAATATGTTAGCTACTGCGGATAAATTAGCAAAAGCAATGAATAATGAATAATGAATAATAATGTGGTAATTAGCCTAAAAAATATCTCTGTTAATTATGGTAAAAATCCCGCTTTAAAAGATATTAATTTTCAAATAAAGGAAAAAGATTTTATCGGTATAATTGGACCAAATGGAGGCGGAAAAACGACTCTTTTAAAGACTTTATTAGGATTAATTAAACCCCGAAAAGGAGAAATTTCAATCCTTGATTTCCCCGTTAATAGAGGCAGAAAATATATCGGTTATGTGCCTCAAGCCTTAGAGTTCGATCGCACCTTCCCTATTTTAGTGGAAGATGTCGTGAGAATGGGGAGATTATCCACAAAACATATCTTTAAACCCTATAACCATCACGATGAAGAAATAGTTAATCACTCTCTGGCACAAGTAGGAATGACAAAGCTGCGATCGCGCCCTATCGGTGAATTATCGGGGGGGGAAAGACAGAGAGTATATATTGCCCGTGCCTTAGCCACTAAACCGCAGATATTACTATTAGATGAGCCTACTGCTAATGTGGACTCAAAAATACAAAACAATATATACGAACTATTAAAAGAATTAAACGAATATATGACGATTTTGCTAATTTCCCATGACTTAGCGGCGATTTCTAGCTATGTCAAAACCATTGCTTGTTTAAATCGCAGTTTATACTATCATGAAGATAAGCTCATTACCGCAGAAATGATCCAAGCAACCTATCAATGCCCCATAGATTTGATTGCACATGGTATTCCCCATCGAGTTTTTCCCAAGCACGATTCCTGACTCTCACCCTATGTTATAGTTGCTAGGGGTGTATCGGGGAAAAATCTTAATTTTTCTCTGTAGTTTGGGCTTCTAGCCCAAATTTTGTCTGAAAAATATCATCAAACAAAACATTTTTTTGTCGATGCACAATTCATCCACTAATCCGCTTCGCACTTGTTTAGGGACTTCTTTTGCCATTTACGTTAAATATGACAAGATTATCCCGATGAATCACAGTATCAGGGGTTTTATAACCTAAAATTTGGGGAATATTGGCTGATTTTTGCCCTTTTACTTGATCTAATTCTTCGTAGTTATAATTTACTATCCCTTTGCCAATAATTTGCCCCTGAGCATTAAGTATATCCACCGCTTCAGATACGTTAAAATAGCCTTGAATGGCAGTAATTCCTGCCGCTAGTAATGATTTCCCTTGCAAACAAAGCGCTTTTACTGCACCATCATCTAAATACAGTTTCCCTGTTGATACTAAACCATTGGCAATCCAACGTTTACGGGCATTCTCTGTCTTCGGTTGAGCAATAAATCTAGTCCCGATCGCATCTCCAGCTATAATTTTAGGAATATTAGAAGGGGTTTTGCCGTTGGTAATTACCGTTGTCACCCCGGCACTAGAACCAATTTTCGCCGCCCTTAATTTCGTTATCATACCACCTGTCCCCCAACCACTGCCACTATTGCCCACATTAACTTCTAATTGCTCAAATTCGTCATTATTCACTAGATCAATGGGTATGGCAGAGGGTACAATACGGGGATCCGCCGAGTAAAGTTTATCCACATCTGTCAGCAAAAATAGCCAATCCGCCTCCACTAAACTCGCTACTAATGCCGAAAGGGTGTCATTATCGCCAAATTTTAATTCTTCTGTGGCAACGGTGTCATTCTCGTTGACAATGGGAATCACTCCCAATTCAAATAAAGCATTAAAAGTATTGTTAGCATTAAGGTATGAATTTCGATCCATTAAATCCCTTCTGGTTAACAAAATCTGGGCAATGGGTTGTCCTAAATTACTGAATAAATCATCATAAATTCTAATTAGTCTTCCTTGCCCTACGGCTGCGATCGCCTGTTTAATGTTGAGATTACGAGGACGTTCTGTTAAACAAAGTCTAGCACATCCCACTCCCACCGCACCCGATGAGACTAAAATAACTTTATTCCCTTCCTGACGTAAATTCGTTAATGTTTCCACTAAACTAGCAATGGTTGAAAGGGCTAAATTACCTGTTTCCGTAAGAGTTAAGCTAGATGTACCAATTTTGACTACAATCATTTTCGACATAAAAAAAGAATTAAACCCAAATAAGAATTAAAACGAGATAAGAATGATTCTAATGAGGAATAAGCTCTAAAAAACTCCTCACTCTTTACTCCTAACCCCTAACTGATTAATATATAAAGTTCTATAAAGATTTATTGCATTATTTGCCAAAAAATTGTAATCTATAATACCATAATCTCAACATAAAATACAATTATAATTTATTGAAGGTATAAAATAACTATGGTTAGAAGAAAGGCTAAAACAACAACAGGTTTAAGCAATCCCAAATCAACAGTAAATTTAGCTATCACTCCTGAAGCCAAAGATGCGATGGATATTATCACAAAACAAATGGGATTAACCAGATCAGCCTTATTTGAAGGACTTTTAAATGGTTCTATTTCTCTTTCTAACCATACTTCTGAGCCTAATTCTACTGCTAGTTTTAATGATGATAATTCAGCCCATCAACCCCAAGAGAATATTAGCGATAATACTCAAGAATTAGCTGATTATAAAAATAAGATTAGCGTTTTAGAAAAAGAGTTAGAAACTCAAAAAAACTTGTTAGCTAAACAAGAGGAAATTAATACCTCTATTCAAAAGGAATTAGATAGTACATTAAGCACCATTAAAGCCTTAGAAACTCAACTGCAAAATGCTCAAAATACTCACAACGATTCTGAACAAAAAATAGCACAATTACAACAGGTTATTAATGAGAAAGAAGGCGCGATCACGAAGTGGTGCAGCTCGATCGCATCTTTAGAAGCAAAAATTAATCCCTTGGAAAATGATTTGAAAATAGCCAATGAGTCAGTATTAAAATCAAAGGAAAAAGAAAAAGATGATCTCATGTTAATTGAACAGTTAAAACATCAATTAGAAGAAAAAAATTATCAAGTTTATGACTTAGAAAAAAGAGTAAATCAAACAACTTATAATCAGAATCTATCACATCAATTAACCATGATTAATGAGCAACAAAAACAAACCATTATTTACTTAGAAAAAAGAATTTCTGAGTTAGAAACCGTTGCTTCCATTGGGCAACAAACCCTGAATAAATGGCGTTCAAAAATGTTTTAATATGACGTTAGTTATTAGTCGTGAGGTTTTAGGTGTCAAGTGTCAGGTATTCTTCCCCATCACCCCATCACCCCATCACCCCATCACCTCATCACCTCATCACCCCATCACCTCATCACCTCATCACCTCATCACCCCATCACCCCATCACCTCATCACCCCATCACCCCATCACCCCATCACCCCATGCCTCCCCAACTCCTAACTCCCAACTCAGGCAGGCGGAGGACTC